>JBEPTW010000067.1:0-18371 GCA_041691855.1 Verrucomicrobiota bacterium | reverse complement strand
CGATTAACTTTAAGGGTAAGGAGTTCACGCGACCGCTGGCGATCATGCATCGCAAGGGGCGGGTGCTGACTCCAGCGATGAAGAAATTCATCGATGTTCTGAATGTCGAGATAACGACGCCCTGAAGTTTGCCACTCGCGCTGCCCGTTTGTGTTTTCGGGGAAGAAGAGTGAGGGTGGTGGCTCTCACCATTATGAAATCACCGAAATTTATGGCCTTAGGTTCGTGGATAGGAATCGTTGCAGCGGTGCTGCTTTTTGTGAGTCCCCGCGCGCGGGCTGCGGATACGCCAGTCTTGGTTAATCAAATCGAACCAACATGGAAACTTACGGATCTCAATGGCCACGAAGTTGGCTCTGCGGAACTCAAGGGGAAAGTGGTCGTGTTGGACTTCTGGGCCACATGGTGCGTGCCCTGCGTCGGAGAAATCCCGGGCTATATCGAATTGCAAAAAAAATACGGGCCGCAGGGTTTGGTGATCGTCGGTGTTTCCATCGACAACAAAAAGTCCGATTACGTTAAGAAATTCGTCCAAGCGAAAGAAATGAATTACACCGTTGCGATGGCCGACAGTGATATTGTCGACGCTTTTGGTGGATTCGAATCCATCCCGACGACGTTTTTGATCAATCGGGAAGGGCGGATCGTAAACCGGAAGGTGGGTGCGATGCCGAAGGACGACTATGAAAAACTCGTGGTGCAAGCGCTGCACTAAAACGCGAGTGAAGGGTTAAAGTTAAGCCGGACAGCTCGTCCGGCTTTTTCTTTGAACGAACCTTCGGCGTGCGAGTTCGAGATCACCGGAGAAGCGGCAGGAATCAGTCCAGTTTTACCAGCGCGTCGCGGGCTTTCTTCATAGCGGAGTCGTCATGGATGCCGCGCGAATGCATCGCGAGGCACTGATTCCATTGCGCGCGGGCTTGGTCATTTTCTCCCGCCGCAAGATACGCGAAACCAAGCTCAAGCCAGTGATTCAATTCGTCCGGTTCCAGTTTGGTTGCGATTTGGAGTTGTCGAACGCCTTCGTCGGTCGAGGCTGGAGGAAGCTCGCTATAAAGCAGCTTCACGAAAAATTTTGAAACGCTATGGAGTGAAGCGACCTCGCAATTCCAGCGTCCAAGCACGTGATGGGCCCACGCATAGTTGGGGTTCAGAGCCAGTGCGCGGTTCGTTTCCTCCCAGACGAGACGGGAATAATTCACCTTGTCGCGGGTGTCACTATAGAGCGCGAGTTTGCCGTGACACACGGCAAGCGACAGTACGTTCACGGCATTTTCGGGCGCGAGCGCGACGGCGCGCTGAGAATAGTCCAAGGCGATTTCGGCGTAGTGCTTTTTCCCGGCGATTTCGGGCTGCACTGCGACCAAGTCGGAATATTGCCGCGCGATTTTTTGCAGGACGGCCGGATTGTCGGGACTGATTTTATCCGCGCGTTGATACAGTTCGAGCGCAGTTTGCGAATCCTGACGCGCTTCGGCGGCAGCAGCCTGTTGCATCAACCCGTCCGGTACCGAGGCGCGCAAAGCGGGAAAAAGAAAAGCGGCGAGGACAAGGAGGCGAGTGAACATTTTCTTTGTAGCGGCGGGAAGTCGACGATGCTTGGATTAGTCAATCACGAGCAGCGAAATTCAGCAAAGATGAGTGTGGCCTGGAATCATTAGAGGTCGCGGACTGAATGTGACTAGAACACCGAAGTGATCGTTGCGTCACTTACTTTGCACGATTAAAGTTTCTGGAAAAGATAGTGGCTGACGTGCCATTCCTCGCCATCGCTGAAATTCCAAAGTTCGGCGCAGGAAAGATAAAATACGCGCCAGTAAGCCCACCATTTGACCGCTTGATCGGGACCGTAGGCTTCGGCGAAAAGCGGCATGATCTCCGCCCGGTGGGCGTCCATGTTTTGCAACCAGTGCTCGGCGGTTTTGGCGTAGTGCGTGCCGTTGACCTTCCACTCCATGATTAATTTCAGATCTTCCTGAAACCGCCCGAAAAGATCGTGCGAAGGCATCATGCCGCCGGTGAAAAAATATTTGCTCATCCAATCGGTTTCGTCGCGCACGACGAAATGATAGGCGAAGCGGGCGTGGACAAAAACATGCGCGAAAAAAAAGCCTCCGCATTTCATCCCTCGTGAAATATTTCCCATCAACCGCGGCCAGTTCTTCATGTGCTCAAACATTTCCACCGAAACGACGCGGTCGAATTGTCCGGCTGCGATTTCGAAATCGTTCATGTCGCAGGTGATCACGGTCACGTTGGAAAAGCCGCGCCGGAGCGCTTCGCTGGTGATGTGTTCGCGTTGCGTGCGAGAATGTGAAACTGCTGTGATCCGGGACTGCGGATATTTTTCCGCCATCCACAGCGTCAGTGAACCCCATCCGCACCCGAGCTCCAAAATGTTTGATCCGTTTGTGATTCGGGCCCGTTCACAGGTGAGCGCGAGCATCTTCTCCTCGGCTTGGGCGAGTGATTCGCTACCGCGCTCGTAGTAACAACTGGAATATTTCAGACGGGGACCGAGGCATTGCTGATAAAAAACGGTCGGTACCTCGTAGTGCTGTTCCTTTGATTCCGCAGTGTTAACGGCAATCGGTTGTTGACGGAGTTCCTCGGCAAAAATGCGCACCTTGGCGGCATTGTCGGTCGATTCTTCATCTTGCAGACGTTCGCGGAGCAACCGCCTGATTCCGATTCGAATCAGCCAATCCGGCAGCAGGTTTTTTTTAAGCAAAGCATCGATCATGGTTTTTTTGGAAACCAAGGAACGAACACGCTCGTGGTCTTTTGATACTGGCGATAGGCGTCGCCTTTGGAGCGGAGAGATTGTTCCTCGGTCAGCGGTATTCCTGTTACGCGTAACAGCAGATAAAGGATGCTCGCCGGACCAATGGCCGCGATCCATCCCCACGGAGAAGCGAGAGCGAAGACGAAATACGAAACCCAGATCAACCACTCGAAAAAATAGTTTGGATGCCGGCTGAAATACCAGAGTCCGACATCGCAGACGTGGCCCTTGTTACGGTGGTGCCGCTTGAATGCGGCGAGCTGCGCATCGGCCACCGCTTCACCGACGAGGGCAAGCAGCCACAAGATGGCACCGGCAATTTCCAGCGGACGGAGGTGTGGATCGCGGTTGAGACAGACAACGAAAAAAGCGACGCCGAGCAGAACGACTGACGCGGCTTGCATTTGGAAAAAACCAGCCATCTTGGGAATGAAATTCCCGGCCCACGCTTTGCGCAGTTGCGCATAGCGTCCGTCTTCCGCCGGGTGGTGGCTAACTACGCGCCGGTAAAGGTGGGTGCCGAGTCGCGCACTCCAAACCGTGACCATGCACGCGATCAGGATGCGCCGTATCAACCAGCCATCGCCGAGCATTGCATAGTAAATGGCGAGCGCGGCAAACGCATAGGACCAGATTATGTCCACGACGCCGTAGTTGTTGATGCGGCGGGCCACGATAAAAAATAAACCAAAAACCACCGCCAACCCGCCCCAGGCAGTAGCGATGAGAAATAACGGCGTCATGGGGCAATGAATTTCACTGCACGCGCCATGCAATCGCGGTGCTGACGACAAGTAAGCTTAACGGCACCCAGCAGGAAACGGTGCGAGGCGAACGCAGCAGCACGTCATTGACGTTTGCGTTGGACGGCACGCGCCACAGTTGGATGAGGCAATAGAGCGACATGGCGATATTTCCCAGCAACAGGATCGTTGCGAACCAAAGCAGGCGCGAAAGCCACGCCGCTTCTTTGTAGGCGACCCAAATATAGAAAGTGACAAATCCCCAGTACGCGTCGAAAAGCGTCGCGATGAACCAGGGGTGAGCGCTGACCGAATGCGGAATGGCGAACAAGGAAACCTGCAACCCCGCCCACGTGGTCACCCAGAGCATGGAGGCCAAGATAGCCGCGAACAGAATACGCAGGAACCAGATCATTCTGCGGTTTGGAGAGACAGATTGTTGGGACGCGTGTGGACCGTTTGCACCACGGAGATGTTGCGCATCGAGAACGCGACTTCGCAGTAGCAGAAATAGTAATTCCATTTACGAACGAAACGGTCGTCGAAACCGAGCGCCCGGATTTGCTCCAACTTGGCGTGAAACATTTCACGCCAAGTGAGCAACGTGCGCACGTAGTCGCGTCCCATGTCTTCGAGGCCGTGAAGAACGAAGCCGCCTTTCTTCGCGAAGAGATCGTTCAAACGGTTGACCGAGAGCAGCAGTGACCCGGGGAATATGTGTTTCTGAATGAAGTCCACGCCTTGCCGCAACTGATCGTAGCGGGAATCGGGACAGGTGATGAATTGCAATGCGATCAAGCCGTCGTGTTTGAGCACTCGATTGCACACGTCGGCGTAGTCGGCGAGATAACGGTGCCCAACCGCTTCGAGCATCTCGATCGAAACGATCTTATCATAGTGACCGGTGAGATCCCGGTAGTCCTGCAATTTCACTTCGATGCGATCGCTCAAACCGGCTTCGGCGATTCGTTGGCGGGCGAGATCAAATTGTTGCTGCGAGATGGTCAAGGTGGTGATGCGGCAGCCGTAATTTTTAGCGGCGTGCAGGCTCCAGCCGCCCCAGCCGGTTCCGATTTCGAGCACGTGGTCCGTTGGCTTGAGATGCAATTTCTGGCAAAGGGCGTCGTTCTTTGCCGCCTGCGCCTGCTCAAGCGTTTCGACTCCGGAAGTCCAGCGCGCCCCGGAATACATCATCGAAGGATCGAGCCACAGCGCGAAGAAGTCGTTCGACAGATCGTAGTGAGCGCGAATATTCGTCTGAGCCTTTTCGCGTGTATTGGGGCGAAGGAGATGACCAATACGATTGCCGAAACGGAGAAGATTCAGGGCGAGCGATTTTGCCCTTTGCGATCCGGAAAGCGTGGGCGCGTTGTCGAGATTGAGGACGAACCAACCGAGCAACGAGGTCAGATCGGGCGTTTCCCAATCGCCATCGATGTAGGATTCGGCGAAACCGATGTCACCGTAGAGAGCGCTTTTGGTGAAAAACGCCGCGCGGCGCACGCGAATGAAGGCGGTGTTATTGACGCCCGGTGCGATTTGTTGCGCCGCGATTCCGGTATCGCCAAACTCGTGCGCGGTTCCGTCGGGAAGTTCCAGTCGCAGTCGGCCGCGTTTCATTTCGGCGAAAGCGTTGAGCACGGCGCCTTGAAAGAATGACGGAGAGTGGACGGGTGCGACCGCCGTCGGGGTTGAGGCGGTGGCAGTGGCGGCGGAATTGAGGAGCTGATTCATGCTTTGGGCGGATTGGCGATTGAAGGGTGTGGACGGTAGAGGTCGCGTTGCGCATCGGGGCGCGCGGCCTTGGCAAACCACGGGATTTTTTTCAAATAGAGCGTCAAGGCGTGCCAGTGAATGAAGAAAATGATCTTAAGAGTGATCAGCGGATATTTGAGCGAAAACCACGCCAGACGTCTGTCGGTTAGCGGCTTGGCGTTACCCCGCAGCACGCTGGTGAGAGTACGCTGCCCGGCGTCGTAGTCGTCGATTTGCGCGGACAGTTTTTCGCCGGGCGCTTGGAGCGTGAAATCAAACGACACGTCCATGTCGGTGAACGGCGATACGTAGAAATATTTCGGCGTGCGCAGTGAAAAAGTGGTTTCGTTTGCCGCGGTCGCACGAGTTTCGGGGCCCAGCAGATAAGGTTTCATTTCCTTGAAAGTATTTGTGACTTCAGTGAGCGCAGTGATCGGTCGGTTGTTTCGGTCGTAACAGAAGTAAAATGAAACCGGGTTGAACAAATAGCCGAAGACCCGCGGGAGCATGACCAGCGTGACTCGACCGCCGGTAAGGTCTATTCCGTGGGCCGCGAGGTGCGCGAGAACACGAGCTTTCAGGGATCGGGCGGCGACCCTAGTTGCCGCGCGCGAATCGCGTGCGCTCGGGTTATGCGGTGGTTCAGTGGTCGGGAAAAAATCCTCCTCGCGAAATGAATAGACATTTCTGCGGTTGAACGAAAATAGCCGCAGCTTGCGATGGAGTAATTCCAGCTCGTCCAGATCCAGCGCGAACATGAATATACGGTAGTCGAATCGATGCGTTTTGGGCGCAAACCGATGGTGCATCACGCGACATTCGTAGAGACAGGAGTTCACTAGGAATTACTACGTTCAAGCGCGATGGAGAGATGCAGTATTCCATTCTATTCAGGCTCTGGTGTTATTGGACGGGTGGTCCAGCCAAGGGTCGCGTCCGAGCAGTAGTTGGCAGAGATTTACCGCAGAAAGCAGGCCGTCTTCGTGAAAACCGTATCGTTGCCAGGCGCCGGAAAAATAAGTCTCCGTCTTGCCTCGAGCGTTTTCGTTGAGCAGTGGCAATTCCCGCTGGGCCCTGATGGCGCCCACGCTAAAAAGGGGATGTTCGTAACGGATTGTTTTTAAAATAGTATGGGGCGCGATCGTCTGGTTCCCGTTGATCGACACGAAATAGTTCTGGCGATCAGATACGCCCTGGAGCCGGTTCATCCAATAGTGGGTCGCGGGCAAAATCTCTCCGCCGGCATTGCGCGAAATCGAATAATTCCACGATGACCAGGCAAGTTTTGTGCGCGGCATGACGGAGTCGTCCGTGTGCAGCGTGGCGAGATTGGGCTGATAGTGAAATTCGCCGAGTAAACGGCGCTCGTCCGATGTGGGATCGTCCAATAGCTGAAGCGCTTGGTCGGCATGGCAGGCGAGAATTGCGCAATCAAATTGATGGGATGCGCCGTCGCTCGTGGTCACAAGTGCCCCGCCGTCGTGACGGCGCACGCGCACGACTTTCATGTTGTGTCGGATCCGATCGTGCCACGGCGAAACCAAGCGTTTCACGTATTCCCGCGATCCGCCGTCGACGGTCCACCATTGATGTTGGGTGTGCAGGCCGAGAAAACCGTGATTGTGGAAGAAGCGCAGCAACGTCGTGGCGGGGAACGACAGCATTTTTTCCGGCGGCGTTGACCAAACGGCCGAACTCATTGGGACGAGGTAGAGATTAAAAAAATCCGCTCCATAGTTTCGCGTTTTCACATACTCGCCGAGCGTGAGATTGGACCAGAGCGGGTTGGTTAGGGCGTCGACGGCGTCACGGTTGAAACGGTCGATTGCCCGTAACATCCGGATAAACCGAGGACGAAAGATATTCCGGCGTTGGGCAAAAAGGTGGTTGAGGGACGAGCCAGCAAACTCGAGGCCCGAGTCTTCATGTCGGACGCTGAATGACATCGCAGTTTTCTTGACTGGTACCCGAAGCTGTTGAAAAAGGCGCGCGAGTTGCGGGTAGGTTTCGTAGTTGAACACCATGAAGCCGGTGTCGATGGCCACTGGATTTCCGGTTCCCGTCTCCGGTACCGTGATCGTATTCGTATGGCCGCCCGTGTAGTCATTTTGCTCGAAAATCGTGAGATCGAAATGGTGCTGCAAAAAATGCGCACAACCCATCCCTGCGATTCCTGTGCCGATAATGGCTAGTTTATCCATGGAGAAAGAGGCGAAAGTCCGGTCATCGGACCATTGCTTCTTCTACGTGGCAGAATGGGGAACGGATGCGGCAGGCGGCTCGGGCACGGCGATTTCGCTGCAAAGGTTCTTATCAGCGGGTCGGCCCTCATCCCGCTCCAGCCGACCGGACATCGCCGGAGTATTAACTGTCGCGATCGCGATGGCTGCTGCGGTGGGTACGACGCGCTTGAGGGTGTTGATCTCGTCGTGGACGGAAGACATCGAGAAGCGGGTCACGGCATCGCGGTGATTTCGGAACGCTGCCTCCCGGTAGATGGACGGAGGCACACCTTTCAAATCCCAGATAAATCCTGTCCACGAGAGGGTTTTTAAAAGGTAGTAGGTGATATCGATTTCCCACCAGTAGAAGCCCTGACGGGTGGCTGACATATACCGATGGTGATTGTTGTGCCAGCCTTCGCCGAGAGTGATGAGCGAGAGAATGAAGCTGTTGCGGGAATCATCTTCGGTTTCAAAACGCCGTTTACCCATGAGGTGAGCGAGGGAATTGATGCATGAGGTCCCGTGAAAGAGAGCAGTCGTGCTGATAAAAAATCCCCATACGAGCAGTTGTGCCCCCGAAGTATGCAGGCCGGGCGCGGTGTGCGCGAGAATGCGACCGCTGAGAAACAGTCCGAGAGCGAATAGCGCTGGAACGAGAACATCGAACCGATTGAGGAAAACCAGCTCGGGAAATTTGGCGAGATCCCGGATCTTCGAATAGTCAGTCGGGAAATTCCGCCGGCTCGTGATCCATCCGATGTGCGACCACCAAAAACCATGGACGTGCGGCGAGTGGACGTCTTCGGGCTCGTCGGAATGTTGGTGATGGTGGCGATGATGATACGCCCACCAAAGGGCCCCGCGTTGGACGCAAGTCGCGCCAAACAGCGCGAGGAGAAATTGGCCGAAGCGGGACGTGCTGTAGCTTTTGTGTGAAAAATAGCGGTGATAGATTCCGGTTACCGCGAACATGCGGATAAAATACAGCGCGACGGCAACGCCAGCTGCGAACCAACTTCCGCCGGTCCAGATCACGCCGAGACAACCAAGATGCAGAATCACGAAAGGAATGCATCTCACCAAATTTATCCCGTCGGGTTGAGCGCGAATCGATTCAGCCGATTCGGTGGAATAGTCGGAATCCACCCACTGAACGAGTGAACTAAGAAAACGTGGGACGTGAGATTTTAAAATGACCACGGCGGAAGGGCGTAAAAATTAACCTGTGACGAACCTGATCCGTCGCGGATGGTTCGGCTGGGTTTCAATTTTCGAAACCAGTCAAAATCTCTACGTCCTAATGGTCGGCTCAGATGCCGCCTAAAAAAACTGCTGCGTCCGCAGGACTAAGCGGCGATACGGTCAGACTGCGGAGCCGGCTGGTTTGGCGCGATTTTTTTGCTTGGGCGCAACGGCGGTTCGGGGCACGGGGGAATGGCCGTGCCTTCGGGCTCCGAATCGGTAGCCACCAAAAGAGATATCAACGAGAGAACGATAACAGCCGCGATCATTTGCTTGGTATTTCGACGCTTCCTCAGAGAGCTGAAGAGGCGAGTTGTTCCGAAGAGGTGGTCGCGATTGCCAACTGCATGCACCGCGAGACCTCCTGCAGCAAAAGTAGGGTCAGTACTGATGGCCGCCAGGGTGAGAAAAGAAGACTTTTCCCCTCGGCCGCAAGTCTTCGATCACAGTGGGTGGCTCTAGAACCTTAGATTACATGCGATATTAGCTCTGCCGGCGCCCTAATTTTTTGTGCATAAGGTCTTTGCTTATAACTCCTGCTTCAAAAGGGTTTTAAACCCTATATTAAACATTCGCTCCTTGAAATCGGGGATCAAGGGTTTCGCTGCGAAACCATGAATGCATCTACCGCAAATTGGGTGAAGTGGCGCAAAGCATCCTCGAAGTCATTGTCTTGGCAAAGACCGCGCGTGAGAGTGGTCATCTGGTGAATGGTGGCCAATGTGTGATGCATCGCGCCAATGACGAAATTGAGCCGCCACATAAACTCCGCCGGCTGGAGGGTAGGAGCATGTTTTCGAATCGCTCGGGCGAAATGAGCGGTTGTCGGATGAAGCTCGGTCGCCAGCAGCGCCTCCGCGAAGGGCAATGATTCGACGATGCTTCGGCCGACCAATCGCGACGCATGCCCACTTTTCTCCAGTGCGCTGCCGTCCGCTTCAAATAGTGGTCGAGCGAAAATATCAATGATGAGGGCCAATGGAATTGGCTGATCGCCGGCCAGCTCAATGGCCCTCCCGAGTTTCTCCAGCCGGTCGCGATTCATCGATCTCAGCCGGCGGCGCAAGATTTCGCAATAGAGGGATTCTTTGCTTCCAAAATGGTAGTTAACTGCGGCCAGATTAACCTTGGCCTTTTTAATCACGTCTCGAATAGAGGTTCCGTGATAGCCATTTATTGAAAACAAGTATTCAGCAATTTCTATAATTTGCTTTAATGACTCGTTTTCAGAAGTTTTCAAAATATGATCAAACGTTCGTTTTAATCTACTTGACGAGCGAAAAATGATATGTCAATCAAAGGCTCACGGGATTTTAAAGCACCTTGAAAGGATGGAGTTGGATTGGACCCATTGTCGCAGCATCGTCATTACACGCCCATTCGTAAGAATGGCCAAATTCGGGCAAAGTGCCCATGCAGTGCCGTTAGGCGGGAGCTAGGGTGGTTTTCTAATCGTCCACAATTGCCTTGCGTTTGCTCCACCGCTGGTCGTTCTTACCGCTCTCGTTAGAGAAAGCGTTTAGATGACAGGATCTGGTGAGTCGTAGGCTGAGCGTCAGGCTTAAGTGATGATTTCGAAACCCACGGTGGGAACGGACTGGCAGATAGCGAAGGATCTACGAATTATCACATGAGCAATTCCAAACTCTACGTTGGAAATCTATCGTTTAATACCACCGAAGACGAGCTGCGCTCGGCCTTCAGCCAATTTGGTTCCGTGACCGACCTTTATGTCGCCATGGACAAGATGACCGGTCGCCCACGCGGTTTCGCTTTCGTTACCATGGGCACGGCTGATGAAGCCAAGCTCGCGACTGAGAAGATGAACGGCACCGATCTCGGTGGCCGCGCTCTCACGGTTAATGAAGCCCGTCCAAAGGAAGAGCGACCAGGTGGCGGCTTCGGCGGCGGCGGCGGCGGTCGTGGCGGCTTCGGCGGCGAACGTCGTGGCTTCGGCGGCGGTGGCGGCGGCGGTGGCCGTGGCGGTCGCGGTGGTTACGGCGGTGGCGGTGGCGGTGGCGGCGGTCGCTACTAATATCGCTTTCGCATTCGCGAACCGATTTTTCAATTCAAGCGGAGCCTTCCCGGCTCCGCTTTTTTTTTGTGATTTTGACTGGAGCGATCGCACCATCAAGCGAATGACATCACCGTTGATTGAGATGAAAGAGCATCTTGCACGGATTGAAGCGTGTGCACTCTGTCCGCGAATGCACCGCCCTCCTGTCGTCGGCCGGCCGGTGCGTGGACGGGTCATTCTGATCGGTCAGGCACCCGGTGATAAGGAGCCGAAACTTGGTCGTCCCTTCGCCTGGACCGCAGGACGCACCCTGTTCCAATGGTTTCGAGAGGGGCTGGGTTGGACGGAGGATGAAACGCGGGATCGGATTTATTTCGCGGCTGTTTGCCGTTGCTTCCCCGGTAAAAAGGACGGTGGCGGCGATCGCGTTCCCGCTCGCGAAGAGATTGCCGCATGTTCGCGCTGGCTCGAAGCTGAATTCACGTTGCTCAAACCAGAGCTGGTGTTGCCAGTGGGAAAACTGGCCATCAGCCAGTTTCTACCCGTAACGTCACTCAATCTCCTGGTCGGGCAGTGTCTCCGGATCGATTATCGCGGGCACTCCGTCGATTGCATTCCTCTGCCGCATCCGTCGGGCGCTTCCCCGTGGCATCGGATCGAACCGGGGCGAACCCTGTTACGACGCGCGATGGAGCGGATGGCCACCCATCCTGCGATTGCCCGCAATTAATTCTGTGCAAATATATTTGCTTCGCTCGTTTCAGCGCGCTGCCTTGGCACTTTCCCATGATCACGCGTCGCTGGTTTATCATCGTCTCCTTTTTCGTCACAAGCTGCGTGGCCGCTTTCGCCGCCAAGGCGAACAAGACTTCAAGCAAAGCTTACAGCGGATACATCGTGACTGACGCAGCGAGCGGGCGTGTTCTCCTCGAAGATGGCGCTGACGTGCAGACTCCGCCGGCGAGCATGACCAAGCTCATGACGTTTGCCGTCCTATACGATAAACTTTCCAGCGGTTCCGTTACCCTTCAGACGCCGGTCAGGATTGCGCCTGAGGACGCGAAGATGGGTGGGACGCAGGTTTATCTCGATCCTCGTGAAACCTTTCCCGTGGAGGAATTGATTTACGCCATGATGATCCAGTCGGCGAACGACGCGGCGCACGCCCTCGCGCGAACTGCGGGCGGCTCAGTGCCCGCATTCGTCAACCTAATGAACGCGAAGGCGCGCGAACTGGGCATGACCCGCACGCTTTTTCGTTCTCCGCACGGATTGCCGCCGGGGTCCCGGCGGATCGCTGATGGCGATCTGACGACGCCGCGTGATTTCGCGATCTTGTGCCGGTATCTCCTTAAGAATACCGATGTCCTTCGTTACACTTCCATCCGGGAGCGGGATTTTGGCGCGAATCGCAAGGGTGGCCCACTGCACATGCGAAATCACAATAACCTCCTCGGGAAAGTCGCCGGGGTTGATGGGTTGAAAACCGGCTACACGGGTGGTGCTGGGTATTGCTTGAGCGCCACGGCGCAACGCGACGGACGGCGTATCATTGCGGTGATCATGGATGCATTGGGACCAAATGGGCAGATCGACAAGGGCCGGGCGCGGGATCGGAAGGCCATTGAATTGATCGAGGAGGGCTTCGCCGCTCATCCCGATGAATTTAAAACGGCGACTCCGACCGCGGGGCTCACCGTCGCTTCACCGAGTCCGGCGGAAATTCCCACCGTCAAGACGACCAAGGAACCAGCGGCCGGCGAACAATCCTCGACGCCGCCGCCATCGATACCTACGTTTCGCATTAATCCTCCTTCAAAAAAGCCGTGAACAAACCCAACCTCATCCATCGCTTACTCTTTGTTTCACTTCTGTTGCTGGTTTCCGGCGCTCCATCTTTATATGCGCAGCGCGAAAAGCTGCCCGCAGAAGATCGCGAATTCGTCGAGAAAAAATGGCCGAATGCCAAGCGCACTTACACCTGCCTGCGCTATGTGGAGGTGCAGGCCGGTCAGAAGGGTAGTGCGAGTCCGGTCCCTGGCAACATGGTGGCGGTCATCTACAAGGGCACGCTCTTGGACGGCAGTGTATTTGATGAAAGCGCCGATCACGATCATCCGCTCGTCACCCGGCTGGGTCGCGGTGAATTGATCGATGGATGGGAAGAAGCACTCCAGAAAATGCACAAAGGCGAGAAGTGGATTTTGATCGTGCCTTCTGAAATGGGTTACGGTGCTCGCGGCAAACCGCCGACGATTCCGCGTGATGCGACTTTGGTGTTTGAAATGGAACTCGTTGATTTCGGCGCTCACCTGAAAAGCAATTGAGGCGGCGCGCACACCCCGGGTCGGATGATTCCGCGACGGGCTTTGGATCGACTTTGACATTGTTATAAGCCCATTTTCGACGGATATTCGCGGCACATGCCATTGCGCGCCCCAGCTGCATTCCGTCGTTTGCTCGATGACGTTGGTCCGGTCGACTTCATTGGCGTGGAAGAGCGCGTGGCCAAATACACCACGCGCAGCATAAAGAATTCCGCGAAAATGTTCGGCCTCAAACTCGCGGCATCAATGGTCGACCTGACCACACTGGAGGGTAAGGACACACCGGGTAAGGTGGAATCGCTTTGCCAAAAAGCCCTCCAACCGCACGACGATCCAACCATTCCCTCGGTTGCTGCTGTTTGCGTTTACCCGTCGATGGTGAAATATGCGCGGCGGGCGCTCGGGTCGAACTCCCCGGTGAGAATCGCCTCGGTCGCCACCGCTTTCCCCTCGGGACAAGCACCACTCAAGACGCGTCTCGCCGAAGTCAAAGCCGCTGTGATTGCAGGCGCAGACGAGATCGACATGGTGATCAATCGCGGAGCATTTTTATCGGGCGAGTATCAATTGGTGCAGGATGAAATTGTCGCGGTGCGCGACGCCTGCGGTGCCGCCACGCTCAAGGTTATTCTCGAGGTGAGCGAACTTGAAACTTACGACAACATTCGCGTCGCGTCTTTTCTCGCGATGCGCGTCTTGCGACCGAACGACTTCATTAAAACCAGCACGGGCAAAACGTCTGTCAACGCCACGCTGGGAAACAACCAGGTGATGATCGATGCGATCCGCGATTTCTATCTTGCGACCGGTATTCCCATTGCGATGAAACCGGCTGGCGGCATTCGCACCGCGAAACAGGCGCTGCAATTTCTGATCGCCGTAAAGGAAACGCTGGGTGACGCGTGGTTGAATAATACCCGTTATCGTTTTGGTGCCTCGTCACTGCTCAACGATCTCCTGCGGCAAATCGAAAAACAAAAGACCGGCGCCTATCAAGCCCCTTACTATTTCAGTGAGGCGGCGGAATCCTACTGATTATTCCCATGGCCAAATCCATCGCGAAGCAAAACCCGCGCGCGCGCGCGAAGCCGGAACTTATTTTTGGCGATCTCTGGCAATTCGACCCCGCGCCCGAGACGGCTGATCCGAAGCTGAAATCCCGTTACGAATTGTTTATTGACGGGAAATTCGTCGCGCCAACGGCCGGGAAATATTTCGATTCCATCAATCCCGCGAATGAAAAGAAACTGGCGGAAATCGCCTTAGCGGACGCCGGGGATGTCGACGCCGCCTACAAAGCGGCGAAGAAAGCTTACGACAATGTCTGGGGAAAAATGGATGGAAGTGACCGGGCGAAATACATTTTTCGAATTGCCCGTCTCCTGCAGGATCGCGCGCGGGAATTTGCCGTCGCCGAAACCATGGACGGCGGAAAGCCGATCAAGGAGTCGCGTGATTTCGATGTCCCGATGGCGGCGGCGCATTTTTTCTATCATGCCGGTTGGGCGGATAAGCTCGACTACATCGCACCCGGACGCCGCGTGGCACCGCTCGGAGTTGTGGGTCAGGTGATTCCGTGGAATTTTCCTTTGCTGATGCTCGCGTGGAAACTCGCGCCAGCGCTGGCGATGGGGAATTGCGTGGTCATTAAACCCGCGGAGACGACGAGCATCACGGCATTGAAGCTGGCGGAAATTTTCCAGGATGCGGGTCTTCCGTCCGGAGTGGTTAATATCGTGACCGGTTTTGGAGAGACCGGCGCGGCGGTCATGGCGCATCCGACGGCGGCCAAAGTCGCTTTCACCGGTTCGACCGAGGTCGGCAAGATCATCATGCGCTCGCTCGCAGGTACCGACAAAAAGATGACGATGGAACTCGGCGGCAAGGCGGCGAATATTGTATTCGACGACGCACCCATCGATCAGGCGGTGGAAGGCATCGTAAACGGAATCTTTTTTAACCAAGGCCACGTCTGTTGTGCGGGTTCACGATTGCTGGTCCAAGAATCGATTGCGGCTGAAGTGCTCGCGAAGCTGAAAAACCGGATCAAGGTGCTTCGGGTGGGTGATCCGCTCGACAAGAACACTGATATCGGCGCGATCAATTCGAAGGAGCAGCTGGCGACCATTCAGCGACTCGTCGCCGCCGGGGTGAAGGAAGGCGCGACATTGTTTCAGCCGCCGTGCAAACTGCCGGCGAAAGGCTACTATTTTCGCCCGACCGTTTTCTCTAACGTCACAATGAGTCACCGGATCGCGCGGGAGGAAATTTTCGGTCCCGTGCTCAGTGTGATTACGTTTCGCACGGTGGAGGAAGCGATCGAGAAGGCCAACAATACGGCTTACGGACTCAGCGCCGGCGTCTGGACCGACAAGGGTTCGCGTATCCTGAAAATGAGCACGGAGCTCAAGGCGGGTGTGGTTTGGGCTAACACCTTTAATAAATTTGATCCAACGTCCCCATTTGGAGGTTATAAGGAATCCGGTTTTGGTCGCGAAGGCGGCCGGCAAGGCCTGCTCGATTATTGCAAACTCATCTAGCAATTATGTCCGACGCGAGATTTCTCACTGCTCCGATCAAAACGGATAAGATGCCGCCCGGCATCCCGTACATCGTCGGCAACGAAGCCGCCGAGCGCTTCAATTTCTACGGGATGCGCGCCGTACTTGTGGTGTTCATGACGCAGTACTTGGTGGACCGTTCGGGTGCGAAGGCGGGGATGAGCGATAATCAAGCGAACGAATGGTATCACTGGTTTGTTGCCTCCAATTATTTTTTTCCGGCTTTCGGGGCGATTATCGCGGATGCTTTCTGGGGCAAGTATCGCACGATCATCTGGCTTTCGTTGGTCTATTGCGCGGGAAGCGTGGTGTTGGCGCTCGATCATACGCGGCTTGGGCTCGGACTGGGCTTGGGGCTGATTGCGTTCGGCGCGGGTGGGATCAAGCCGTGCGTGTCCTCACACGTGGGCGATCAATTCGGCGCGGACAACAAGCATCTCATTTCCCGCGCATTCGGATGGTTTTATTTCTCGATTAATTTCGGCTCATTTTTCTCGATTCTGCTAATCCCGTGGCTGCTGGAGCACTATGGGGCTGGTCTCGCTTTTGGCGTGCCGGCGGGGCTGATGTTGATCGCCACGGCCGCATTTTGGTCGGGCCGTTACAAGTTCGCGCATATCTCGCCGGGCGGAAAAACGTTTCTGCGTGATACGTTTAATCGCGAGGGTCTTGCGACCATCGGACGCTTGGCGGTGATCTTTGCGTTTGTTGCAGTGTTCTGGTCCTTGTGGGATCAGAGCGGCAGTGAGTGGGTGCTGCAGGCCGAAAAGATGGACCTACACTTCATGGGCATCAGCTGGCTTTCGTCGCAGATCCAAGCGCTCAACGCCATCATGGTCTTGGCATTCATTCCGCTCTTTCAGTACGTGATTTATCCGGTGATCTACCGGGTCTTTCCTCTCACCGCCCTGCGAAAAATCGGCTTGGGGTTGATCGTCATCGGTCTTTCGTTTTTCGTTAGTGCGTGGATCGAAACCCAACTTGCGGCCGGACTGAAGCCGAGCATCGGCTGGCAGATTCCGGCGTATGCATTGCTTTCCGCGAGCGAAGTGATGGTTTCGATCACAGCCTTGGAATTTGCTTACACGCAGGCGCCGAGGGCGATGAAGTCGATCATCATGGCGTTGTTTCTTTTGTCAGTCTCCGCCGGTAACGCGTTTGCGGCGATCGTGCATTGGTTTATCGCCAATCCGGACGGCACGACCAAGCTGCATGGTGCCGCTTACTATAATTTCTACGCCTTCCTTTCGATTGGCTGCGTGGGAATTTTTGTTTTCGTCGCCAAAGTATATAAGGAAAAAACCCATTTGCAGGGCGACATCACCGCCAACGAGGCCGCTGCTGAAATCGTCGCATCCACATGAAACTTCGCCTTCCCATCACCAAGACACCCAAGGTTTATGTCGGCGGCGCGTTCATTCGCTCCGAGAGCGCGCGAACTTTTCCGCTGCAAGATGCGTCCGGCAGTTTCTTCGCCAACATTCCGCAATGCACGCGCAAGGATTTGCGCAACGCGGTCGAAGCGGCGGCGAAAGCGGGACCGGGCTGGGCGAAACGGACCGCGTACAATCGCGGGCAGATCATTTACCGTCTCGCGGAAATGCTGGAGGCGCGCACTGCGGACATGGCCGACGCACTGGCGATCGGCGGCGCGTCCAAAGCCGCAGCCGGTAGGGAAATCGCCGCGACCATCGACCGACTGATCCACTACGCCGGCTGGACCGACAAGTACGAACAAGTGTTGGGCAACGTGAATCCGGTCGCAGCGCCTTATTTTAATTTCACGGTCACCGAGCCGATGGGAATTGTCGGCATTCTTGCGCCCGACGAGAGGCCCTTGCTCGCGTTGGTGTCACTTATCGCGCCGGCGATCACGAGTGGCAATACGGTGGTCGCGCTGGCTTCGTCCGTGCAACCTTATCCCGCCATCGTGTTGGGCGAGATGTTGGCCACGAGCGATCTGCCGGGTGGCGTCGTCAATCTACTCACGGGCTTTCGCAAGGAATTGGTGCCGACGTTTGCCACTCACGCGCATCTCCGTGCGATCACCGGCTGTGCGACCGCGGCGGAACGCGAAGAGTTGAAGCGATCCGCCGCCGATAGTGTCAAACGCGTGAACCTGCGGAAATCCGAGGAGTCGATTGATTGGTTCTCCGAAAAACAGGAAGGCCTCTACGAAATTCGTCCGCACCTTGAATTCAAGACTACGTGGCACCCGATCGGAGCGTGAACCATGATTCGCGGACCTGACGCACAGCGCATCAAGGCGCAATTACTGATCTGGTGGATCATCTGGGGCGGCGTGTTGGGCGGCCTCGGAGTGATTTATCTTTTCTTCGGCCGAGCCAAGCCACTGCCCGTCGCTTCGGCGGCCGATTTGTTGATTAATCTCAGCGGATTTCCGCTGCTGTTCATCAGCGTGATCATTCGCTGGTTGGTGTTGCCACGCTACACCGATCCGCGTCGGGCGCTCGTGATTTTTATCATGGGTATCGCGTTGGCGGAATCTTGCGGAATCCTCGGGATTTTTCTGGGCGGAGCCTACCGCGATGCATTGTTCCTGCTCGGCGTTTTCGGCATCATTCAATATGTGCCTGTCTATGCCCGGAAATTTTTTGAGCCGCGTTATTCGGGATACATTCCGAATAACTGAACACCGGTTCTAAGCCGTATCGATGCAGTTGAAAAAGACCACCGTTTAGGAAGTGATTGGGAT
>JBEPTW010000066.1:0-18611 GCA_041691855.1 Verrucomicrobiota bacterium | reverse complement strand
TACGCGGAGTAGGGCCTTGGCATGCTTTCAGCTGAAGGAAAGCCCTGACCAAACCTACGATGAAAACCGGATTTTCTGTACTTCGTTTTGGCCTGCAACGCTCGCAGGACGGCAGCTGCACGCAAAACGTTCAGCAATGCGGGGAATTTCAATCGGTCGAGCGGGCGTTTCTGACCGCCCGCCAGGAAGCCATTCGCGAATGGCAGGAAGCTTGTAAGACGCAGGCGGAAGTCACGCCGAAGATCCGGAAGATCGAGATCAAGGATACCGAGTGGGGCTACGATTTGAAACACGACCACCTCGTGGTCGCCCGTTTCTGGGTCCACGACGGCCGCCCCGCGGAAATCGCGGGAATGTGAGGGCGGGGTTGGGCGGTGTCTGGCCCTCGCAAAAATGGAAAAAAGTGTGATGAATGCAGATTAGTGGTGGGTCCGACGCCTCGAAGCCTGTCGTCTGATCGTAAGCGGAGCCCGAACGGCATCGGCTTGGATTGAAGAAAGATCACGACGAGGTCGCCGTGACTCCAGAAAGAGAATGACTGGCGCGCGGGCGACCCTCCCGCGAAGAGTTTGCTTCGCGTTTCGTTTCCGGTGGCTGCGGCTTCATCTTTGCTGCCTTGATATAAATTCTGGCCGACGCGGGTGAGGGCACCCGGCCCACAGTAGTTGCGCGACGAGCACGCAACCTACGAACCTATGCGCGAGGGCGATTTTACTGAAACTGTAGCCGTCTTGTGCCGCATTGGAGCGAAGGCGGGCGGCTGCGAAACTGGAGCGTGGGCGACCTCGCCCACGAGAACACGGCAGCGGGGTCGCTGCCGCCCCAGCGAGATTGGGATGCCCCAGACATCCTGATCCCGAGGAATGAGGGTGAGCTCAACTTCACCGCGAATCGGAAAAATACATTTAACGCGGAGCTTGACGTGATGGGGAAGTGGCACGGGCCTCAGGCTTCACCGCGCATCTATCTGCGGTGGTGGAACCCGACCTCCGGGCGGGTTTTGCAACGTGAGTCGGTACCCAGCGCGCCCGGAGGTCGCGCTCCACCTCGATCCAGTTCATTTGGTTTGTGCCGTGACAGACTCAGCTCGTTTCCTCGTTCCGAGTCTCTCCGCGGGCTGGGATCAAGCTGTCTGAGGGTACAACCGGTTTGCCCGTGAAAAAGCGGCTCCGGAAGAGCCGCTTGGAATTACAGAAACTAATTTGCGATCGCCCGCTTATTTCAGCGCTGCGGCGATCCTCGCCAGCGCGCTCGTGACGTTTTCGCGGGAGTTAAACGCGCTGATGCGGACGTGGCCTTCGCCGCATTTGCCGAAACCGGCGCCGGGCGTGCAGACGACCTGCGCCTTGTTCAACAGCAGGTCGAAAAATTCCCACGAGTCACGACCCGTATTGACCCAAATGTACGGAGCGTCGTCGCCGCCGATGCAGCTCATGCCGAGTTTTGTGACCGCTTCCCGGATCAGCTTGGCGTTGCCGAGGTAAAAGTCGGTGAGGTCGCGCGTCTGTTTCTTGCCGGCGTCGGTGTAAACCGCGGCGGCGGCTTTTTGCACGGGGTACGAAACGCCGTTGAATTTCGTCGTGTGGCGGCGATTCCAGAGCGCATGCACGGCGTGTTCGTTGCCAGCGGCATCGCGCGCCTTGAGACTCTTCGGTACGACCGTGTAGGCGCAACGCAGACCGGTGAAGCCGGCGAGCTTGGAGTAGCTGCGAAACTCAATGGCCACATCGCGTGCGCCTTCGATTTCGTAAATGCTGCGCGGAATTCCCGGCGTGCGAATGTAGGACTCGTACGCGGCGTCGAAAAGAATGATGGCGTTGTTTTTCTTGGCGTAGGCAACCCAGGCGGCGAGCTGTTCGCGGGTGGCGACGGCGCCGGTCGGGTTGTTCGGAAAACAAAGATAAATCAAATCAGTCGCGGTCGCGGGCGGCGCCGGGACGTAGCCATTCGCGGCGGTCGATTCGAGGTAGGTAATGCCTTCGTAACGACCGTCGTGATTTGCGCCCGTGCGACCGGCCATGACGTTGGTGTCTACATAAACCGGATAAACCGGATCGGGAATCGCGAGACGGGTGTCGGCGGCGAAGATTTCCTGAATGTTTGCGACGTCGCATTTCGAGCCGTCGCTGACGAACACTTCATCGGCTTCGATCTTGGCGCCGAGGGCTTGGAAATCGTGCTGCGCGATGGCTTCGCGGAGGAATGCATAGCCTTGTTCGGGACCGTAGCCTTTGAACGTGGCTCGATTGGCCATTTCGTCTGTGGCGGCGTGCAGCGCGGCAATCGCAACCGCCGGCAACGGCTCGGTGACGTCGCCAATGCCGAGGCGAATGATCGGCTTGTCCGGGTTGGCGGCGACGTAAGCGTTAACGCGCTTGGCGATGTCGGCGAAAAGATAGGAAGCCTTGAGCTTGGTGAAGTGTTCGTTGATGCGGATCATTGAGAAAATTGAAAGGACTGCGGATTGCCCCGCCTTCGCTCCGGAAGAGCTTCGACGCGGCTCGTCCCCAGCGGAGCTGAGGCGAGGAGGAGGCTTGATAAAGGTAATGGCTTGTGGATATTCAAGCCCGATCCTGTGATGCAACTAATTGAAAAACTAACGGAGATGCGGGAAACCGCTATGCGCTTGCATCAGGAAGGGAAGCGACTGGCCTTTTTGCCAACTTTGGGTGCCTTGCACGCCGGTCACGCGAGCCTGATCCGACTCGCGCGGGAAAATGCCGACGTCGTAATCGTGTCGGCATTTGTTAATCCACTTCAATTTGGTCCCAGCGAAGATTTCGTGAAGTACCCGCGGACGCCAGCGGCTGACGTCTCGTTCTGCGAAAAAGAGGGAATCGAAATTTTATTTACCCCGACCACCGACGAAATGTTTCCGCGCGGATTTTCGACGCAGGTGCAGGAGGAAATTGTGAGCAAGCCATTGTGCGGCGTGGCCCGGCCGGCGCTTTTTCGCGGGGTGCTGACATGCTGGCTGAAGTTTTTCAATGTCCTCCAGCCCGACGTGCTTGTGATGGGTGGAAAAGACCCGCAGCTCGTTGCGGTGGTCAAGAAATCGGCCGACGATCTCTTTTTGCCACTGAAGGTTGTGACGGGCCCGCTGGTGCGGGATGCAGACGGTTTGGCGATCAGTGCGCGCAACATGTACCTGACGCCCACGCAACGCGAAGCAGCCCTCGCGGTGTACGGCGCGCTCCGTAAAGCCAAGGAAATGGTCGAAAGTGGCGTGAAGAGTGCCGATCGCTTGGTCGCGGAAGTCACGCACATCATTGGGGAGAAAAGGCGGCTCCGCGTGATCTATATTTCAGTGGTGGATCGCCAGACGATGGAACAGCTGCGCGAGATAATTCCCGGGCAATGCCTCCTCGCGATCGCCTACTGGATCGATGAGATTCGGTTGACCGATAACATGCCCTTGTAAAAGGGTTTTTCACCTGTGAATAACTTGTCAGTCGCGCTCTGGCGCCACTCTGATCGGTTTTTCATTTCCGATGTGAACAATTCTGGCGGTGACGAGGCGGGATGGGTAACTTTCAAAGGAGAAGGCAGCACAGGTTGCGAACGGTGGTGGCGCGAGCGGCTTAAGTGGTTCGTCAAACACGAGCCATCCGCTTGGAAGCTAGTCGATTGTGAATATTGAATGCCCCTTTTTGAGAGGACCGTCGTCGGGGCGAACTTGCATAGCTATGAGGCGGGTCGAGGCACTTATGGATTTCCTCAGAGGGAAAAAGAAATCGGGGAGGGCGGCACCCCGAAACATTTGGAGGCGAAACCCGGCTGTGAAGAAGCTTCGCTTTCAATCCCGCCGCAAACACGACTGAGGGGTTGTATTTTACGAGTATCTTTGTGACGACTGAGGGGTTGTGAGTACTCTTTTCCCTGAAAAACCACGTGTTGCGATTATTGGTTCTGGCGCATTGGGCTGCTACTATGGCGCTCGGTTGGTGAAGTCCGGCTGCGATGTGCATTTCCTCGTCCGCAGCGGCCGGGCGGCGATCACGGCCCGCGGCATTCGCATCAAAACTCCGACGGAACGAATTCAGGTTAAAAAAGTTCACGCCTACGCCACGACGGCCGAGATTGGACCAGTCGACTTGGTGATCATTGCGCTGAAAGCCACGGCCAATGACATGCTCGCGAAACTGCTGCCGCCGCTGATGGGCGAGAATACATTGGTGTTAACCTTGCAGAACGGTTTGGGCGTCGAGGAACCGGTGGCCGAGGTCGTCGGTGGGGAACAAGTGCTCGGCGCGATTTGTTTTATCGGGTGCATGCGCCGCGGACCGGGAATCGTGGACTGCTCCTTTCCGGGGTTGATCATGATCGGTGAATTTGGCCGGCCTGCGGGAGCCCGCACGCGACAGGTCGCGCGACTTTTTGAAAAGGCGGGTGCGAAATGCGACGCGGCGGAAAACCTGGAGGAGTTGCGTTGGAAAAAACTCGTATGGAATGTGCCGTTCAACGGCCTCGCGATCGCCGCCGGTGGCATCACCACGGATATTCTGATCGCCGATGAAGGGTTGCGCACGCTCGCGCGGCGATTGATGGAAGAGGTCGTGGAAGCGGCGGCGAAGTTTGGCCACGTGATTCCGCGGGCGTTTCTGGACCAACAATTCGAGCGCACCGTTAAGCTTGGTAAATACAGCCCGTCCAGTCTCATCGATTTTCGCGAAGGCCGATCAATCGAACTCGAGGAAATTTGGGGAGAGCCCGTGCGTCGCGCCAAATCCGTGGGCGTGCCGGTGCCGCGTTTGGAAATGCTTTATTGGCTGATCAAGCGTCTGCTCGCCGGACGGAAGACGACCGCGAAGCGGCGCTGAACGGGTTTAAACGATTGGTCCGCCACGGCGTCGAAAGCGGTCAGCTCGCGATCCTCCGCTGTTCCGCGAACTCCGCGTTTAATTCCGTTGGTTTGATTCAGTGCCTTTGTGACCTTTGCTGCCGTGGTGTAAATTCTCTGCCTCGGGTGGGGATGCGCGTCCGCCATAGGAGATTCGCAGGTGATCGGGGTTGCTCTTCCTTCTGGCGCATCGGTAGCGTCGGGAAAAGTTCTTCATCATGCCCCACGATTCCCCGTCACCATTCGAGCCGTTCATTCCGGCGGAAGCGCGCCTTTCCGAATTCACTTTTCGCGCCGTGCTGACCGGTGCGATCCTCGGCATCGTTTTCGGCGCTTCGTCATTGTACCTCGTGCTCAAGGTGGGAATCACCGTCAGCGCTTCGATTCCGGTGGCGGTTATCTCGCTGGCGATTTTCCGCGCGCTGTCGAAGGTCGGTGTGCGCGATTCCACCATCCTTGAGCACAACATCACTCAGACTGCGGGCTCCGCAGGCGAGTCCATCGCGTTTGGCATCGGCGTGACAATGCCGGCAATTTTGATTCTGGGGTTCGATCTCGAATTGGTGAACGTAATGCTCGTCGCCGTCATGGGCGGGCTGCTCGGGATTCTGATGATGATTCCGCTGCGTCGCGCGTTGATCGTGAAAGAACACGCCACGCTGAAGTATCCCGAGGGCACGGCCTGTGCGGCGGTTTTGAAAACGGGTGCCAATGACGCGGATCGATCAGCTGCGTCGCCCCCGGCCAAGGCTGAGATGCTCGCAGCGGAAGCGGCGGGATTGGGCAAGGCGCCGGGAGCAAAATCCATTTTCGCCGGCTTTGGACTTGGGCTGCTTTACACGACCTTGAACCTCGCGCTCAAAGGCTGGAAAGACGTGTCGGAAAAGATTTTTGGTGCGCCGTTCAAAGCGGGATCGATCAGCGTGGAAGTTTCACCGGCGCTGCTTGGCGTCGGTTATATTGTAGGTCCGTACATCGGTGGGTTGATGGCGGGCGGCGGCGTTCTGTCGTACCTTCTGCTCATTCCCTTAATCAAATTTTTTGGCGACGGTTTGCCGGGACCGCTCGCGCCTGGACTGATTCCCATTTCCGAAATGGGGCCGGGACAAATTCGCGGAGCGTACGTGCTCTACATCGGCGCCGGTGCGGTGGCGGCGGGAGGAATCATCAGTCTCATTCAGGCGCTTCCGACGATTTGGCATGGAATGAAAGGTGGATTGAAAAATCTCAGCGCGAGCCGAACCGGCGCGAGCAACGGCGGCGCGGGTCCGGTCTTGCGGACGGATCGCGATCTGTCTCTGAAATTTGTCGGAATGGGGATCGTGGTTTTAATCGCTGGCATCACATTTGCGCCCTCACTCCACATGAATTTTCTCGGCGCGTTGCTGATCATCGCGTTCGGATTTCTGTTTGTGACGGTGTCGTCGCGATTGACGGGTGAAATCGGTTCCTCCTCCAATCCCATCTCGGGCATGACGGTGGCGACGCTGCTGTTCACCTGCTTGATTTTCCTTTTGGTCGGCTGGACGGGTAATGGTTATTACGTCACGGCACTGTCAGTGGGTGCAATCGTTTGCATCGCTTCGTCCAACGGCGGAACGACTTCACAGGACTTGAAAACGGGTTATCTTTTAGGAGCGACACCCAAGCTCCAGCAGTACGCCATTTTGATCGGTGCGCTTTGTTCGGCCATTGTGCTCGGACCGATTCTGCTGGTGTTGAATGACGCGAAGACGGTTTACGTTCCAGTGGCCGAAGTCGCGCCAGCCGGACTTCACACTGACGCGGGCAAGCTGGCGAAACAGGAAAAACTCGTCGGGCCGCAAGCGCGCGACGACGTTAATACTTACCGTGTGTGGCAAAAGACCGATGACGTGAATGGACCGCAGGGACGTTATCTCGTCCGCGATGATGGCAATGCCGTGTGGTTGGTAGATCCTGGCATCAACGGCACCCATGATAAGCGACCGGACGGGACGATCGTGACGAAGTTCGATGCGCCGAAAGCCACGTTGATGTCGTATATCATCAAAGGTATTCTCGATCGGAAATTGCCGTGGGCGCTCGTGCTTTTGGGCGTGATGATCGCGGTGATGTTGCAGATGTCTTTCGTGCCCGCGCTCGCGTTTGCGGTGGGCGTTTATCTTCCGCTCTCCTCGTCGACGCCGATTTTTATTGGCGGCATGATCCGCTGGCTGGTGGATCGCAAATTGCGCCAGCAACCCGCGCACGCAAAACTCACGCCGGAGGAATTCAGCGCCGAAAGCGACAAGAGCCCCGGCGTGCTCCTGTCGTCCGGCTACATCGCTGGCGGAGCGATTGCGGGCATCGTCATCGCGGTGATGCAGATGTTTTTCGACCGGACCGACGCCGCGATCACGGATTGGTCCACCGCGCACAACCCGTTTTTTGCCGGACCTCATTCGGACCTATTAACGCTCGTTCCTTTCGGAATGCTCTGCGGTTTTCTCTATTTCGTCGCGCGCGAAAAACTGCTCGCTCCCACGAAGCGCGGCGGCGGTTGAGCGTGGGTGCGTCGATGTTGCTTTTATCCCGCGGTCACTGGATTTGAGAGGGTGCCGATCTTTTCGATTTCCACTTCGATCATGTCGCCCGGCTTGAGCCACACTGGCGGATTGCGGGCGAAACCCACGCCTTCCGGCGTGCCTGTGAGAATGACGGTGCCGGCGGGCAGGGTTTTGTCGGCGCTCATGAATTCAATCAGCGCGGAAACATCGAAGATCATGTCTGACGTGTTGGAATCTTGCATGACCTTGCCATTTAAAATGGACCGAATCCGGAGCGCGTTGGGATTGGGGATTTCGTCCTTCGTCACGAGCACTGGGCCGAACGGACAAAAGGTATCGAAGCTCTTGGCGTGGTTCCATTGCCCGCCGCCGAAATCGCGCTGCCAGTCGCGGGCGCTGACGTCATTGGCGCAGGTGTAGCCGAGAATATAGTCGAAGGCTTTTTCCCGCGGAACGTTGAGCGCGGTTTTGCTGAGCACGATGGCGAGTTCGCATTCGTAATCCACTTTCGTGCTGGGCTGTCGGGCCGGCAGGCGGATTGGATCGTTCGGATTCTGGATCGCACCCGGCAATTTGATAAACCAAATCGGACGCTCGGGCGGCGCTTTGCCACCTTCAGCCGCGTGCTTCGCATAGTTGAGGCCGATGCATAAAATATTTGTCGGTTGAAACGGGGCGAGACGTTTGCCGAGTGTTACGACTTGGTCGGTGACGCGCCAATCGCCGGGAATTTCGCCTTTGATTGCCCGCGCCGAACCGTCGGGTTGCAGGGCGGCGAACGCCGGACCGTCGGGAGTGAGATGACGAATAATTTTCACCGGAGACCACAGAACAAAGCGTCACAGTCTCAATTGGCAATAGCCGCGCATAAAAACCGAATGCGAACCATTCTGGTCGAAGCGTAGATGACAATTGCTGGACGGCTTTTCTCTCGTGATTCCGACCCGTTAACGGGCGCTCATCGCGGACAGTCAACGCCCGCCGTCGCTCACGATTTCAAATACCGGCTCGTTCACTGAGCGAGCTTGTGGAGCAATTCTCTGCGCTCTGAGAATATCTTATCGGTCACTTTCTTGAAAGTGGCCTTGTCGATGGTCCGGGGTGTCGAGGCGACTGACTCTGGGACGAACGTTTTGGTTACCGATTTCTTCGCAGAATAGGCGGCGGCGGATTCCTCGATCTTGCGCGGCTTTTTGCTCATGTCTGCAACGTGCCTCGCGAGGGGGCCGCTGTCAACCGATGCACCCGCCTCAAAACAGGCAGTTGGGGATAAATTTCGAAGAGGGCTGCGTTTGTTTCGGTGGTATGCAGGCAGAGATTTCTTTAACCGCTAATGGCCACTGATGGGCCACTCATTTCGAGCCAGTTCAGCCCGAACCGAAGGGGAAATCGGTTTGGCCGCAAAAAGTCGCAAAAATACGCGAAAAAAGAGGTCTGGTTTTTGTGAGCCTTTGTGACTTTTCGTGGCTAAATCTGTTCTCACTACGCCGAGCTGAATTTCCACACAGAGCTCACTGAGCCCGGAATGAGTTTCGCGGAGGAATCAATGAAAGGTGATTTCGGGTTTAGATCTCCGCCTCCAAGCTCCCCGCCGATTGATTTAACCACAGATTTCACGAATGGGCACGGATGCAGAACTGATTGCACCCGGGAACGCCGAGCCCCAGCTCGGCTGCTTGCCGCGACGGGCCAAACGGCAGAATTCTTTCACCACTTATCCACATTAACGGCTCACTCATTATGCCGTACGACTTATCTTCGCTCGGTGATTAGTGAGTATTGTGGTTAAACCGTTCGGATCAGGATCTGACCGGTGAGCTGGGCGTCACGACCGAAGCCCTTCGCCGCGATTGGTCCGCGAATTGAGGCGGGCTCTGGGCTGGTTGTTGACGGCCAAACAAGGGCTTGCGCTGGCCATCAAGTGGGACGAAATTCACTGCGTGGTTCATACGCGAAAACTTTCGGAGCTCATCGTTTACCTCGGGCAACACCCGAGAGTGAACAACCTTGGGCTGACGAAACTTTGGAAGCTGATTTTCTTTATCGAGGCGAAGGCCGTGCGCGACTTGGGGCAATCGCTGACCGGTTCCGATTTTATCAAATACGAGCATGGCCCGGTGCCGAGCCGCGGGGAAAAACATCTGCGGGTTTTGGTTCGCGCAGGTGAAGTGACCACGGCGAACCGGGATATCGGCGGTAAGACACTCAACGAAGTGAAATCGGCGCGGGCAGCGGACATGTCGGTCTTTTCCGACGAAGAACGGACGCTGATCGACGAGGTATGCGCAGAGCTGGGCCGGAAAAGCGCATCCGCCCTGTCCGAGCTGAGTCATCAGGAGCCTTCGTGGCACTACGCCGAAGTGATGGGCAAGCTTGCGCCAGAGTTAATCGCTTACGGGGCCAAGGAAGATCCGGACGGCTTGTAACGATGGATGTCCGCTTCCATTGCTCCAAGCGGATCCGGCATTCGGGAAAAAAGGCGAAGCACCACGTTTTTGATTCATGTCCTGCCGTTTGCCAGACACTCCGGCTGCATCCCTTTTATGGAGATTCGATCCCAAACTTTCATGATCTGCGAAAAATGCGCCTGCGCGTGCCCGGATATAACGTTGGCAAGCGCGATGGCTACCGGCTGATTTATCGAGCGCGCGAGATGGATCAGGCGATCTACGTGGTTTACCTCGAAACCTACGCCAAGAACGAATGCGCCGATCTTACTCACGACGAATATAAGATTCTCGTGCGGGAGGCCGAGGCGATTCTCGCGCAGCCCTTGCTCCACGATTGGGAGTAAGTGAACAGGTCCCCGCAACCGCTCGACGATCTGCTTTTCCGGGCGGAGGCGTTTGCCCGTTTTTCCTGCGCGCGCGGAAAAGTTCCTCCGGCGCTGCTGGCGCTGGGACCGGCGGGCCGCTTTAACCGGCACTCAGGCCGCGATTCAGATGGGGTCAGGTGCTACTACGGTATTGTGATCGGCGCTTCCCGCTAGGTACGGACGTGCTTTCGTCGCCGACACACGAACAAACGAGGTTGCGGCCGCCGTATACTTTGTCGCCGCGACTGACCACAAGTCGGAATCTATTGGTGCGAGCGTTTTGTCGGGAAACGCGGCGTTTTCGCGCTGTGCTCAGAGAGTTTTGATCACGTCGAGGCCCTTGAGCTTGAAATGCGGGACGGCGGCCAGCAGGTGGCGGCCGTGACGGTAGATTTCCTTCAGTCCGGCGTCGGCAGCGTGGAGGAAAATCGCCTGAGGGCAGGGGATCATCGATCATCCCGCTCTTCCGAGATAAAACGGGTGGAATCGATCGGACTGCTCGGGAGCCGCTTGAGTCTTTCAACGAGAGAGTTTTTGGCGATCGGCTGGTCCGACGCTTTGTACGGTTGGAGCATGGCGACTTTTCTGTCCCGATCAGTGATGATGATAGTCTGTGTGCGGGCGACGCGTACCCACCGGCCAGTGGCCGTATGGAGCTCCTCGATGGATATCGTCTTCACGCGCCAAGGTCTCACCAGTGACACCTTGGATCAAGGGAGGATTGGCGCGGCAGGGGGGCGCAAGGTACACATGACCTGCGAGACAAAATGATTTTTTGCCTATTTGCGGCCAAACCGGTTCGTTCGTCGGCTGAGGCCGAGCTGGGGCTCGGCGCGTTCCCGCGGCCAGATCTCTCACCCAAACCAAAACAGATTTAGCCGCGAAAATTCACAAAAAATCCGCCGGCACTCGCGGGCGTGAAGGCGCCCATAGGCGCACGGAGCATCTGGACGGCCCACTCGTTCTTTTTGTTAATTTCTGTGGCGATAACCAGATGAAAACCGGCTTGGGATACTCCAAGCCCTCCGCTTCCGTTGGCTTCTATCCGGTTTGTATCTGTGTCATCTGTGGTTAAAAAATGGAAGAGCGATGAACTACGGCGGGGGCGCCGTGGCTCCAGGAATGAGTGGGAATGAGTGAGCGCGGTGATCTAAATCGAATACGCCCTAAACTTTCGGCGCTTCGGCGTAGGCGTCCATTCCAACGCAGCTGCAGATGAGGTTGCGGTCGCCGTAGACGTTGTCGACGCGGCCCACGGCGGGCCAGAATTTGCTGGCGCGGGTGTGTTTGTCGGGGAAGGCGGCGGTTTCGCGCGAATACGGATGCGGCCAGTCGGTGGCGGTGACGGAGACTGCAGTGTGCGGGGCGTGTTTCAGCGGGTTGTTGAGTTTGTCGCTTTCTCCACTGGCGACCGCGGCCATTTCACCGTGAATGGAAATGAGCGCGTCACAGAAACGGTCGAGTTCGGTTTTCGTTTCACTTTCGGTCGGCTCGATCATGAGCGTGCCCGGAACGGGGAACGACATGGTCGGCGCGTGATAGCCGTAGTCCATCAGGCGCTTCGCGACATCTTCGACTTCCAATCCATGTTTTTTCCACGGACGAAATTCGAGAATGCATTCGTGCGCGACGAGGCCGGCGCCGCCGCGGTACAACACCGGGAAATAATTTTCCAGTCGTTGGGCAATGTAGTTGGCGTTGAGGATGGCGAACTTCGTGGCGCGCGTGACGCCTTCACTGCCCATCATGCGAATATACATCCACGAAATGACCAGAATGCTCGCGCTGCCCCACGGCGCGGCGGAAACAGCGCCCATGTGGTGCCCTTTGGCGTCGTGCTGTAGCGGAACCACCGGGTGACTCGGCAGAAATTCCGCGAGGTGTTTCGCGACACCGATTGGGCCCATGCCGGGGCCGCCGCCGCCGTGCGGAATACAAAAAGTTTTGTGAAGATTCAGATGACACACGTCGGCGCCGATGAATCCGGGCGAGGTGAGTCCGACTTGCGCGTTCATGTTGGCGCCGTCCATGTAGACTTGGCCGCCGTGGCCGTGAATCGTGGCACAGATGTCTCGAATCGAAGTTTCAAACACGCCGTGGGTGGAGGGATAGGTCACCATCAACGCGGCGAGATTCGCGGCGTGTTCGGTAGCCTTCGCCTTGAGGTCGGCGACGTCGATGTTGCCGTTCGCGTCACAAGCGACGGGGACAACTTTGAAATTACACATCGCGGCGCTGGCGGGATTCGTGCCGTGCGCCGACGTGGGAATGAGGCAGATGTTGCGATGGCCTTCGCCGCGCGATTCGTGATACGCGCGGATGACGAGCAGGCCGGCGTATTCGCCTTGTGAACCGGCGTTCGGTTGGAGCGACACGGCGGAGAAGCCGGTGATTTCGGCGAGCCATTGCTCTAATTCATCAAAAAGTTTGGCGTATCCTTCCGTTTGAGTGGATGGCGCGAAGGGATGCAGCCGACCGAACTCCGGCCACGTGACGGGAAACATTTCGCTCGTGGCATTCAATTTCATCGTGCACGAGCCGAGCGAAATCATCGAATGGCACAGCGACAGATCCTTCGCTTCCAACCGGCGGATGTAGCGTAGCATTTCGTGCTCGGTGTGGAATTTGTTGAAGACCGCCGCGGTCAAATATGACGTGTTGCGCGCGTGCGGCGCGGGAAGATCAACGGTGATCGTCGCGACATCGGGCAGCGCGGCGGATTCGCGGAAGCACGTGAGGAGAATTTCGACTTCCGCGAAGGACGTCGTTTCGTCGAGCGACACACCGACGGTGTACGTGTCGATGACGCGCAGATTGAATTTTCGGACGGCGGCGATCGCGTGAACGCGTTCGGCGGCGACATTGCCGATCGTGAGTGTATCGAAAACCGGTTCGGCGTTGATCGTCGCGCCCGTGGACTTGACGCCTTCCGCGAGCAGCTGGGTGAGAAGGCGCGTACGCTGAGCGATGCGTTTCAATCCTTCCGGGCCATGATACACGGCGTACATCGAAGCCATGACGGCGAGCAGTACTTGCGCCGTGCAAATGTTCGACGTGGCCTTGTCGCGACGGATGTGTTGCTCGCGGGTGCCGAGTGCGAGACGCATCGCGGGATTGCCGTGCACATCCTTGGAAACACCGACGAGACGACCGGGCATCTGGCGTTTGAATTCATCCTTCGTCGCGAGGAAGCCCGCGTGGGGTCCGCCAAATCCCATCGGTACGCCGAAGCGTTGCGCGGAACCGACCGCGACGTCCGCGCCAAATTCGCCGGGCGCGCGGAGCAAAGTCAACGCGAGCAAATCGGTGGCGACGACACAAAGCGCGCCGGCCGCGTGGGCTTTTTCAAAGAAGGCCGCGAAATCGTGAATGCTGCCGGTGGTGTCCGGATATTGCACAAGGACGCCAAATGCTTTGCCGGCGAAATCGTAGTTTCGGTGATCGCCGACGACCACGGAAACATTCAGCGGCTTTGCGCGCGTGCGAACGATGTCGATCGTTTGCGGGTGACATTTTTCCGAGACGAAAAACACGGAGGCGTCGTGGCTTTCGCCGAGCTTCACGCGGTGCGCGAGCATCATGGCTTCGGCGGCGGCGGTGCCCTCGTCGAGCATGGAGGCATTGGCGATTTGCAGGCCGGTCAGGTCCGTGACGAGTGTTTGGAAATTCAGCAATGCTTCCAGGCGGCCTTGGGAAATTTCCGCTTGGTAAGGCGTGTACGCGGTGTACCAACCGGGATTTTCCAGAATGTTGCGCTGAATCACGCCGGGCGTCGCGGTGTCGTAGTAACCCATGCCGATGAAGCTACGGTAGATTTTATTGCGCGAAGCGATCGAGCGAAGTTCTGCGAGGGCGGCGGTTTCGCTGGCGGCGCTCGGTAGATTTAACGCATGCGGCAGGCGGATCGCGGCGGGAACGGCGGCGTCGGCGAGTGCATCGACCGACGCGTAGTTGATGGATTCGAGCATTGCCGCGACGTCAGCGGCGGAGGAGCCGGTATGGCGGCGTTCAAAAGTGTCGAGCGGAGCGAGCAGGTCGCGAGGAGAATCCATGGCGGGCACGGTAGGCGCGGGGAAGGGTGGGGCAACTGCGATTTGGCTTTTTGCGCGAGCAATTAAGCTTTGTTTCCCCCATGGAAGCCGCTCTGTTTTACCGATGTCGAAACCGGTCGATTTTACTACCAAACAAGCGCGGGCCAACCACATCGATCTCCGGCTGACGCGGCTGTACCCGGAAACACCAATCCCGCTCGACCACCGGAATGCGTACACGCTGTTAGTGGCGGTGCTGCTTTCCGCGCAATGTACGGACAAACGGGTGAATTTGGTCACGCCGCATTTATGGGCGTTGGCGGGCGATCCGGCGGCGATGATGCACGTATCGGTGGCGGAAATTCAGGCGGTGATCCGGCCGTGCGGGTTGTCGCCGCAAAAAGCGAAGGCGATCAGCGGACTTTCCCGGATTTTGGTGGAACAGCACGGCGGTGCCGTACCGAAAACGTTCGCGGAATTGGAGGAATTACCCGGGGTGGGGCATAAAACCGCCTCGGTGGTGATGAGCCAAGTGTGGGGACAACCCGCATTTCCGGTCGATACTCACATTCACCGCCTGGCTCAGCGGTGGAAACTGACCGACGGTTCGAATGTCGTGCAGACCGAACGCGATTTGAAGCGGCTATTTCCGGAGGCGCACTGGAATCAACTGCACTTGCGTATCATTTATTACGGTCGGGAATATTGCACCGCGCGGGGGTGTGACGGGACCGTATGCGAGATCTGCCGCGAGCTATTTCCGCAGCGAAAAAGGCCGGTTAAAACGAAAAAGTAAAACAAGGTTGATTCGCGCCGGCCGACCGTTAACGGTGATCCTTCAGTTCGGACTCATAGCTCAGTTGGTTAGAGCACCTGCTTCACACGCAGGGGGTCACTGGTTCGAGTCCAGTTGAGTCCACCACGTTGATGATGAATAAGTTGGGATATTTTATCGATTTAGTCTCAGCACCTAGTCTCAGCAAGACCATCAAGATTCACACTTGTTTGCTAGCGTTCATGGATGCCAAATCTGTTGGAATTTTGGCGCACATTTTCTCACTAGATTTTATTTTGTACACTCCCACGACTTTAACGTCTCGGCAAAAAGCATGAGTAGTCCTCCCTCAAAGATTCGCATCGCGCACGACGAATTTCATGCAAGCCACGTGGGTCGTACCGCAACGGGCGATCAATTCTTCGCTACCTCGCCGTTCGTCCCAGCGATGAAAGAACTTGGTCGCGAGTTTTTGGCAGTCTATCTGTTTCATCCTGACGGACGATTCAAAGAGGCCATCATTGATGATTTGGGCACTCGCGCTGCGATGGACACCGACGCGGCAAAACAGCTTTTTGAACGTCGAGTGAACGAGCTTGGTCATGTCGAATTCTGCGACATCGAAATAGCGCCTTTTAGAATTGATCGATATGGCGTCGAGTTTGGTTTGATACCTCGCCCGCCGGAAGACGAAGGAGATGATTGGTGGGTGATCTTAGAGCCGGGCAATTACATGGCGTTCACTGAACCCTTCGATGGGGAATATGACACCTGAAGAGCCGAACTCTGAGGTTCCCAACTGCCACCACTCAACGCCTTTGATCTCACGTAAACGGTCGGTGATACTCGGCCATTACACCGATAGAGCACGCGCGTTGCTAATCGGGCGGTACGTTTAATGCACCTCCAAGCGAAGGCACTAATACGAGGCGATCCGCCGGAACTGGTAAGTCTTGTGTATTAAGCGTTAGGATACTATCGCGGTTGTTGGCATCTCTCACTCGTAAGTCGAAGGCAAATCCGGTTTGATGGTGGCCTCCCCCAGACGTGAATTTATAGTCTACACAGCCCACGAGTGAAGCCATTAGAGAACCTTTGGCCGCGTCAACCTCATTGAAATCCTTATTCATCTTTTCATTGAACGACTGGATCATTCCACGGCTAATGGGTAAATTAAATGCCCGGACAATTGTGCGACCAGGAAATAAAGTGTCACCTAATTTTCCCAGAGCGGGTGACCGCGATCGTTGTTGATCTGCAATGCGTTTCTGATCCGGAAATGGGTCCCCAAAAACAAGAACAATCTCTGGGCTTATAACTACATTAGCTGCCGGCAGGCGCCCAACGTTGGTCAATGTAAAGTTGACGGTGATTCGAGCGTCGCCTTGGGCATCGTATGTGAGCGCGCTGGCAAAGGCCACATCATCGATCGTTATCCATGGTCGCTGATCGGTATCTGGGGCAACATTCGGAACAGAAGCCGAAGGTGCAGGGGCGGAAGTGAATTGAACGGTACGAGAATTTGGGTCCGCGGGGGAAATTCCTCTTCCACTTTTTTCTAGTTCGTTGCGGCGTATTATTAAGTAGTCGCTCCCCCTGAACTGCGGAGATAATTTATTTGCCCTAAAGGCAGTCTCCAACTCCCCGATTTGAGAGGCCGAAAGCGCAGTTTCGTAATAAAGGTAGATACTCCCGGTAAATGGAAAATCCAGAGGATCTATGGGAGATGAATCACCGGGGATTTTAAATCTGACACCAACGAATACATTATCTTTTGCAGCCAATTCCATCATTGTTGCCTCGGCCGTGTTTGCGGGGGCAGTGAAGCTTTGAATGGGGGCCTTTTTAATAGCCGCGTAGGGGTCAGTGACCGCTTTCAATACCTCGAATGTTCGTGGAGTATAAGGTACATAAATGCCAACAAATTTTGCCCGAGAACGGAGATCGTGCCAGACCCGAATTTCGACGGGTACCGCCGATCCGCGACCATCTGAACTGCCCACCTCAGCGGAGTAGTTGACTGATAACAATGGGAAATCAGTTAGGAACAGGTCATGAATCGAAGGCCTTAACATTTCCTTATTTTTATCCCTCGGATTTTGTACAGGGTGGTCTCTCTCATACTGTTTATTTGTCGCGTAGAAACATAGCCATAGAAACAATCCGATTGTCGGGTATATAACTACAGCGCGAGGGATTCTGGTTAAGTGTGGTATGGCATGTGTCCGCAACGACCACACCAAGACACCAAGACATAGTAGGTAAACAGCACATGAAAGAATCCAATTTATTTCAACCACCCCATTTGCTTGAAGCGTATAGAACAAAGGTGAGAAAATGAGGCTCGCAATTCCGCAGAATAAACCGACGTCCGTTTTCTTTTTTGGCTTAGCCCTTCGTGGGCTTGTAGGTTTCGATACCTTCTTTAGCCGATCAGGTGTTTTATCTGGAGGCACAGCGGTGATGCTTGTTTGCTCCAAAGCCACAGGCTTTGGAGGTGGCTCGGAACCGCTAACAGGTTGTAGCTTGTCCGTGGCGACCCTCGCGAATTTCCCAGAGGCGTCATCTGCGATGAATTTCTTAACCATTTTGGAGGCAGAAATCGGTGTCGGTATTCCAGACTCTAACAATCGACGCAATGATTCCGGGTCGGGTGGTTGATTTTCGGACATGATAGTCTTTACATCGCGGTGCCGTCGATCGTCAAACCAGTGTATGCGATACGAATTGACCCAATCGAATACCGTCGATCGATTCTGACTTATTTTCCGCCCGGGAAGGGAAGGGAGCCCACTTGCAAGGCTATCTTTTGTGGCTTATCGGCTGACATTCATTGCCATCAGCTCCATCCAAGGCTAGATAAAGGGGTCAAATTTTGTGGTTTGTGTTTGAACGGGGGGAGGCGGGAGGCAGTTTGACGCGATGGCGCGCAAATTACGCTTGGAGTCAGAAGGCGGGATATACCACGTGATCAACCGGGGGAATTATCGGGCGGATATTTTCCGGTCGGAAAAGACCTAGGTGGCATTTTTCAATTGCTTGGATGAGGCCGGCGCGAAGACCGGCTGACGGGTGCATGCATGGTGCCTGATGTCCGAATCACTATCACTTGGCGATCGAGACTCCCTCGGCGAATCTGGTCGAGGGCATGCGCTGGCTGCAAGTGACGGTTTCCGTCCGCTTCAATCGCTTGCGGGCTGAGCGGGGCCATCTCTTTCAAGGCCGCTATAAGAGCCTGATGGTGGACCCGGACGAAGGGCTGAAGTCGCTGTGCCATTACATTCATCTTAATGCGGTGAGGGCAAAAATTCGCCCGGTGGCGGCCCTGCCCGAATGGCCGTGGTCGAGTTTTCGCTGGCTGGTTCAACCCAAGCGCCGGCCGGTGTGGCTGTCTTCGACGATCAGCACTTTGAGAGATGTAGGCATGAGTCTTTGAGGTTCGTTTGCCAATTGCTGCGGCCCGACCCTCGTCGGTCAGGCTTTGATCGCCACTGTCTGGCGCAAGGCTGCGCCCGTAGCGTTGGCTTTCTGGGCGTGCGTGGTGGCTGATGATCGGATCTCACGCGAATTTAGCCCGGAAAAATCATACGGAAATGAAGGCCGGGCGCGGAATGTGCTGAAG
>JBEPTW010000065.1:0-18910 GCA_041691855.1 Verrucomicrobiota bacterium | reverse complement strand
CCGCGAAGCCGGGTTTGCTCGACCTCGGTCCGCACGTGGTCCGGCTGCTGCGCGAGCAACAGGGATATTTCGGCATCAGCGCGCACCACATCCGACAAAAGCACATCCGCGCCAGTGCTCATTCCGCAAAGGCGCGCCGCGACATTCACCGTCGTGCCAAAGTAATCGAGCCGGTCATTTTGAGTGATCGCGATACAAGGGCCGTGGTGCACCGCAGCCTTGAGTGACAGCGGACTGGCGAGCGCAGCCGTTCCCGGCGCACCACTCCACGGCACGACTGATTGCGCGAGCGCGAGTTGTCGTTGCGCCACGAACAAGGCGCGCAGCGCCGGCGCGGGCCGGGGAAACACCGCCATGACCGCATCGCCCATCGTCTTGACGATCGCGCCGCCCTCCGCGTCGATCGCGGACTTCAGTACGTCGAAGTGAGTCAACACCTGACTGAACGCGGGCGCGTCGCCGATATCGCGATACAACTGCGTCGAGCCTTTCAAATCCGTGAAAACAATTGTCAGGCTGTTGACCGAGATCCGTCCACCGGGTCGCAACACTTCCCGCGCAAACAGATCGCGGAATAACTGAAGTGACGTGACCTCGCTGGCCATCGTCGCCTGATCGCTCCACGCGATGTGCTCGATCACCACGCCGCGCGCGACGTCGCTCGCGTTGACCAAGGCCAGCGTCCCACCGGGAGCTATGAAAATTTCATCACGCGCGGAAATATCGGGAGCAATCCGAAGCGTCGCGTCAACCGCCCCTTCCGCATCGAGACGAAGCGGCCACGGGCGATCAATCTGCGGCGAGCGCAGCCGATAGCGACCCGGCACCAAATCCAGCAGCACCGATCGTGTTTCTCCGGGCAGCAACGTCTGCTGAATGACGACGTGCGGCGTGAGCTGCGGTCCGCCGACGCAATAATCAACGCGAGGCACCTGTCGGATCGCGGGGTTCGGCGTGAAGGTGAGCTCGACCGAGCGATCGAACTCGGTGACAAAATCCAGCTGGCATGTGTCGCAGTGAACTTCGCTTTTTAATTCCGACAACGTGCTGGCGACCGCCTTGGCGCCGCGGCAATGCGGACAAATCGCGTCCCAATGAAAATCGAGCATTCCCGCTCGCGTGGCATAGAGGCACACCCGCAGGGTGTCGCGCCGGTTGCTTTTCCAACGGTCCGCCAATGCATACGCGCGAATCCGCTGGCAGTCCCAGTCGTCGGCCTCGCCAACAAATTCGACGAGCCGTTGGATGATCGCGGAAAATTGCCCGTGATCCTTGAGCAGCAAACCCTTGATGGTCGCCAGTCGCGCCGCGCCGCCCGGACTGTACCGGGAATATTTGGCGAGAGGCGAAGTCGATTTTCCCGCCGCCACGCGCTCGTCGTACTGACGGAAAACCCGGTCAAACGGACGGTGGAATTGCCACGAGGCCCCGCCCGCCAGCAACGCGAGCCGACCGACGACATTGGCGGGCGTGAACCAAACCTCGTAAGTGAGATGCGTGCCGGAAGGATTTCCCGGCCGTAATTCGCAGCGGGCAGAAATCCGAGAAAAGGGTCCACGTTGAAAAATCCGCTCCACGCCAAACGAATGATTGATCACCCACTCGAAGGGCCGTTCATCCCATTCGATCACCAAACCCAAATGCCGCGTGCGCAAACGACGCGCGTTCGCGGTGAGGGCTCCCTTGACGCTGGAGGGCGGCACCCCGTTCACCGACGGATAACCGCAATCGCGGTTGAACCGATCCGTATCGGAAACGAGCGGCCAGAGTTCCTCCGGCGAAGAAGCAAGATCCCACGACCAAGTGTAATGTTGCGCAGAGCCGGACATGAAGTGACATGAGAACAGCCACGACTTCGCCCGCGAGCCAGCACCATCTTTCGCGCTGGGCCACCAAAGATTGCGCCCTGAAGCGCGCGAATGACCGACTGGGAAAAATCAGACGGCCGCTCCCGCCAGGAAATACCCGGTTGCCTAACGCACCAGACACGGTCGTTTGGGATCGAATTTCCAACCGGGGATGAGGTATTGCATGGCGATCGCGTCGTCGCGGGCACCGAGGCCCATCTGCTGGTAAAGCGCGTGGGCTTTTTCCAGCTGGGCGAGATCGACTTCAATTCCCAGACCGGGCCGTTGGGACATACTCAGCCGGCCGGACTTGATAACCAGCGGCTCCTTCGTCAGCCGTTGTCCGTCCTGCCAGATCCAATGCGTGTCAATCGCCGTGACCTTCCCCGGCGCCGCTGCCGCCACTTGGGTAAACATCGCGAGCGAAATATCGAAATGGTTGTTCGAGTGCGATCCCCACCTCAGCCCGTGCTCCCGACAAGTCTGCGCCACCTTCACCGAGCCGCCCATCGTCCAAAAATGCGGATCGGCCAGTGGAATATCCACGGCGTTCAGTGCCAGCGCATGGCCCAGTTCACGCCAATCGGTCGCGATCATATTAGTCGCCGTCGGCAGTCCCGTCGCGCGACGAAACTCCGCCATGATTTCCCGGCCGGAAAATCCTCTCTCCGCCCCACAAGGATCCTCGGCGTACGCCAGCACGCGTTCCTGCCCTTTGCACAATCGCACTGCTTCCGCGAGTGACCACGCGCCGTTTGGGTCCAGCGTGATCCGGGCTTTCGGAAATCGAGCGGCGAGCGCGGTGACGGCCTCCATTTCCTCGGCACCGGTTTTCACGCCGCCCTTCAATTTGAAATCATTAAACCCGTAACGCTCGTGCGCGGCCTCGGCCAATCGCACAATTGCCGCCGTCGTCAGCGCTTCCTCATGGCGCAACCGCAACCACGCATCGGTCGCATCCGGTTCGGACCGGTAGGCCAGCGGAGTTTTACCGCGATCACCCACGTAGAAAAGATAACCCAATACCTCGACCGAATCGCGCTGGCGGCCTTCGCCCAACAAATCCGCCACTGCTACCCCGCGGTGTTGTCCGAGCAAATCGAGCATCGCCGCCTCGATGGCGGTGACCGCGTGAATCGTCGTGCGCAGATCGAAGGTTTGGTTGCCACGTCCACCGGCATCGCGGTCTGCAAATCTTTCCTGTACCGCCGTGAGGACGGTGGAATAGTTGCCGACCGGCTGGCCGATCACGAGCGTTTGCGCATCTTCGAGGGTCTGGCGGATTTTCTCCCCACCCGGCACCTCGCCCGCACCCGTCCGTCCGGCGCTGTCCTGTAGCAGCACCACATTCCGAGTGAAGAAAGGACCATGCGCGCCACTCAAATTCAGCAACATACCATCGTGTCCGGCCACGGGAATCACCCGCATCGCGGTCACTTTCGGAGTAGTGGAGTCAGTGAGCATTGTTTCCATGGGGAAATTTAGGCGGGGCGCAATTCGACGCGTTTGATTTCGCCGACGACCAGCAGGTAACTGGCGATCGCCAGGACCGCATGGGCGCTGACGTAGACCAAAGCCCAGTTGAACGATCCAGTCGCCTTTAAAATATAACCGATGACAATCGGCGTCGTGATCCCCGCCACATTGCCGAAGGTATTAAACAATCCACCGCACAATCCCGTGACGGTTTTCGGCGAGGTGTCGGAAATCACCGCCCAACCGAGGGCGCCGATCCCCTTGCCAAAAAATGCCAGGCTCATGAATAAAATCACCGCCCACTGGGTGCTGACGTAGTTGCAGGCGACAATGCTCACGGAAAGCATCAGCCCGGCGACGATCGGGGTTTTCCGCGCCACCGTGAGTGATCGGCCGCGACGGAGCATGCGGTCGGAAAACCATCCGCCCAACAGCCCGCCCGCAAATCCACATAGCGCGGGCAACGCAGCGACAAAACCAACCTGCAGCACCGTCATGCCGCGGTCCTTCACGAGATAAATGGGAAACCAAGTCAGGAAAAACCACGTCAGCGTGGTGATGCAGTACTGACCAAAATAAATCCCGAGCAGCATCCGGTTACCCAGCAATTGTCCCACCGTCGACCAGCGAACCGGGGTACTCGCCGCGCCTTTGCGATCCAAGTCGACAAGTCCGCCGCCACGCTCGATGTGCGCCACCTCCGCTGCGTTGACCGACGGATGATCGCGCGGTCCATGGATGAGCTTGGGCCACGCCGCCGCGAACAACAATCCCAACGTCCCCATAAACCAGAACACCGCCGACCAACCCAGCGCGTGCGTGATCCCACCCATGATCGGGGCGAATATCACGATGGCAAAATACTGCGCGGAATTGAAGACTGCGCTCGCCGTTCCCCGCTCGGCCGTTGGAAACCACGCCGCCACAATCCGGCTGTTTGCCGGAAATGACGGCGACTCCGCCGCGCCCAGCAGGAATCGCAAAGTGAACAGCATCAAGACCGCGCCACTGACCGCAAACGGCGCAAAAAAAGGCAGGTTGATTATGAATGAGTGATCCCGGCCAAAGACACATCCCTGCAGCAACGTGAACAAGGACCACAGCAAAATGCTCCAGAAATAAATCCGCTTCGAGCCAAACCGGTCCAGCAACCAGCCGCCAGGAATCTGACAGATGACATAGGACCACGAAAATGCCGAAAACACGTAGCCCATCGCAACTGGGCCCAGCTTGAGATTTTTTGCCAAATCATTCCCGACAATCGAAAGGGTCGCCCGATCCGCGAAATTAATACTCGTGAGCAGAAAAAGAAAAAACACGATCCAGTATCGGAAACGCGTCGGGCTCGCCGCCGGGTTTTCTGCGACGGAATTCATCGCAGCGAATTACTGGGGACCCAGCGACTTGATCAGGGCGTCGAGGCGGGCAACTTCATCGGCGCTCAGATCCACGAGCGGCGGCCGCACCGGTCCGGCGTCGTGACCGACGATTCTTGCCCCGGCTTTTACGATGCTCACCGCATAACCGGGTTTGCGATTCCGGATTTCCAAGTACGGTAGAAAAAATAAATCCAGCAATCGTCCAATCGTTTCGTGGTCATCCTTCTCGATGGCGCGATAGAATTCCATCGCGGTTTTCGGAATAAAATTAAACACCGCCGATGAGTAAACGGGAACCCCGAGCGCCTTGTAAGCCGCCGCGTACACTTCCGCCGTCGGCAATCCGCCGAGGTAGGCGAAACGATCGCCGAGTTTGCGGCGGATCGTAACCATTAGCTCGATTTCCCCAATGCCATCCTTGAAGCCCACCAGATTGGGACAGCAATCCGCAAGCTTGAGCAACGTCTCCGCTTGCAGACGGCAGGCGCCGCGGTTGTACACGATGACGCCACATTTCACCGATTTACACACGGCCTCGATGTGCGCTGCGAGGCCTTCCTGTCCGGCCTCGGTGAGATAATGCGGCAGCAGCAAAATACCCTGGGCGCCGATCCGTTCGGCTTCCTGGGCGTACGCGATTGCCTGCCGGGTCGGACCGCCCGTCCCCGCCACAATCGGCACCCCGCCACGACACGTTTCCACCGCCGTGCGCACGACCTCACCATAGTCTTGTGAGGTCAGGGAAAAAAACTCTCCGGTGCCACCTGCTGCGAATAGCACCGTGGCACCGTAAGGCATCAACCATTCGAGGCGCTCGATATAAGTATCGGCGCGAAAATCGCCGGCCGCGTTAAAGTCGGTCACCGGAAAGGACAGCAATCCGGATGACATGGTTTTCTTGAGTTCCGCGGGGGTCATGGAAAAGGAAACGAGTTAAAAAACTGATGCCGGCGTCAGCAGTTCAAAGCAAGCACTGCGATAGAATTTCTGACTTTCGAGCTAACCCATGTCTCGGAGCCATGTAATTCAACCACGATTCGCAGAGTGTTGTCACAGAGAACACGGATGTTTCGGACGGGCCGAGCAGAAGGTTGAAGAACGCTGATGGTTTCGCCTGGGTGGAAAATGAAACCTTCATGCAACCCTCCGACTGGAGAGTGTTTTCAAACTCCGTGATCCCCCATTTGCTGTCATTCTGAGCGGAGCGAAGCATCCACACGCTCGCTCGTGGCATCACGTTCGCTACCGTGGATGCTTCACTCCGTTCAGAATAACAAACAAGCTTGAAGACACCCCCCAATCGTCTCCGGTTTTAGAACGGGAGGAGTTCGTTCATCGCGGACTGGAATTTTAAAATGAGGTTGCCCACGAAAGACACGAACGGGCACGAACTATAAAATGACAACTGGGCAACCGAACAAATTTCATCGATATTCCATTCAAATTTTTTCCATGACTCACGTCGAAGGTGATGTATCTTCTAACTGATGACTACTCCGCTGCCCTTTTCCGTGGTTGGCCGGCTCCCGGCGCCGAGCGATAATATTGCAATCGCGATTCGCGAGATTGCCGCGGGGACGGTGGTCGCGCTCGAAAACGGGCCATGCACCATCGAGCACACCGTTTTGGAAGGTCACCGCTTCAGTGTGCGTACCATTGGCGTCGGCGAACCGTTACTTTCGTGGGGGGAAACATTTGGTCATGCCCTCGTCGATCTCGCTCCCGGCACCTACGTGTGCAACCAATCCATCCTCGACTCGCTTCTCGTCCGCCAGATTAAAGGATCGATCCCGGAGACACCTAATTTCTCCGATCATCTCGTGCCGTTCCTCCTCGACGAAGCGAAACTTCACCCGGCTCCGACAGTCCCGCCGCTCGTCGACGGCCGCACCTTCTCGGGTTATCGTCGCTCCGGAAAACGAGGCGTCGGCACGCGCAACTACATCGTCATCCTCGGCACCACTTCGCGCACCGCCAGTTTTGCGCGACAGCTGACCGCGCGTCTTCAGGTACTCGCCCGCTTGCATCCTTCGATCGATGGGATCGTGGCAATTGCCCACACCGAGGGCGGCGGTCCGGGCGAACCCAACAATTCCCCGGAAATCCTTCGCGCCCTGGCCGGCTTTATCGTTCACCCGAATGTCGGTGCAATCCTCGCGGTCGACTACGGCGTGGAGCCCATCACCAACGCGCGTCTCGCGACATTCATGCGCGAGCGCGGGTATCCACTCGCCAATGTTCCGCACGCTTTTCTCAGCGTCACGCAAGGCCTCGCTGCCGCGCTCGCTGAGGGGGAAACGATCGTGCGTCATTGGTTGCCGGCGGTTTCCACAGAGCGGCGCACGCCCGAGCCTGTCAGCGAATTGCGCGTCGCGCTCCAGTGTGGTGGGTCAGATGCTTTTTCGGGCGTATCCGGCAATCCACTCGCGGGCGCGATGGTTCACGAAGTGGTCCGCCGCGGCGGGATCGGCGTGTTGTGCGAGACGGATGAACTCAGTGGCGCCGAGTCGTACCTGATGAAAAATGTGCGCGATTCTTCCATCGCGCGCGCGCTCCTCGATCGCGTAGCCCGTTTCAAGATGCGTCTCAGCTGGCACGGCGTGACCCCTGAAAGCAATCCGTCGGCTGGCAACAAACTGCGCGGTCTCTATAATATCACGCTCAAGTCACTCGGTGCCGTGCATAAGAAGGACCCGCGCACGCGCATCGATCACGTCATCGACTACGCCGATCCGCTGAGTGCACCGGGGTTTTATTTCATGGACAGTCCCGGCAACGACCTTGAGGGCATCGCCGGGCAGGTCGGCGCGGGTTGTACAATTTTCCTTTTCGTCACGGGCAACGGTTCGATCACCAATTTCCCTTTTGTCCCCACGCTCAAACTCACCACCACCACGCGACGCCATCAACTACTGGTTCATGAGATGGACATCAATGCCGGCCGCTATCTCGATGGCGAATCGCTTGAATCCCTCACGGCGGAGTCTTTCGAACTTTTGCTCTCAACGGCTTCCGGCCAACGGTCGCGCGGAGAATCCGCCGGCCACTCGCAAACGTCCCTCTGGCGCAACTGGCGTCAAACCGACGCCTCGCACGTCGCCGAAATTCGGGCGCGCTCCGCCCCGGACGGACGACCGATTGCAGTGGAACGCGACCAGCCGACCCACCGGGCGGATTCGGTTGCAGTCTCCCCGCTCCATCTCTTCAGCACGGGCGACCGTTTCGCGACCGAGCGAATCGGGTTGGTGCTGCCAACGAGCATGTGCTCCGCCCAGATTGCCCGCCTCGCGGCCGACCGTATGAACGCAAAAGGACTGGCGCAACAATTGGGCTTCTCGCGCTTCGTCGCTCTTACGCACAGCGAAGGCTGCGGTTTCGGCGGAGAGACCATGTATCACTTGCTCTATCGCACTTATCGCGGGTATGCGACGCATCCCAACGTCGCGGCGACTTTGCTCCTCGAGCACGGTTGCGAAAAAATTCCCAATGATGTCATGCGCCGCCAATTCGAACAGGCCGGCATTCCGGTGGAGCGTTTCGGTTGGGCGAGCGTGCAGCTCGACGGTGGCATTGATCGTACGCTCGCAAAAGTGGAGCAGTGGTTCACGGCCACGGCTCCCGCGCTTTCATCCGTCCCTCGTGTTCCGGTTCCGTTCGGTGCACTCACGCTCGGCCTGTTATCCGCGTTTCCTCTCGGCACCACGGGAACCGCAGCCCTTGCGCGACTCGCCCGTCGCCTTCTCAACGCTGGCGGTTCGGTGCTGTTACCTGAAAGCGATCCGTTGCTTGCTTCACCGGAATTCCGGAAGGTTTTTTTCGGGGATACTGCTCCGCATGCTACGCTGGCTTACGGCCAGACGTTCACCGTTCCCGGTCTCCACGTCGTCGCCACCGATTCCGATCATTGGGTGGAAAACCTGACTGCCCTCGGGGCCTGCGGTGCCCATGGATTTGTCGGCTTGGTCGGGACTTCGTCGCAGCAGTCGCACCCGATGCTGCCGCTCATTCAACTCGCGGATTCCGCTTTTTCCGGTTCCATTTTGGACGTCGATCTCGCGCTCACGGGCAATGAAGCAGCTGACGACCTGGCCTTGTTCGCGCTCCTTCGCGCGGCGCTTCAAGGCGAGATTGCCCCCGTCGCCAACTCCGGCGGTTTCGTCGACTTTCAACTCTCCCGCGGACTTCTCGGCGTCTCAACCTGAGGTTCTCCCGCGCGCGACGCGCCCGGATCGGCACCACCAATTCAATCGCTCGTGCCGCAACTTGAAGTCGCCAATCAATTCGGCGCCCAGCCGTGCCTCGCTGCGGACTGACGAAGAGTCGACGAATGGAAACCCGTTCCGCCGCCCGTCTATTGACTGGACGTGCCCGTGGTTTTCCCGCTGTTTTTTCCGATGAGCGTACCGTATAAATTATTCGTGCTCGTGCTGCTGCTGGTGGCGCCGGGTGTTTTCGCCGCCGACAGTATCCGCGAAAAACCGGAGCTGCCTGGAGTTTCCTACACCGCCGATTCCGTCACGCTGACGGTCGGCCAAAACCAGATTGAAATTCAAATGTGTCGGCCAAATCTGGTGGAGGTCAGCTTCGTGAAGGACGGGAAGAAGGCGGCCGATACGCCGAGCATTTGGCGGAAAGAGTGGTCCGGCTCCGGCGCCTCGGTGGATGTTCGCAGCGATCCGCTGGTGCTGACGACCGATCGCATGGTGGTGAAGGTGACCCGCGATCCGTGCCGCGTCGCCGTTTACGACAAGCAGGGCAATCTTCTCATCAAGGAGCACGACGAAGATGGTCTTTATGATGGCGGCGTCCACTTCGCGACCCGGGCGGATTCGCATTTCTACGGAATCAGGGGTTGGGAGTATATGGACGATTCCAAAGGTCGGGTGGAATTGGCGCCCAGCGCCCAAGCCTATCCGATCAAGGCCGGCGCCCAAGGACAGACCGGAGGCCCGTTTATCTGGAGCAACCAAGGCTACGGGATTTTCGTCAACAGCGAGGGAGGGGCTTGCCACGTCCGGAGTGCGCAGGACATCCGGTTTTTCAGTCTGACCCCAAATAGCGTGACGTACTATGTGGCGGTCGGCACGGCTTATGAAATTCAACAGGCGGTCGCGGAGCTGACGGGCAAGCCCCCGATGTTTCCTAAATGGGCCTTGGGATTTTCCAACAGCGAGTTCACCGACATGAACGAGGAACGTTGTGCGCAAAACGTGGCAGGCTATCGCTCGCGCGGCATCCCGATCGATTTGTACACCTTCGATTTTCAGTGGAAGGCTTGGGGTGACGACAACTACGGCGAATTTCGCTGGAATCCCATCAATTTCCCGAACGGGCCTTCGGGAAAATTTCGCGAGCGGATGGCGGCGCAAGGCATCAAGCTGGCGGGGATCATGAAGCCCCGCATTCATGTGGATACGGAACAAGGCCGCTATGCCACCGCCCATAATTTCTGGGTCAAGGGACGGTCCGCCTACAATGACTATTTCTCCGGCAAGCTCGTCAATGATTTGGATTTTTCCATTCCGGAATGCCGGCAATGGTTTTGGGCGCACGTCAGCGAGGCCTTCGACACCGGCATCGTCGGCTGGTGGAATGACGAGGCCGATGCCTGGGGCTCGACGTGGGAGGGATTACACATGGCGCAGGCGATGTACGAGGGGCAACGCGCGCATACCGCCGATCGGGTGCGCGTCTGGACGAACAACCGCAACTTCTTCAGCGGGGCGCAGCGCTACGCTTACGCGACTTGGTCGGGCGACATCGAAGCGGGGTTTGACGTGATGGCCCAGCAGCGGGAGCGACTCCTCTGTTCGCTAAACGTCGGGCAGGAGCGGTGGGGCATGGATGTCGGCGGCTTCAATAACGATTTTCACATCCGGGGCGAGGAGCTGAACGAGTCCTTTGCGCGCTGGATCGAATTTGCCGCGTTCGTGCCGATCTTCCGGGCACACGGCAACAGCTATCGTCAGCCGTGGCTTTACGGACCTCGGGCCGAGGCTGCGGCTCGGAAAGCGGGCCGGCTAAGATATTCGCTCATCCCTTATATGTACGCATACGAGCACCAGTTGAACCAAACCGGTGTCGGCTTGGTGCATCCATTGCTTTGGGACTATCCGTCCGACCCACATTTTGTCGACGGCGCGGAAGCCTGGATGTTTGGCGACTATCTGCTGGCCGCTCCCGTGGTCGAACGCGGACAGAAGACGAAGTCGATCTACCTGCCCGCCGGAGAGTGGATCGATTATTTCCGCGGGACGCGTTATCCGGGCGGAACGACAATCGCCTACGCTCTCGACGCGGAAAGCTGCCTGGACATGCCACTCTTCATCAAACGCGGCGCGATCATTCCCTCCATGCCCGTGCAGAATTATGTCGGGGAACATCCGGTGAAAAATATCACGATCGACGTTTTTCCAGACGCCGCACCGACCGCTTTCACCTATTACGACGATGACGGGGCGAGCTACGACTACGAGAAAGGAGCTTTTTTTGAGCAAAGAATCCAGACGCGCGCGACCGACAAAGGCGTGGAACTGACGGTGGCCGCGCGCAACGGCAGTTTCGTGCCCGAGTTGAAATCGTACACCTTCCGACTGCACGGTCCGGCCGCGACGGCGATGACGCGCGAAGCGACTCCCCTGCCGCGGCTCGCCAGCGCGGATGCCCTCGATCAGCAGGCGAGCGAAGGCTGGGCGACCGGGACGGACCTCTACGGACCGGTCACCTGCGTGAAAGTGCGCGCGGGCACCGCTCTGAAAATTTTAGCGCGAACCCCCGGCTCCCGCTAAAAATCCCGTGACGATTCTATCAAGATAGCCACCACGAAAACGGCAAAAACCTGACTGAACTTGCGAGCGTAAAGGCGCCGATAAGCACACGGATGCGCGATCAACCAGCAAAATGATTTTAGCGCATCTTCGTCGCAAACCGGTTCCCGCTTCCGACGTGCTGAGTACTGCACTGATTCGTCGGAGTTCGGAAATCACCTTTGTGTCCAGCAGACTCTTGCGACCGCTCTGTCGCAATCAAAGTTGAGCCGGATTCAAACGCCAGGTCGTAAAGCAAAGTGCCGTCGCGAATGTGACCCATGCCAGGTAGGGAACCAGTAGCGCGCCGGCGATCGTGCGGCGGCGCCAAAATGCGACCATAGTTCCAAAAATCAGGCACCAAAGGATCAGGATTTCGATAAACGCAGCGGCGCCCAAGTGCCATGAAAAGAACAGCCAACTCCACAGAGCATTCGCGACGAGCTGCGCGAGAAAAAGCGCCAGCGGTCCCGCCGCCGATTTGAATCCACTTTCCTTCCACACCAACCACGCGGCCACTCCCATCATCGCATAGAGCACGCTCCACACTGGCCCGAAGACCGATTCCGGCGGAGCCCAAGACGGACGCGCGAGCTGCGCTTAGAAATCACGCGCATGAATTGACGCGATCGCCCCGACAGCCGCGACCGCGAATGCGACAATCAGCCAGCCACCGAGACCAAGAATCTTTTGTGCGCGGTTCATAATCATAGTTGTAAATGGAAACGTCTCGGTCCGGCAATGGCCGCCCAGCGCAAACGCCGGACATCTGGTCGGCGGAGCCGTTTTGAGAATAAGTTGCGCCCCGTTCCCGAAATTTCAAGGAGCTCGAAACATGCAAACAATTGCAGTCCCTCACGCGGGTCTACTCGGTCACGGCCGGACGTTCCCCGCAGAATTCCGTCGGAGCGTGTTCGTTGAATCGGTCATTTTAACCTCTCATCGAGCCCAATGGGTGTGCGCGACAAGTCAGGAACAAAGAGGGACGGCGGTAGCTTAAAAGAGTGAAATTCAGCAGCGACGCACCACAAAGCCCGACCCTTTAAAAGCGAACCGGGATGTCGAAATGCCTTACACCGAATCAAGACGCTTATAAACAATTACTTAAGCGCGTTCCATCAATCACCCAAAGGAAACGTGTCGTCTTCGCTTACACTTTATGGCTCTGACTTCAGGCCGCTAAAATTACGCAAGATACAGAAAGATAGCACTATATGACTGCGAATTACTTCTGGCATAGGATATGCATTATTGGGGGTGTTAGTCACCTACTCAGGAAATTACGAAACCCAATCAATGAACACTCTAAGAAAAGCACTCCTCATCTCCCTGCTCGGCGCGTCTTCAATCGCCTATGCCGATACCGTTATCAACTTCGACGACTTGAGCGGTTCCGGCCAAGTAGCGACGAGCTATCAAGGACTCACTTGGAGCAACGGGTGGAACTACTACGACGCCGCACAATCCCCCTACGATCCTAGTTCGGGAGCTGAGCGGGTCTACGTCTACGATAATGCGCAGACAATTTCATTCGGCCAAGCGGTAACCTTTGAAGGTTCGTTTTTTTCCGGTTATGACTCCTCTGCTCCTTCTTGGGTTGGGTATGACCAGTTCAACAATGTGATCTTTACTTCCGCACCGGGCTTGGGCACGCAGAATCTAAATTGGTCAGGGGTCTGGTCAGTAGGTCTGGTCAGTTCGGCGCCGGACTACTTCATTGTCGACGATATCAAGTTTGATTCGGCGAGCACCAATAGCGTCCCTGATGCCTCCACCACCCTTGAGTTGGTCGGCTTAGGAATGGTCGGTCTCGGCATGGTTCGCCGCAAGTTGGCCTGATTTTTTCTTCACGTTTTTGCAAAGGAGAGTGAGCTTTCTCACTCTCCTTTTTTTTGCGCCCGATGGCCGCGCCAATGCGGGATACCAATCAAATCGGGTCAGACCGCTAGCCCCTACAGCGTTGAGAGATTTTAATATACTCCGACAGAACTCGCCTGCCCATCGACCAAGCGGTTGTGATCTACTCGCACGAAGCACGACACTGGAATCCCCCCAGCACGGCTTGCTCAAACGTCCCCGCCACCAACCGCGTGGGGAAAATATTGAGAACAATTCAAGAGTAGCAGATCGCGGCCCGTCTCATTTCCCTCTGTCACAGAAATCAAAAACAGTCCAAGCCGGTTCTTTCCGTGCGGCTGTCGCCTCTTGACGCAGATCGATGCGGGTATTTCTGTTTTCCTCTTATGGTCAATTCATCCGTGGGGTTAGAGTCGCCTCGCTCCGCGTGGGGCAAAATCCACCTCATCTTGGGATACTTGCTGCTCGCTTCGGGATCGTTCGCACAGGCGGAAAACCCCGAGGGCAAAGTTCTGGTTTTGCCAACCGCCCAGGTGAGCGCGGCGCCCAGTTCTCCGCTGACGGTTCTCTCGCCCGACCAAGCGGCGTTGGAGCTCTCCCTCGTGTCGGGCGCAGTCCAGTTGATCGGAGATGAAAAGACGCACGACGGTCGTTCCGGAAGTTTCCTGGATTTGTTGAGTCACGCGACCGGAATTACTTTGGGAACAGGCAATGCCGGCGAAGCCGAGAAAATCTCCATTCGTGGCTCAGGGATTCAGAGTGACAATCCGCTGGGAGTGGAATTGCTGGTCGATGGCCTGCCCTACAATCAGGGAGATGGCGAAGCCAATCTCGAAGAGATGGACCTCGGAGCGATCAAGGCCGCTGAAATTTATCGTGGCGCGAATGCGCTGCGCTACGGCAGTTATGTGCTCGGCGGAGCCATCAATCTCCTTTCGCGGACCGGGCGGGATTCACCAGGCACGAGTCTGTGCTTTCAGGCCGGAAGCTTTGGTTATCTTCGCGGTCAGGCCAGCTGGGGTCAGGCCTCCGGTGCGACCGATCTCTTCGTCGATTTGTCCGCGCGACAAACCAATGGATTTCGCGACCACAGCGCAGAAAACGCCGAAGTGGCGTCGGTCAACGCCGGCTTCCGTTTAAATGCGAATACCGAAAATCGGATTTATTTCTCCGCCAGCCGCTGGGATCGATTGATTCCGGGAGATTTGACGGCGGACGATTTGGCCAACAATCCCCGGCAAGCCAGCGATGACGCCATCGACGGCGATTTCCGGACCCACACCCGCTCGCTGCGCGTCGCCGATATTTTTGTCACGGATACCACCAGTGGTCGTTGGGAAGCGGGCCTTTTTTTCCATCACCGCGATTTCCTCATCTACGATCTCTACGCCCCCGACTACCGGCTCGGCGTAACTGATTCCTTCTCGGATAACGTCGGAGGAAATCTCACGTGGATACGCGAGTTCGAGAGTGCGGGGCTCGACCATCATTTCCTGCTGGGAGTGGCCCCGACGGGAGAGACGGAGCGGAGTCGAAATTTTGAAAATAACGAGGGCACCATTGATCGCAACACGATGACCGCGGACTTTTCCGATCATAGCATAAACTTTCCGCTGTTCTTCGAGGATCGGATTGCGCTGACTCCTGCCCTTTCGCTCAATCTCGGCGTGCAGGCCGTGTTCACCCGGCGCAAGTTTACCGACTTCGATTGGACCGATGATGGCGGCAATCAATCGCGGGCGCGGGATTTTCGCGCACTGAGTCCCAAGTTCGGTGTGATCGATCAACTCTCACCGAACACCCAAGTCTTCGCCAATATCAGCCGTGGTTTCCAGCCGCCGTCGTTCGACGACTTGACTCCGTTTCAATCCGGCGAAAATGGCGGTGTGATCTATACGCCGCTCGCGGCCCAGCACGCTTGGACCGGCGAAATTGGAACTCGCGGCCAACGAGGAGTGGCTGAATGGGATCTAGCCCTTTATCAATCCGAGTGGCGCAATGAATTGTTGGAACTGAACGATGCGAATGGGCATAGTCTGGGCACCGTGAACGCCAATCGCACGCGGCATTCGGGGATCGAGGCCGGCCTGACTCTGGCGCGTTCACCCCATGAAATCGGCCGGCCAGCGACTGGTTGGAGTTTGCAGCTCGACTACACGTTGAACGATTTTCGTTTCCGGGACGATCCAGTCTATGGGAACAATCGCATTGCCGGAATTCCGGTTCACCTTTTCAAGGCCGAGCTGATGTACCGCGCGAAGAACGGATTTTATTTCGGGCCGAACGTGGAGTACAGCCCTCAACGCTATGCGGTCGATGAGGCGAATACGTTGTTCGCCGATTCCTATTCGTTACTGGGCGTGAAACTGGGCATTCAACGGGAACGCTTCAGGCTATTCGTTGAATTCAGAAATCTTTCGAATTCCCGGTACGCTTCGATGATCAAGCCCATCGCCGACGCGCGAACTTCCGATGATGATGACCTGCAACTTTTTTCTCCCGGTGAACCGCGCAACGTTTCCGGCGGCCTGAGCATTTATTGGTAATACTGGGACGAGAGTCGCGCGCATCGCATGCTGAAATGGATGCAATCCGTTTTCATCGATCGGAGGATTGCTTCGGCCGCTCGCCATTTCATGCTCCGCGTTATGTTTACTTCCCGACTACCCCTCGGTCGCCTCGTTTTCGCGCTTTGCGCATCGTGCAATTTGTCGGCCGCTGAACCGGCTTGGCGTCCCCTCTTTAACGGTCACGACCTCTCCAACTGGACCACTTGGATCGCCACGCCGCAGGCCACGGTCGATCTGCCCGGAGAGCCCAAAAACGCCAGGGGCGAATATACGCAACCCATCGGTTCCGGTCGCGATCCGCTCGGCGTGTTCACCGTCACCACCGTCGACGGCCGGCGGGCGATTCACATTTCAGGCCAGGTGTTTGGTGAACTTCGCACTCGTGAATCTTTCACGAACTATCGCTTGAAGCTACAGTTCAAGTGGGGCGAAAAGAAATGGCCGCCGCGCGACAAACCCGGCACCGCCCGCGACAGCGGTCTGCTTTATTATGTGCATGCGGCACCGGGAGCGGAGCATCGTACTTGGGCACGCTCGATCGAATTGCAAATTCAGGAACACGACGTGGGCGATCTTTACGCCGTTGGCTCGCAAATCTCGGTCCGGTCCAGTCCCCTACCCCCGCCGCCGGGTTCGAAGCCATCGGCGGAATCGCTCTACCAATACAACCCTCAAGGCGAGTGGCATCTGTTCTCACAAGTACCGGGTTCCTCCGGACGCTGCGTGAAGCAGCCCGACAACGAAAAACCCACCGGGGAATGGAACACGGTCGAACTTGTCTGTTTCGGCGGGGACAGCATTCACATCGTCAACGGCAAGGTGGTGATGCGACTGCATGGACCGCTCCGCATCGATGGTCCCCAGCCGATTCCCGTGACCGCGGGACCGCTCATTCTGCAATCCGAAGGCGCGGAACTTTACTATCGCGACGTCGAGATTCGACCGATCACCGAAATCCCCGCCGAATACAAAGAGTGATGGGGAGGACTCGCCTGCACTCTCGGAAATGGCAGAAAGAAGCGTCAGGCTGATAGGCGCGGCTGCGTCGTGCGACCTAAATACACTCTGACAGAACCCGCCTTGCTCATCGACCATGCGGCGGTGATTCACGCAGCCGGAGCACGCCTCGGAATCACAACACAACGTTTGACCTCTATTTCTAAACCTTGGTGTAAAATTTTTCGTGTGCCAGCAGATTCAAATGGTGCACCGCCACGCCCAGTTCCGCAAAGGTGGCACCCGCCACTTCGTCAACAATGCCCGATTCCAAGCGCCGTTGCGTGCGGCGGAAGCGATCACCCAACGGGCGTCGTTCCTCGGTATCGCCCAGTTTGCGCAGGAGGCGACGAATTTTATCGGCCCTTCGCCGGGCCTGTTTCACCAAACGCAGGGCGTCGGCGAATGGAATCCGGCCAGCTCGGACGTCTTTGAACACACCGCATTCGAAACTGCGGCATTGCACGGGGCGGTCCGCATAGACTCGGCACGTGCGATCCGCGCAGAGCGCCGTGCACGGCTGGCGAAAGAACACGATCGATGTCTGCGCGCGGGAAACCATCACCGGCAGTCCCAGCGCCTTCACTTTCTCCGCGTCGTCGCCCGGGCCGAGGTGAACGTTGTCGAAGAGCGTGCCGTCGCAGCACAGTCCACAAGCAAGGCAGAGTTGTTTTCCCGGGTTCACCCCTCACCATCCCGCTGAAGGTAGCGGGAGGGCAAGCCAAGGTTGCAGCGTCTAAGCCGCAATGAACACGCAACCTCAATCACCTGAAAAGCTCCCTCATCGGAATTCGCGTTGATTCGGGAGCGATAGGAGAGTCGGTCAATTTCGCGATAGGATCAGGCGGCGTTAGATAGAGCCGACCCTGCCAGTTCCCTCTTGTCGTGAACCAAAATCCCGTTGGTCGTCACCGTGTCGTCCGGCTTGACCATCAGATGAGCCAGCGGGTTTCTCCGCAGGATCCGGGGAGCAACAGGCAAACGGGTCGATGCAATCGGAGCGGCAGACGCCAAGGGCGCCGTGATTTCATTTTTCATAGTCTGGTCAAAAGCAATCGGCGGGCCGGCCCATCAGCATGATTCCTTAGCCCCTATCAGTTAATAGGATAATTCTTTATTTTCAAAAACCCTCCTCTCGGAATCCAAGCTTTCTTCAGCCTGTCACGGCAACTGCGGCAAAAACTTCCATCTGGCCCTCGCGCAAATTTTTCGGGCCATCCGCAAACTGCATCGTAAATCGCGTTCCGTCGAAATCAGGCAGACACGACCCAGTCGGGCCGATCATCAGGATCAGATCGCCGGACGAATATTACCGGTACAATTCTCTCCAACCCTCCCTCAGCGCCACCAAAACGGGATGGTTTTGCTGCGCGTTGCGGGGGACGAAGAACACGTGAGGGTCTAACGAAACCGTCCGGTGGTGAAGGCCTCTATCGGGCAATATGAAAAAATCCACTCCAGTCCAACAGCGTGAAAATTACGCCTCCGCTACCAAGCAGGATGGCTAGCCAATGCAGAACTCTCAATTGAAACAGCGAGTCGACTTGAACATGGGTCGGATGGTCGGGTTCGTAGATGACCTGAAGTTTGGTTCCCACCGCCTTCGCTGGCTTATATCCACGACCCAGCTTCTGAACGACAATCTCCAGTTGGTTGGTTTTGAATTCCACCACGGGATGATAAAAATCAGCGGTGGTGGTTGTTTTATATTCATTTCTGATGACGGTAGCTTCGGTCTTAAGGCCAGTGGCGAGTAATTGCCTCGCCCCGCGCAATCGGTAAACCCCGTAGGCGATCAACGAGGTGGCGATAAAAATTAAAAGCAAAGAATCCATCAGAAGGTTGGTAAACCTCTTCACCGAGGTGAGACCATTGCAATAGTAGCAGCTAGCGGACTGACTCCATCGGAATTTGTCGGCGTTAGTCTAGCAGGCTGTCGGACTTCTCGGTCGAAGATTTCGCAATAATCGCGCAGTAAA
>JBEPTW010000064.1:0-19570 GCA_041691855.1 Verrucomicrobiota bacterium | reverse complement strand
ACCTCCGGGCGCGCTGGGTACCGACTCACGTTGCAAAACCCGCCCGGAGGTCGGGGTTCCACCACCGCAGATAGATGCGCGGTGAAGTTGAGCTCACCCTCATTCCTCGGGATCAGGATGTCTGAGCCTCCGGTAGGTGGTGTGCTCGTCGCACCACGATGCGGGGTGAGGGCACCCCACCTGCAAGGTTGGTTTTGTAGCGACGGGCGTCCCGCCTGTCGGATCGGTGCTCGTTAAGCCCACAGGCCGGAGGCCTGTGCTACGATTTCCTTCTTAAACGCGCACCGCGGGGCTTCAGTCGCGCATCGCTCGGTCAGATGCGGGGTGAGGGCACCCCGACTACAACAAACCCTGACGGAGCAATACTCGGAGTTGTCGACGCCACCAAAGAAAAAGCGCCGGCGTTTCGGCCGGCGCTTTGGTGAGAGAAAACGTCAGAGCAAATTAGAAGGTGCCCTTGATGCCGAACTCGCAAGCGGCACCGTATACTTCCATAGTGGTCAACGCTGCCTGCTCACCTTGCGGCAATCCTGCCGGCGTTTTGTAAAACTTATCTTTCACATTGGTGAGGTTTCGAACCTGCGCATAGAACTGGAGCCGTTGGTCAATCTTGAAACTCATGCCCACATCGAGCTTCGTTTGATGACCGGTGTATTCCCCCACATTGCCTCTGTCCGTATCGGCGTTCCAGATGACGCCAGCGCGAGCGCTGAAGCGCCTGTACGTGTAGCTCGGGGTGAAGGCCACATGCTTTGGCACGAGACCCCCGTGGCGCTGATTGTCATAGGAGCGGCTGTAGTTAAAGCCTAGGCTGATTCCGCGTAGATAGACGCTCGGCAGGAAGCCCAGCGTCTGCTGATAGTTGAAATCGAAGTTGCGGTAGCGGTGCACGCCGGGATCGTTCTGCGAGGATTTGAACTGATAGCCATCGAATTGCGGATCGGTTATGCCCAGCGGCGCACCGCTGTCATAAGTGTGCGAAGAGATGAAATTCGTCGCCTCATCCTGTTTGAGCGCGACCGAAATCTGGCCTGGTGATCCGCCGCCAAAATAGTAGGCCAGCCGCGTTTGGAAGCCCTTATGGTGTTCCGGCTTCAGGGCGGTATTCGGAATGCTCACGGTTGGCGGAACTGCATTGTCGTCGATTGACCTCACGCCCGCGAGTTGGTCGATCGGTGGCCGGGAGATAGTTTTGTTCAAGCCCGCCTGCCATTCCAGATTCGTTAGGATGGAATACTTCAACACGACCGACGGGAAAAAATTGTTATAGGAGGCAGTGCGCTTCACCTTGGGCTGAGTCGTATACTGATAAATCAGTCCGGCAACCGAGGTAGCCCTCGCCGGGTTAACTTTACCGGTAAGCGGGTCCTTGGTGAACTGACTCGCAAACGGTGAACTAAGCATCTGGGTCGGCGTAAGCGGATTGAAATCCGTCACCGTGGTTTTGGTATTCTCGATGCGCTCGCCGAAGCGAATCGACAGCTTCGAGGTCAGGCGGGTATCGGCTTGGGCATAGGTCGCTTTTATCTCCTGGCTGAAACGGCGCGCGTTTCCGTACAAGGCGCTGTAATAGTCGCCTACGTTCGCCGTATTGACGAAGAGTTCGGGGTGCGCGTTGTAGAGCTGAGAGATCGCGAGCTGGTTCGGGAACGGCGGTAGGCCGGCGACACCGTTGATATTGGTAAGGGAAAGCCGGTCGGTATCATAGTTGCGAAAGGGGGCCGGAGAGATGTATTGGGTCCCGAGATTACCCCAATTGCCATATGATGTAACCGAAGAAGTACCCGTGGCGGGGTTGAAAGCGGTGGTATCACCACCGGGTCCGACATAGACCCATTTTGAAATGTTGTTTTTACTGTCAGCAAATCGGTCTTCGTCATCCATTTTGCCGCCGATTTTAATGACGGTCGGAAATCTTTTCATAAAGGGCAGCGCATAGGCCACGTTGAGCACCTCCGTCCATTTTTCCGTCTTATTATAATCGGTGCGATCTTGGATGCTGGTGCCGCCAACCTGAACGTTGGCGCTGTTGGCATTGGCCGGTGGGACGAAGTTGTTAATGTTAAACCAGTCGTTGCCGCTGGTCTGCTTAATCGTCCAATTCCACGACTGCTCATCCGACCGCGTCGCGACAAAGCTGCCTGGCACACCGCCAACAGTGCTGGCGGATTTGTTCGCGGCGAGTCCGCGATATTTATTGACGGAGTTGGAATACCCCACTGAGCCGTCGATCGTCAACGGTCCGTGCTTATACTCAAAGGTCGGCGTAAATTGGCGCGTCCAAACTCTTTTGGCGGCGCTCCCGCCACCCCAGTAAACGGCGGGGATGGGGTTGCCGGAAGTCACCGTCCCAATCATAGTCGTGAGTCCATCGCCGCCGACCACGGCGCGGCCGTTGGTCGTGCTGCTGCCGCTGTTAGCGGCCTGAAATACAAGATCACGACTCAAATTGTCGCTGTTGTAAAAACTGTAGGTCGCGCTCACTCCCACCTTGAGGTGGGGAAAGACTTTCCAGTCAGCACTGAGCAACAAGGAATCTCTTTGGATCCATTTTGGTGCGTCCTTGAAGTCGAGTTTATACGCCACCAATTTACGCGGATCGGCCACCGTCGCCCCGGTGTCATACGATATATTTTCGGCGGTTTGCTCCGCCAGCGTGTTGCTACGGCTCAAACCGATCAAGAGACCAAATTTATGATCGAAGAACGACTCGGCGTAAGTGAGCGCACCGATTGGTCTGAACTGATGGGATTCCTTTTCGCCGGGGTGGACCTGGGTGCCAAGGGTCAGCTCATCGCTGTCGAGGCTCGTGCCGAGCTTATAGTCGATGCGACGACCTTTGAGGTCGAACGCGCTCTTGGTCTTCAGGTTGATCGCGCCCGCCGGCGAATCGGCGTCGTTCTCCGGACTCGCGGTGTGGTTGATTTCAACCGAATCGACGGCCGCGATCGAGAAGCCCTCGAAGCTCGTCGCGCGGGATTGAGCACCACCGCCGCGATTGGCATCGGCGTTGGCCGTGCGCATACCGTTGACGGCGACACCGGTGTATTGACCGTCCATACCACCGAGGCGCGGACCGCGCACTTCAGATTCGACATAGTCGAGGGTGACGCCGGGAAGATATTTCAAAAACTCACCGATATTACCGTCAGGTATTTCGCCAAACATGTCGGCGGAGGTTGAGGTGACGATGTTCATGTTCTTCCGTTGATTCATGATGGCCTTCGCGTTGCCCTCGCGCGCGGATACCACGGTCATGGCCGCCAGTTGCACGGTCTGATCCTTGTCGCCCTTCGCTCCCGCAAACTCGCTGCTGGTTAAGTCGATTTCGGGAACGGCGGTCTGACCGGGGGAAACGGTGAACGATTCCTTCGCGGTCTCGTAGCCTGTGTATGAAACACTGACCGTCGCCGAGCCGGTTGGCACGCTATTGAATTGATACGCGCCGTCGCTCGTGGTGTAGGTCACCTGATTGGTGCCATCGAGCTCGACCTTGGCATTGCCGACGTAACTTTTCGTCGCGGGATTGTAGACGCGGCCTTGAACAATGCTGCTGCCGGATTGGGCGAGGAGCGAAGCTGTGGACAGGATGCAGCCGATGAGAACGGCTGGCAGCAGGAACCAGCGGGGGGTTAATCGTGGGGTTGATTTCATGGTTTGGGTTTTGGGATGTACAAAATGGATACCCGGAGGGCGCAGAACGCGGTCAGAGTGGGATGGGGTAAGGCAGACCTAGGCGTAAGAGTGGAGTTGATGAACCGCCACGATCAGAAAGCTAGCGGGGAATTGATAAAAAGGACTTCGTCGCGGGAGAGCGGTCCGGTTTATCAAACAGGGGTGGAGGGGGTGTGAGCTGAGAGGAGCAAAGGCCGGCTTAGAGCATAATTTGCTCTAGGTTGGCCTTGGAGGGGGTTGTGGGGTCGAAAGAAACTGATGAGCGGAAGCGCAGGTTCCCTCAACGGTGCAAAAATTTGTGAATATAACTATTGCTGAACCGAACCTATCATGGAACCGACCCACCGAACAACAGGAATAGAATGCCATTTATTGGATTTTTGTAACCGCGGCTGCAGGCCGTTTATCACGTCCGCTGGGAACCACCACGCGCGTCTCCGTCCCCTGCACTTTCCAGCCGGTGCGCGGCGGCCAACTGATTTATTTCGAGGTGGATCTCCACCCAGAGTGCTTGTCTCCCACTTGAATTGGAATTGTAGGAGCGAGGTTGTCTCCCTCCTGAGCCGAAAAAATCCAGTAGAGCACCACAGAACACACTGGATACACAGAAAAATTTAACCCCAAAAAACGTTTCGTTCGCATTCGTCGGGCCAGCGATCGCGGCGGGAGTCGGGCCAATATTTTTCACCACAGATGACACTACCGATAAATACCGGATGTAATATTTCCGGTTTCCGTCTCCGTTGCCTTCTATCCGGTTCGTATCTGTGTCATCTGTACTTAAAAATGGATTGGAATAGCTCAGCACGGGACGGAATCCCAGACCCTGAATTTAAACGCGAAGGTCGCGCTCAATTCCGATTGATCAGACAAAGTTGCGCGACGAGCGCACAACCTCAGACAACCTGATCCCAGCCCGCGGAGAGACTCGGAACGAAGAAACGAGCTGAGCCTGTCACGGCACAAACCAAAGGAACTGTAGCGAGGTGGAGCGCGACCTCCGGGCGCGCTGGGTACCGGCTCACGTTGCAAAACCCGCCCGGAGGTCGGGTTCCACCACCGCAGATACATGCGCGGTGAAGTTGAGCTCACCCTCATTCCTCGGGATCAGGCTGTCTGAACCTCCGATAGGTGGTGTGCTCGTCGCACCACGATGCGGGGTGAGGGCACCCCGACTACAACAAACCCTGACGGAGCAATACTCGGAGTTGTCGACTCCACCAAAAGAAAAAGCGCCGGCGTTTCGGCCGGCGCTTTGGTGAGAGAAATGTCAGAGCAAATTAGAAGGTGCCCTTGATGCCGAACTCGCATTCGGCGCCGTATGCTTCAAAAGTCGACAACGCTGCCTGCTCGCCTTGCGGCAATCCCGCCGGTGTTTTGTACTGTTTATCCTTCACATTGGTGATGTTTCGAACCGACAAGTAGAGCTGGAGGCGTTCGTCAATCTTGTAGCCCATGCCAACATCGATCTTCGTTTGATGACCGTTGTATTCCCCCACATTGCTTTTGTCCGTATCGGCGTTGTAGATAATGCCGACGCGCGCGTTGAAGCGCTTGTACGTGTAGGCCGGGGTGAAGGTCAAATGCTTCGGGACGAGATTGGCGTGGCGCTGATTGTCATAGGAGCGGCTGTAGTTGAAGCCCATGCTGATTCCGCGCAGGTATACGCTCGGCAGGAAGCCCAGCGTCTGCTGATAGTTGAAATCGAAGTTGCGGTAGCGGTGGATGCCGGGGTCGTTCTGCGAGGAGATGAAATTATAGCCGTTGAAGGTCGGATCGGTTATGCCCAGCGGCACGCCGCTGGTAAAAGTGTGCGAAGAGATAAAATTCGTCGCCTCGTCCTGGGTTGCCGCGACCGAAACCTGGCCAGGTGAGCCGCCGCCGAAATAATAGGCCAACCGCGTTTGGAAAACCTCATGGTGTTCAGGCTTAAGGGTGGTATTCGGGATTGTCACAGTGGGTGGGACCGCGCTGTCGTTGATTGTGCTCACGCCCGCAAGTTGGTCGATGGGCGGCCGGGAGATAGCTTTGTTGTAGCCCGCCTGCCATTCCAGATTCGGCAGGATGTCATACTTCAACAAGACGGACGGGAAAAAGTCGTGATAGGAGGCGGTGCGCTTCACCTTGGGCTTTGTCGTATACTGATAAATCAGTCCGGCAACCGTGGTGGCCCTCGTTGGACTGACTAAGCCGGTAACCGGGTTCTTGGTGAACTGGCTCGCAAACGGTGAACTGAGCATCTGAGTGGGCGTAAGCGGGTTGAAATCTGTCACCGTGGTTTTGGTGTTCTCCAAGCGCTCGCCGAAACGTATCGACAGCTTCGAGGTCAGATGGGTATCGGCTTGGGCATAGGCCGCTTTTATCTCCTGACTGAAACGTCGCCCATTTCCGAACAAGGCGTTGTAATAGTCACCCACGTTCGCCGTATTTACGAATTGTTCGGGATGCGCGTTGTAGAGTTGGGAGATCGCGAGCTGGTTGGGGAATTGCGGTACGCCCGTGACACCGTTGATGTTGGTAAGGGTAAACGTGTTGGTATCGTAGGTGCGAAACGGGGCCGGCGAGATGTATTGCGTCCCGAGATTGGCCCAATTGCCATACGAGGTAACCGAAGAGGTGCCCGTGGCCGGGTTGAAGGCGGTGGTATCGCCACCGGGCCCGACGTAGACCCATTTTGAAATGTTGTTAAGGTTGTTGGCGATTCGGTCTTCGTCATCCACTTTGCCGCCGATTTTGACAACGGTCGGAAATCTTTTCATAAAGGGCAGATCATAGGCCGCATTGAGCACCTCCGTCCATTTTTCCGTCTTATAATAATCGGTGCGATCTTGGACGCTGGTGCCACCGACCTGGCTGTTGCTGCCGCTATTGTTGGGTGGTCCGAAGTTGTTAATGTTAAACCAGTCGTTGCCGCTCGTTTGTTTAATCGTCCAATTCCACGACTGCTCGTCCGGCCGCGTCGCGATAAAGCTGGCGGGCACACCGCCGACGACGCTTTGGGATTTGCTGGCGGTGAGTCCGTGATATTTATTGATGGAATTGGAATACGCCAGCGCGCCGTCGATCGTCAGCGGTCCATACTTATATTCAAAATTGGGCGTAAACTGGCGCGACCAAACTCTTTTGGCGGCACTCCCGCCGCCCCAGTAAAGGCCGGGGATGTTGTTGCCGGCAGTCTGGGTCCCGATGACAGTCGTGAGTCCATCGCCGCCGACCACGGCGCGGCCGTTGGTGAGGCTGTTACCGCTGTTAGACGGTTGCAACGTAAGCTGGCGGCTCAAATTGTCGCTGTTGTAAAAACTGTAGAACGCCGTGAATCCCACCTTGAGGCGGGAAAAGACTTTCCAGTCAGCACTGAGCAACAAGGCGTCTTTTTGGATCCACTTTGGCGCGTCCTTGAAGGTAAGGTTAGTTGCTACCAACGTGCGCGGATCGGTCGCCGTCGCCCCGGTGTCATACGATATATTTTCGGATGTTTGCTCCGTCAACGTGTTGCTACGGGACGCACCGATCACGAGACCAAGTTTATGATCGAGGAACGACTCCGCGTAAGTGAATGCACCGATCGGCCTGTACTGATGGGATTCCTTTTCGCCGGGGTGGACCTCGCTGCCGAGGGTGATCTCGTCGCTGTCGAGGGCCGTGCCGAGTTTATAGTCGAACCGACGACCTTTGAGGTCGAACGCGCGCTTGGTCTTCAGGTTGATATTGCCTGCCGGCGAATCGGCGTCGTTCTCCGGACTCGCGGTGTGGTTGATTTCAATTGAATCGATGCTCGTGATCGAGAGGCCCTCGAAACTCGTCGCGCGGGATTGAGCACCACCGCCGCGATTGGCATCAGAGTTGGCCATGCGCATACCGTCGACGGAGACGCTGGTGTATTGACCGTCCATACCTTCGAGGCGCGGACCGCGCACTTCAGATTCGACGTAGTCGAGGGTGATGCCGGGAAGATATTTCAAGAACTCACCGATGTTACCGTCGGGTACTTCGCCGAACATGTCGGCGGAGGTTGAGGTGACAATATTCATGTTCTTCCGCTGATTCATAATGGCCTTCGAGTTGCCCTCGCGCGCGGATACCACGGTAATGGCCGCCAGTTGCACGGTCTCGTCCTTGCCACTCTTCGTTCCCGCAGCCTCCGTGCTGGTGATATCGATTTCGGGGACGGCGGTCTGACCGGGGGAAACGGTGAACGATTCCTTCGCGGTCTCGTAGCCCGTGTATGAAACACTGACTGTCGCCGAGCCGGTCGGGACGCTATTGAATTGATACGCGCCGTCGCTCGTGGTGTAGGTCACCTGGTTGGTGCCATCGAGTTCGACCTTGGCATTGCCGACGTAACTTTTCGTCGCGGGATTGTAGACGCGGCCTTGAACAATGCTGCTGCCGGATTGGGCGAGGAGCGAAGCTGTGGACGCGATGCAGCCGATGAGGACGGCGGGCAGCAGGAACCAGCGGGGTTTGAGTCGTTGGGTTGATTTCATGGTTTGGGTTTTAGGGATGGACAGAAATGGATAACTCGGGGGAAGCAGAACGCAAGCAGAGCGGAATTGAGGTATGTCAGACCTAGGCGTAAGAGTGGAGCTGAAGAAGCGCCACGCTCAGAAAGCTATGATCGGAATTGATGAAAAAGAACCCTTCGCCGGACAATGGTCCGCTTTACTGAACAGGGATGGAGAGGAATTGAGTTGAATCGACTGACTGCCGGCTTGGAGTGGAATTTACTCTAGGCTAACGCTGAGGGTATTTATGGGGTGAAAATAAATTATTGGAGTGGAAACACAGGCCCCGTGGTCTGTACAAAAAATTTGTGAATATTACTATTCCTGACTCGAACCTATCATGGAACCGACCACCGACCAACAGGAATACCACGGCATTTATTGGATTTTTGTAACCTCTCCAGCGGGCCCTTTTTCAGGCCCGCTGGGAACCACCGCTCTCGTCTCCGCCTCGTGCACCTTTCTGCCGCGGCCTGCCGAATCGCCAGAGAGCGCGGAAAAAACAGCCGAGATCCGCATCCAAATTTATTTCCGTCCTTCGCTGCCTTTGCTTCCTTGATGTAAAACCTTCCGGTTCGATCCACCGATTTTTTAACCACAGATGACACGGATAAATACAGGATGCAATACCCCAAGCCCTCGCCGCGCCGAAGCTCTACGCGAAGGCGGGTCCGTTGCCTTCTATCCGGTTCGTATCGGTGTCATCTGTGGTTAAAAATGGATTGGAATAGCTCAGCAACCATGGGACGGAATCCCAGACCCTGAATTTAAACGCGAAGGCCGCGTCCGTTCGACTTCGCTCACGACGGCCTGAGCCTGCCGAATGGCCAGAGCGCGCGGAGAAAAACAGCCGAGATCCACATCCAGATTTATTTCCGTCCTTCGCTGCCTTTGCTTCCTTGGTGTAAAACCTTCCGGTTCGATCCACCTATTTTTTAACCACGAATGGTTTCGCTGAATCCAAAACGCGAAATTCAGAACCGAAACCACAGACCACACTGAAAATACACAGAAAAAAGCTTCATCCGCATTCTGTGTATTCCGTTTATTCTGTGGTGAATTATTTCAGCGCTTGGGTTTCTCCTCTGACTAATCGTCTTTGCCGCGGCAAGCCCTCCGCGAAGGCGGGTCCAGTTTTACGCCTCACTCGACAAAAGCCATCCGCGTTCATCCGGACATGCTGCTCCGTCAAAGTGCGCACCTCCCGATTGCCGCCCGAGCTTGCGTGCCAACGCCGTCTCCACGCCCTCCACCACAAAACGCTGCTTCAGATGTTCGATCATGCACGAACTCACATCAAGTCCGACGCGACATGAGCTACTTCGTATTCTGTGATACCAGTCGGAAATTTCCGTATTCCTCAAGGTTGCCGCGAAAAACAGCAGTGCATTGCATTACGCGTCGTCACCCAAGCGCCAATAGCAAATGGGCTTCATTCCTATAAGGCGTTTTCAGTCCTAGTCGATAAAATATTCCCGTCCATTACGGCCGGGAAACAACAAACCCACAAATGAAATTAAGAAATCCGATAGCACAAAATAACACGATTACGAAACCGAGAATGTTCGCTAACGCAAAAATACCCCTCGTTGGTTCTCTGCTGGCCCTCTTGCTAGCCGCGCCTTATTCCTTTGCCAGTTACGAAAACGATATCTGCGTGGCCCAGTGCCAACAAAACTTTACTGATTGCAGTAGTTATTGCCGAGATTTGAGTTGGCAAGCTGCTCAGCAGTGTGCTACCTTGATCTCCCGTTGTCACCTTAGTGCGTCTGATTCCGCGCTTGCATGTAATGGTCACTGCATTGTCGGCGACTCCACTTGCCACGAGATGTGCGACTTGTCACAAAGTGTAGCTGATCAGGAGTGTGACAATTATATCCAAGGCGCGTGCGCATGGGATCAGAACGGTGACGGGGAAATTTGCGATGAAGAGTGCTCGAGCAATTATGATGACTGCTTCAGCGCTTGTCCTTGTTAATAATTACTTGTATTAGATAACCGATATATTACGGAAAGTGTTAACGAGACTCAGGCCACTTCACTTGTGGCGAGGAAGATAATAGGATGCTGTAGCGGCTGGCCAAACTGCCTCCAGATAAACCGTGGAACGAGCCCGGATTATTCTGCGCTGTTTGGCTGGACAACACATGCAGGAAATCGCGCTGGAATGCCCTACGCGACGGAATACGGTTATTAACATGGTGCGCCAGCGAAATTTTGAGCCCCGCCTGTGCGCGCCATTTTTTCTTCAACAGGGGTAACCAAATTTCCAGCACGCATAATTAAGAATATTTTTTGATACCATGACCATTAATCGTCTCATCCTCATCTGTTCAATTTTAGGAATGGGTCTTACCCTGCACCTTTGGATTCAAAAGGAACGTAACTTCGAGCAGGGCTGTTGGGGTCTCGGCGTAGGCGCTCCAGCTGTCGATGTGGGATGCCAAAGCCCGCTTTTGGCTCAAGCGAGTGAGTTCAATGGAATTCCTGTGGCCGCCCTTGGCTACATATTCTATTTTTTCACCGCCGCCCTAGCTTTCAGCAAGAGTATTGCGGTCGGCAAATGGCGGACAATGTTTTATCGCTCCTCTGAATTGTTATCCGGCGCGGCTCTTCCCATAGCGGGCTATTTCGTTTATTATCAAGTTCAAGTCGGTGCCTATTGTGCACTCTGTTTAGCCTCATCAACGTTGGTCGCCGCAATCGGAGGACTGCACTTCTATCGCCGAAAAAAGGGGTTTTCTTCGTCTGACCTAAAAACCGTCGAGCTATCTGATTTGGCTTATTCCTGTGGCATTATCTGCGCCGGTGGCGGCTTGATTGTCGCCCTGTTGCTTTTCGTTGATAAAATCGGAGTGCAATCACCGAAATCCTTGGCCTCTGATCGCCCGATCACGGCCCAACTCGGCCCAGTATCGTCCCAAGAAAACACGCAGTCCTCCAGTGCAACCACGTCCCGCAGCCACCGCTTTAGAATCGCCGAGTGGATTGACGCAGAAACCCCGTTTCGTGGCTCTCCGAGCGGTGTCGCAGTGGCGCTTTTCCTCGACCCCAATTGTCCGCACTGCAAACAGACTTTTGAGTATTTTCTCCGTCTTACGGGTAAATATAAAGACACGGCACGCTTCTATCTTTTCGGTTTAACTCTCTGGAATTATTCCATACCACAGGTTGAAGCGCTCGATTTAGCCAAAACGAGTGATGCCTATTTTAAATTCTGGCAGCTGCAATTCCTCAACCAAACACGAGGCGGCTTGGATTTTGATTACCTTGCCAATCTCGGTCGATCTGCCGGGATTGACACCACGGATTTTAGGGAACGTCTCAATGGCGCCTTACTGCCAGTCGTGGCGCTCAGTGCGAAAGCCTTTTCTGCCGGCATTTCAGCCACTCCTACTTTTTTTGTAGACGGGGTTCAGGTAAATCCCGCCGAAAATTCCGAGGCATTCATCAGCGATCTCATTGAGAAAGCAGCTTCACAACGAGTCTGGATCACCGCAAAAAATGCGGGCAACTCCCGGAACTCTCCCGCTGTGGGTTTTAACGCGAAGTTTCGCCATGCTCAAGATTTAGCCAGCGCAAAGCACTATTCCGAAGCAGTGACTGAGTATGTCGAATGTTTCACGCAAAGTGCCGGGAATGCCAAGTTCAGTGGAGCGCGTAGGACCTTCTTGCTTGAGGTCATGAACCGGTTGGCGACGTCATACCCTCCCGCACAATCGGCATTGGAAGAGCTCCGTGATGACGCCGAAGAACGTATGTCCGGGCAATTGAACGATATGGAAGCAGTCGCAGATTACGCAGCCCTGAACTCGGCCCTCAATGCGGACAGTCAAACCGTACAATTTTACGACAACCTGCCAAAGTCGGACACACGCCGGTCAGGTCTGGCAGCTGCGCTCTATGATTATTTTGTAACGAGTCGACGTTATGCCGACGCAGCGATCGGCAGGCCAGCTGTTGTAATTTCTTCAGCATTCGAGAGCCGGTTGAAATCCGCCGCCAATTCCGCCCATCCGGAATCTGATTCGAGAATCGCGCGAGCGCGCGCCATCGTCGACGCTACAACCGCTGTGGAAGTTTTTGCGGGCGCGGGCGAAAGTGAACACGCCAAGGAGCTCTGTTCTCGCATTCTCTCGATTGATGGCAGTTCCGAGGCCCGAAAATTGCTTTCTCGTCATCTCGCGCGGGCAGGTCGCGCCGATCTCGAGCCCTCTTTAATGGTACTCACTGGATCTTAAGATGACCGGTGATTCATCCCCGCAGTCCGCGTCGGCGATTGAAACTCCAGAACCCACGCGGAAACTGGCGTTGGGGCTTTTCCACTTCAATGTCCAGTATGTGGCGGGAAATATTGCGGGATACCACCGCTACTGCTCCCAAGCCATCCTGCCATTTCTTGACGTCTTCAAACGAAACCCAACGTTTCGGGCGTCATTTGAACTTTGTGGATCGGGCCTGGAATTTTTAGCGAAGCATTACCCCACCGCTCTCGCTGATTTGCAAATGCTCATAAGCCGACAACAGCTTGAACTCATTTCCTCCACTTATATTCCGTCGCTATGGATTGCATTTCCACTGCGCGATTTAATTTGGTCGATTAATATCAATCGCCGCAGGCTGGCGGCATTGGGCTTAAAACCGGCGGATATATTCTTCTCCCAAGAAGCTTTTTTTGGCCAGGGCCTTTCGGTAGTGGAAGATTTGTTTTCGGCGGTGGTGTGCAAAGACGAGTTCCTCCGCCATCAGATCCCCGATTTCGATTTTGCTAAAAGTTATTCGCTCGCTCGAATGCGGGTGGTCGTGGGCGCCAATCATCTTCTCAATGCGATTGCGAGAATCGCCCAGAAGAAGCCCGCCTCCTCGATCGGCAAAGCGGCACTCGGTTCATATGGAGAGCGAGTGCGCAAGGCCATGCAAACCTTGCCTGCTGACAATGAAGATTCAGGCGGTGGCCGAATCCAAAACCTATCATGGCATTGGTATCATCTTGGAAGTGGCCACCATTTCACCACGCCCCATGGCCCCGAAAACATGGCACAATTTTTCGCCGATGCCCGCTGGACGTCGATGAACGAAAGTATTCTGCGCGACCTGCAAAGCAGAAACTACACTCTCTCCACGATTGGCGATTTCTTAACGGCGACCCGCGCTCAAGTGCAAACCCCGCTGCCGACGCTCGTCGAAGGCAGTTGGAATTCCAAGCGAAGCCGCGGAATTTTCACTTGGATGAACCACCAGGAAAAAGCGTGGCATCAAAACACGAGCATTTTAGGCCTCGCGTGGCGCAGTCGGCACGAGGTGCGTCGATGCGAACAGATAATTGAAAAACTCCCGGCAGAAAATAAAGGATCTTTCCTTCCCCACCTCGAATCGGTTTGGACCAAACAGTTGACTGCAGAGTCCAGCGATCCATGTGGATGGTCGCCATTGCCCGGTGAAGTACGTTTCGGTTTGGATGCTGCTGAATCGGCATTAGAAGCCGCCCAAGCTTTTCGATTTAAACTTTGCACCCAACCCGGTTCGGTCGACCAGCTGAGCCAGTTCCATGACGAAATTGGAGTTGATGAGTCTGCCGGTATTCAGTGCGTGGAATTTGAGCTGCAACCTACATTGATCGATGCAGAAGGTTCGATCGAAATTTACCCGTGTAGCAAGCAAGCCAAAGTCTGCGCAGTCAGCGCAGTGGCCACCCAGCAGGCGAAGGAAACGGGTGTTAGCTTTCCGCTGAAGGGAACGACAATCTCGTATTGCCCCAGCGGCCAGGAAGAAGAAGTACAGACCTTGGATCTTGCCGCCATTCGATGCGACGAACTTTATCTGCCTTTGACGAACGGCCTTATCGGAATTGGTGACGGGCTCTATATCATTCGAGTAAATCGCCATGGTCAACCCGCCGCTAGAATTAGTCCTAATTCATCGGTAGTTACTTTTAAGGTGGTCGGTTCAGTCGCGAGCAAATCGGTTGCCTGGCGTTTTATAATTTTTAACGGTTCTGAAGACGATGCGGTTACCCTGGCGAATCAAATAAACGATATATGAAACCCTTGTTGTATCCATAATATGAAATACACCCTCCTGATCGGAATTGTCGTTGGCGCACTACTTTTGATCGTGACTAAAACGTCACTTCTCAGTGGTAGTCGACCGGCGGCGAAAGCGGTAACCGCCCAACCTTTGGTGAAGAAAGCAGGACCATCGGTTAAAAATCCCGCAGACGATGGATGGACACCCGCCATCGACGTTTCGGCCGACAATCTGCAGTTTACTGACAGTGAAAGCTCAGTAAAAGGAATTGTCCCAATGGGATGGAAATTATCAAAGGCACTGCGGCGAAATAATACGGAAACGTCATTGATCTTCAGCAGTAAATCGCATCCGAAGGCAGCGCTCACCGTTTATTTCCGCAAGCTGTCGAATTCAGAAAAGAAGGGACCTGCCGCGATAATACTCAAAAATGCGATGCGTGAAAAAACCGCGCAACGAATTGCGAGCGGTTTTGTTGGATATAAGTCCAAGGACGAAGCCGAACGGACTATCAAAGGACGGACAGCGCTATCGTGGAGTGCCGATTTTTCCCAAAACAACGAACCTTGGGAAGAGCACCTCACCAGAATGGAGGATGAAACCTTTTCCGTCCTGTTCTTGTTGAACGCTCCAGCCAAGGATATAGAAGCAATGAAGGTAGACTATGAAACCTTAGTTTCTGGTGCTGATTTTCCGGCTACTAAAACATAGAGCAAATAATCAACGACAGCTCTTCCTTCCCGCTATGGCGCTCCACACTCCTCTGGCTGAATCGAGGCTCCCCGAATTGAACGGCTCGCTGGCCCGCTCTGAGAATCGTCTGCCGCTCAGAATCGTTATTGCCGAAGACCAGCAGATGTTTCGCGAAGTGCTTCGTCGAGTGTGTGTCCGAGAATTCAATCATGACATCGTGGGGGAAGCGCAAGATGGAGTCACCGCAGTTCGAATCGTGACCGAGGAAAGACCGCACGTTCTCTTACTCGACATAGGTCTGCCGAAGCTTGATGGTTTCGCCGTTGCACGTGCCGTGAGGCAGACCAGTCCATCGACACTGATCATTGCCGTCACCGCAGCTCACCACGCCTTTACAATCTTTCGAATAGAGCGCGAGGGATTCGATGGATATATCGACAAGGGCAGTAACAGTCTAAGTACAATTCGAGCAGCAGTCGACGCCGTCACTCGCGGACAACGCTATTATTCGGCATTATTTGTTGCTGAACGCACGGCACGACTTCGCGATCCTTGCTCTTTCGACAAGGTACTCAGCGATCGGGAAATCGAAGTACTGTCGTTGATCGGACTAGGTTTGAATAACGAGGAAATCAGCGTGAAACTCGGCATATGCTCCCGCACGGCGGAAACCTTCCGACATCACATTTTAAGGAAATTAAAAGTGCCAGGAACTCCCAAACTGATCCGGCTAGCGATTGACTTGGGCTTCAGCCCAAATTCGTAACAGTCTTTTCTTCGGGATAAACGCCAGCCCACAACTCGACACACTTGGAACGACGATGGTCGCAATGAACCGCCTCGTCGTGGGTTTAGCCGTTTAACCTCCCTACCCTTGCCAGCATCGTTCGACAAACCAGAAGGCGGCGACGAGGGCGATGCAGGTCGACGCCGGAACGACCACGAATCTGCGATAGGATCGGTGCGAGCGCCACCAGCCAACCACCAGAAAGGCCAGGGCGATGATCGTCAACTGACCGAGTTCGACCCCAAAATTAAATCCCACCAGCGCCCGCAGAAATTGCGTCCGCGGCAATCCCAAGTCGACGAGCGCACCCGCAAAGCCCAACCCGTGAACGAGGCCGAAGCCGAAAACCACCGCGATCCGCCACCTCGGCAAATGGCGCGGGCGGAGATTATCAACCGCGACAAACAGGATCGACAATGCGATCAGCGGTTCCACTAACGCCGCCGGCACGCGGACGACGCCGTAAAGGGCCAGCGCAAGCGTGACGGAATGCGCGAGTGTGAATGCCGTCACTTGCAAAAACAGCACCGAGATCCGTCCCACCAACAGGAACAATCCCAGCACGAAGAGCACGTGATCAAGTCCCCGCGGCAAGATGTGTTCAAAGCCCAGCACAACAAATTGGCCAACCGTAACCAAAATTCCTGGTTCGGCGGCGGGCGCGATGATCGAGGAATGCTGAATCGCGACGGAGAATTCGGGGCTCTGAACTCCGGCCTCGAGCGCCTCGGTTAAAGCTTCTTCACCCGGTCGCTCAATCGTGAGAACGATCGTCCCGATGATTTCCGGAAACCCGACTGCGATCTGGCGAACTCCCACAGGTAACTGGCCGGAGACTTCAGCGCTCAGCAAAACCGGCAGCCGGGGTTCACGACTTTTTGTTTTCCAAAGGAGGACGTCGTCAGCCGTGGGAAATTGGAGCTGTTCGATCGCCACGTCATGGCCATCGGCCACGACGTGAATGTGCCGCGCGAAATGCTCGCGCGCCGCGCTCATGCGACGCGCAAGTTCGGCCGTCGGTCCGTCGAGCAAATCATTCATCGGCTTGTCCGGAATGCGCTCGGCTGAATCGTTCAGCGCGAATGCCAGCGCATCAAATCGCACCGTGATTTGAAAGTGGCCATCGTGCCCGATCTTCGCGAGGGCGGACGTCAAATAAGCTTGATGCGCGAATAGCCGACCGATCATCGCGGCGAACAATGCCAAGCCGATCCACCACCGAGCGAGGCGGGACAGCACAAATGAGTTCGTCCCACGACGATTCATTTGCCGCGCTCGCCCACCCCGCAACCGGTTTCAACTTTACTGCGCAGGTGCGGGACGAAGCGCATGAAATCAAACGAATTTATTTTTGCTCCGCGCCCGCCGCCGCCAACAACTGCAGCATTTCCGGGGTCAACGCCTGCGACCACAAAGCGAAGCCGCGAATATCACCTTGGAAACGGCGTTGCTTGTCCCACGGATCGAGCGGGCGCAGCCGCACGACCTGTTCGTCGTCAGACAAAGTTGTCTCTGTCCCGCCAATCTGCCGGCCGTTTTGAAAGAGACGAAGCACTTGGCCATCATAAGTAGCGGTGAGCATCTGCCAGGCATTGAGGACCATCGGCGTCGTGCTCTCGACGTCCGCACTACGCGCCCAGAGATGGAGACCATTCGCAAAACTCGCGAAATAGCGGCCAGTACCATTGGCTCGGTCATCGGTCCGACCGAAGCCGGCGATGAGCGTGCGGTTCTCGGGTAATTGGGAAGCGCGCACGAACACATTCATCGTCCATGCCGTGGTACGTCCACGGCGCGGTTGATCGGCCAGTTTGACCTCGATGCCTTCGGGCGGGACGGCCTCGGCCCGTGAATAAGTCGCGGCAGCCGTCAGCACTTTGAGTGTCTGCCCGGCCTGCACGTTGGCCTTCGGCGAGCGATCGCGCAGGTCGGTCACGGTCAGCGCAACGGCGCTGCCCTCGATGGCATCGGACAAGTGGAGCAGCACGCTCATTCCGTCGTCGGCCATGGTTGCGCCCGTCACTGTGACCGGTTCGCTCAGACGATAATGCGCGGGCAATTCGCCCGACGTTTTCTCCACGGCTTCGGAAAACACCACGCGAACAAAAGGCTGCGGCGCGCAGGCAACGGCAGACACCGCGGTCGGTGGCGTCGTGTCGACGACTTCAAACGCGGCGGTGGCCACTGGACCGGCGTGGCCGGCGGCATCGAACTGCAGCGTCTTGAGCGATACCTTCCCGGAAAGCGGTATCGGCTGCGTGTATACAGGAGAGTTCACCGTCGGCTCCGAGCCGTCGAGCGTGTAACGGAGTCCGCCCGCCTGCCAATAGAGCGGATGCGCGATGGCGACAGTAACGGCGTCGGCGAACTTGCCGCCGGCCGGCATGATCGTCGGCGCGCTTGGCGTGTGATCGTCAAACTGATCGTAGAGTGGGTTCGCGGCCCGCGCCTCGTCACGCGGGTTCAGCGCCGCCGTGACCGCGAAGAGATGCACGCGAGGATTGTCCGGCAGCGTGATGGTTTTTGCTCCGACCGGCAGATCGATCCGGTATTTGAAGAGGTAACAGTATTCGTAGAAAGCGTCGCCTTGCGGCTGGTGGTAGTGGGAACAAAACCATGCGATCGAATCGCGTTTCGTGTAACCGGGCGCGAGGCCCGCAAACTCGTAGATCCAGTTGAAGACATTGTCCGGCGGATTGTCCGCCCAAAGGCGATTGTCCCATTGGCCCACGTAGCCTTTCCAATTCTGCACCGTGAAAACGACCGGGTGACCATCGACCAGGAATTGCGCGGCCGTGTCGCCATCGGCGGCGGCCAACAGATAGAGGCGGTTGAAATTGCCCGCCGGCAACGTGATCGTCTGGCCGTGTGCGGCGACCGCATTTTTCTGGCCATCAGCCGTCGGGCCGAGGGAGAACTCGATGCCTTCGCTCATGAGTTTCGCCGGTAGTTGTTCCGCCGGAAAAGTGTCGCCGGCGGCATCGAACCGGCCGTCGGACCGGTGGGCATTGGTACTGACGACATCTTCGTTGTAACCAAGCGTGATCGGGGTGGACGCAGGTGGGGTCACCTTGACCGGCGGCGCGCCCAACTTCAGCGCAAAAGCGCGCAAACTGTATCCGCCAACATCGTACACGAGCTGGCCCTGATCGACGGTGGCGGCACCAAGCGGACGTTCCTGCCCGTCGATCTCGCGGGCGCTTATGATCGGTGCGGACGCGGTCACGCGCAACCCATGGACGGGCTGGCCGGTCAGTTCGCGGAGGCGCACGACGATCTCGTCGCCCTCCTCCGCTTTCTTGATTGCCTGAACGGCCACTTGGGCGGAACTGAGTTTGAGTAGCGAAAAACTACGGCCGAGGGCACCGGGATGCGCGGGAGTTTGGAACACACGCAGCGGTTGATTCAAGCGGGCGGCTTGGGCCGGCACGCCACCTTCTCGCCAGTCACCGGCATGGGCCGCGAGCGCATAGAGAATATCATGGCGCCCAAAATCCTGGACGGCTTGATCCTGAAAGTGGCCACGTACGCCGGGCGTATAGAGCAGCGTGAGGCGCAGCGTGCCGTCATCGGGCTTGTCGGAACCGAACTTGGAATCGTTGAGCACGGCGACGCCCCGGCTGCCGTCGGGCGCGGTCAGATCAAACCATTGATGTTGCGGCACCTCGTATTTCCTGGGCTCGTTGTTGCCACGCACGACCGTGCCGAGCTGGCTGTCGTAGGTGGCCATCGGATTGGCGGCCGTGAATGGAAACACCGCCTTCAGGCTCGACTCCGTCGTCTGCCAGTCGATGCGGGTGGCAAACTCGACGCGGTCGCCGGCACCGCCGGCACCGAGCCGAATCGTCTGGACGAAGCGCGAGCCTTGCGCATCGCGCGTCAC
>JBEPTW010000063.1:0-19656 GCA_041691855.1 Verrucomicrobiota bacterium | reverse complement strand
TTACTGCGCGATTATTGCGAAATCTTCGACCGAGAAGTCCGACAGCCTGCTAGCGCAGCTGACGCGACTCCCTTGGCGTCACCGTTTGCAGCCGCTTCAACTATATTGGACGCTGCTTCCGCTTTACTCACCGCTGCATTGATCTTTTGAACGCCCTCGGCGACGTTCTTGACTGTCTTTAGGGTTTCACCCGCGCGAGCGCGGGCGGCAACTGGGCATCGACCAAAAATTTCACCGGCTGGCGACGAGCATGGGGTGGTCGAGCTGGGCGGCGGCGTATTCGAGGCTCGCCTTGATGTCGTCGGCCTCAAGGTCGGGATAGTCGGCGAGGATTTCCGCCTCGGGGACGCCCGCCGCTACCAGGTCGAGCACGTCTTTGACGCGGATGCGCATGCCCCGGATGCAAGGCCGTCCGCCACACTGGTTGGGATTGAAGGTGATGCGTTCCATGTGATTCATGCCGCCACGTTAGCCCGCGTTCCGTCTTCCGCAAGACCTGTATCCCGGGGCGTGAGCTTCGCGCCGGGGTGCGTGGCGGCGTGGACTTCCTTCAGTTTCCGAATCGAGACGTGCGTATAGATCTGCGTCGTCTGCAAACAGGCGTGGAATCAAAACGGGGTCAGCAACGGTCTTTCAGGCGAAGCTTAAATCCGTTACCATGCCACCCAGCGAACCTCCGATGACGATTCGGTAGTAGCACCTAGCGGCCTTTTATCTGTTTTCACGCTCGCGGTTTTGTCCAGTCCGGTTGAATGGCGGGCGAAAATATTTCCGGGCCCGGCCAGCCCGATTTTAGCGAGCACGCGAATGATTTACGGCGCAATCCAGTGAATAGGGGAAGAGGAAACAGCCAACCCCAACCTCGTCACGGACCGGCCAGCAGTCGAAGCATGTCGAGCGGCATGTTACCGAATTCAACGTAGAGATAGCGCCCCATGAGCGCACCCGATCCCGCGAGCAACAACAGTCCGGCGAACAATCGCACCGAATAACTCAGAACAAACACGTTCATCTTGGGCACCGCGCGCCCGAGCACGGAAAACGCCAGCGTCACGAGAAAATTCAAGGCGATAAACGGGGCCGCCATGCGCAGTCCTAACTCCAAAACGTGGCCGGTAGCGGCGATAAAAAACTCCGGAGCAGCTGACTGAAAAAGCGGATGGCCCGGCGCTGCGAGCGAGAAGCTGCGGGCAAAGGCGGTGATTGCCGTAAGATGTCCGCCCAGCGCAAAAAAAATCACTCCCGTAAATACCGCGAGGAACGCTGCCAGTGGTTCGTTGGCCGGTTCGGGCACACCGAGCCCCGGAGAAGCAACTAACCCGATTTCCGAAGTGATGATACGCCCCGTCATTTCCACCGCGGTAAAAGTCATCCGTCCGATAAATCCCATCGCCAATCCCATGATGACTTCCCCGGCGGCAGCGTAAACGAGTTCCCACGAGCCCAACGGCAAATTTGCGGGTGGCACAATGCCCGCCACCAACGTCGCAAGGCACAGGCTCAATCCCATCCGCACCGTCACCGGCAACGGGCGTCCGGCCAGCGTGGGCAGCAACATGACGATGCCGATGGATCTCAACAGCACCATCATCCAGGTGAGCAGATAATCGATGCTCATGGAAAATCAAGCAGACCCACCCGACCAACTCGAACCGACCGGCGGTTCGCCGATGGCGGATATTCAAACGCGATGAGTAAGCTCATCTGCCATCGACGCCTAGTGCGCCATCGTTCCCATCCGGGTGATAAACGAAATCGTAAACTCAGAGAGCGTCCGCAGCAGCCACGGCGTCAACAGCAACATCGCGCCGGCGAGCGCGAGCAACTTCGGCGCAAAACTCAGCGTGGGCTCCTGCAAACTTGTTACTGACTGAACGAGACTGGCCGCGAGGCCCACGACCAGCGTGATCCCGAGAAAGGGCGCGACCACGTAAAGCGAAAACATGACAGTGCTCTTGAAAATATCGACTGCGACTTCGGGATTCATGGAGAGAAAATCATCAAACGGTAAAACTTTGCACCAGCGACCGCACCACCAAGTGCCAGCCATCGACGAGGACAAAAAGCAACAGCTTGAAAGGCAATGCGACCGCCACGGGCGGCATCATCATCATGCCGAGCGCCATCAACACCGAGGAGACGAGAAAATCGATCACAAGGAATGGCAGGAAAAGCAAAAAGCCCATTTGAAATGAAGTCTGCAATTCGCTGACGATAAAAGCCGGCACCACCACCCGCATGGAAAGATCCTTCACTGCCGTCGGGCCGAAGCCACCGAGTTCGAGAAAATATTCCAAGTCACGAGTCCGGGTTTGCTTCAGCATGAATTCCTTCAGCGGCACGGATGCTTTGTCCATCGCCTCGACGGAGGTCATTTTCCCAGCGAGATAAGGTTGGATCGCCTCGGCATTCATGCGGTCGAATACCGGGCCCATCAGAAAAAACGTCAGAAACAGCGAGAGGCCCACAATGATTTGGTTGGACGGCGCACTCGGCACACCGAGCGCCGTGCGCACAAAACCGAGCACGATCACGATGCGGGTGAAGCTCGTCATCAGCAGGACAATCGACGGCGCGAGAGTGAGCAGCGTCATGAGGATCACGATCTGCACCGCGACGCTCACGTCTCCCGTGCCCTGTTTGCCTTCGAGGCCGATCGTCAGGTGCAACGGCTCGTTTTTCGCCGGAGTAGTCGCGCCCGTCGACGGAGCAGCAGTCGGAGCGGTAGGCATGCCGCCGGGCGTGACGGTGGCTGATGCCGGATTATTTACCTGGGCCAATCCGGTCGGGGCAAAAAGACCGAAAGCCAGAATTGCCAAAAGAGCGCCGAAAATAACGCGAATACCCTTCATGGTAGTTTAACCTGCGTTGCGCCATCCAGCGAAGTGAGCAGTTCGATCTTGCCCGGACACACACTGAGTAAAAATTTTTTATCCTCGTAGGCGGCGACCACCAGATACTGGCGGTTGCCCAACGATTTCGTCTCGGCGATGGCGAGTTTGCGCGCGGCCATGGTTCCAGTCGGCGCTGCGCGACCGCGCCAGAAAAGCCAGCCGCCCGCGCCAGCGAGCAGCAACGCCACGATCAGCACGCCGCTGCCATACATTGAACTCTGCGCGGCAGCCGGCTCGGTTGTTCCGGCCGGACCGTGAGGATAGATGACGGTGGCGTCCTTCGCCTTCGCATCGGCGGGAGCCGCAAAAGTAGGCAGCGCGAAACTGCCGAGCACCCACCCCAGCAGACAAAGCCTGAACGCAGTGAACAGTGAGGAACGGATCATGTGGGGAAATTTCAAAGCGAAATTGCTGACCAACTCAGGCCGGCAGTTTCACACTGCCGACGAGTTCGGTGATTTTGATGCCGAAATTATCCTCAACCACGACGACTTCACCATACGCGACGAGTTTCTCGTTCACGTAGAGGCCAACCGGATCGCTGGCATGCTGGTTCAGTTGGAGGACGGACCCCGGCGACAGCTCGAGTACTTCGCGCATGGGCAACTGGCACGAGCCGAGTTGCACCGTGACCTTCACTCTGACGTCGAGTACGATATCAAGGGTTTTTTCGTCCATCTGATTTGATTGGGTTGCTTTCCTCTGAGGAAATTTTCTGGGTAAGCTTTACCGCGACATGGTCAGTATCGAGACCGACCGTGCCGTTAAATTTGGGTGTGCCGTTAAGCAGCACGGCGGTTTCCTGCAATAGATTCGCGGGCATTTCCAAGACGTCGCCGACGCGGAGATTGGAAATCTCACGGAGGCTGAGTTCGAACGCCTGCCATTCCGCGCGGACCGGCACCGTGATGCCATCGTAGGATTTCTGCCAGGAAGCATGTTTTTCCACTGTCGTCACCGTGGCATCCTTCTGTCGGCGGGCCTGCATTTTTTTCACCAGTGGCTCGATCGTGTAGTACGGCAATCCGATCTGGATCTGCTCGGAGCAATCGCCGAAATTAACTTCCAGGGTGAGCGCCAAAACGATGGCGTCTTTCGGCGAAGTTTGCAAAAACCGGCCGTTGGATTCGTGACCGATGATCAAGCCGTGCAATTCCTGCTCCGTCTTCCACTGGCCGCACCATTCCTCAAGGATGATCTGGATGATATCCTCCAACAGTGCGACTTCGATCTCGGTCAGATAACGTTCCGCTTTCACCGAATGGCCGCGTCCACCCAGCAGGCGGTCAGCGATGGTTAGTGCGAGGCGCGGATTGATGTCGAGGATACCGACGCCCATCAGGGGCTCGACCTTGAACAAACAAAGATGAGTCGGACTTGGTAGTCCCTCGGTAAACTTGGCGTAGGTCAACGTGGTCAGCTTCGCCATCTTCACGCCGAGTTCCATGCGCAGGAACAACGAGAGACGCGCGCTCAGGTAACGGATAAAATCCTCGTGCAAAATGCGGAGCCGGCGCAGTTCGATTTCCGAGAGGAAAACTGGATTCCTGAAATCATACGTTTCAACCTTGATCCCGGCGGCGGCGGCCGTGCGCTCGCCGTTGGCGCGGATTAGGTGCTGCTTCGGGGCTTGCTGCGCCGTTTCCTGCGACAACAGTTTGTCGATCTCGGATTGATCGAGAAAGTCGGTCGTCTGCTTTTTCGGTTCGTCGGCCATGGTCGCGGATCAGTTTATTGCACCACGAAGTCGGAAAAATAAACCTGCTCGGCCACCCTTTTGCCCAGCGCCTGATTGTAGGCCAGCACCAGCTTTTCACGGAGCACGTTTTTTGCGCCCGGTTCCTCGAGATCGGCGAGCGACAGCGAGGAGAGAACGTTCAAGGTGATATCGGTGAGCTTGGCTTTTTGCGTCTCGAAAGTTTCTTTGATCTTAGCGTCGGTGCCGGTGACGACGAAACTCGTTTTCAGGTAACGCGTGCCCATCGTGCCGGCTAGGTTTACGACGACATTTTGAAATTCGTACGTCGTGGGATTTCCGGCGCCTTCCTTCCCTTTTTCGCCCTTGCCCTTGCCCTCTTCCTTCGCTTCCGCCGCGGGTGCGGCGTGTTCGTCGGGGGCTTCGCTGCCCACTTTCACGGTGGCTAGTTTGGTCACCATGCGTGGCAACAGGACGTATTCGGAAACCGCCCAACTCAGTGCTGGAGCCAAAATGATCGCTGCGATGAGCGGAATCCACTGCGCCAACGCGCCACCTTTTTTGGCGGGCGTCGCAGCGGGAACCGGGACGGCGGGCGTCGTGGTGCTGGAGGCAGCAGCGGGAGCGTCGGCTTTGGAGGCCATGGGAAAAGACGGGGGTTAAGCTTAGCGCTTGAGGTCGACGATATCCTGGAGAACCGTATCGGAAACTGTGATCAACCGTGAGCCAGCCTGGAAGCTGCGCTGCGTCGTGATCAGATTGGCGAATTGATCGGTGAGATCGACGTTCGAAAGTTCGAGCGTACCGGACTGGATGGCACCAAGACCATTGGCACCGGGGGCATTCACGCCAGCCGCTTGAAACGCCGTGCTTCCGCTCGCTGCGCCCACGGGACCGGCAGCCAAGAGGCCCGAGAAAAGATTGTTACCTTCCGGCACCAAGGCCGACTGGTCGGTGAATTTCTGCAGCTGGACTTGATTGGTCGTTGCCGAAGTGCCGTCGGAATAAAATTCCACGACGTTGCCGCTCTTGTCGATCGTCACGGATTGCAGCTGCGTGCCGGTTGGCGGGGTACCAAGTTTGATGGGACCGACCGTGGCCAGACTCGCTCCAGTCAAACCCATGACACCGTAGCCCTGACCGTTGACGAGTGCTCCTTTGTCGTCCCAGCGGAAACTACCGTCGCGCGTGGCGTACTCGGTGCTATCGACCGGATTCTGCACGTGGAAATATCCTTCCCCAGAGATGCCGAGGTCGGTGCCTGCACCGGTCGTTTCGAGTGAACCCTGGCTGTAGTTGGTGTGGATCGAACCTAACTTGACACCCGTGCCGACCGCAAGTGACGGGGTGTTCGATGCGGGGGGAACTCCCGGTGCAGAGCGTTGGAGAACGTTGCTGAAGCTATCGACGTATTCCGCCTTGCTGCTCTTAAAGCCTGTCGTGTTTACGTTCGCGATATTATTACCGATGACTTCGAGACCTTTCATGAAGGTCCGGAGAGCGCTGACGCCGCTGCCGAGTGTGCCGATGAGTGACATAAGTTTGGATGAGTTGAGGTTTAGGATCCGCTGCTCGTGCTAGCGTCTGCTGGCGGAGTGGGCGTTGAAACTGGGACCGGCTGCACGTAGAGCACGGACGACATTGAATAGGCCTCGCTGCCGATGATAAGTTGCGGTCCGTGGGTCGGATCGACCTGAACGCCGCTAACGGTGCCGGCATCGGTGCCCCCTTTGCCGTTATCGACGATCACCTGCTTGCCCAGGAAACTGTTGGCGGCCGCGAGTTGCTGGCTGGAGTTCATTTTGACCATTTCCGCGGTCATCGTCTGCGATTGCGAGAGTGAGGTGAACTGCGCCATCTGCGCGATGAAGGCGGTGTCGTCCATGGGTTTCATCGGGTCCTGCGACTGGAATTGGACCGCGAGGAGCTTCATGAAATCCTGGGAACCGAGAGCCTGTTTGGCGGACGTGGTGACCTTGGTGGAGATCGCCGGATCGATGGGGGCAGCTACAGAATTAACGGTCATGGTGGTATCAGGCTAAAGCGTTGAGCAGTTGCGAGGAGTTGGAAACCGGAGCGCTGGCGGGAGCGGCTTCCGCCGAAGCAGATTCGTAGAATTCGCGTTTGAGAACCGACGCGAAAGCAGGAGGCGGTTGAGGCTGTTCGCGCTGTTGTTGCGCGCCGTTGCCGAAAGCAGTCGTGCCGGAATCCGAACTGGCAGCGGGAACTGCATTGCCGGACGTGGAGGCGGAATGGAAAACAGGTTCCGCAAGATGGATTTCACGAGCAAAGGCCGGTTGCACCACTGCATGCCATTCGTGGGTCAGCGCACTGTTCATCTCTGAGGATTCCGTGCGGAATGTTGTATGCACCGCGCCGTCGCGCAGCTCAACGCGTAGACCGAGCTTTTCGTTGCCCACGTGAAATTGAAGATCGACGGATTTCTGCTGAACGTCCGCACGCCGTTCCAACGCATCGACCGCAGAAATGACCGCAGCCATCGTTTCGCGCACCGTCGCCACCGGAGCCGGTGCATCGAGCGTCAGCGTTGCCGTGGGTGCCGGATCAGCCGAAAACACAAACGACGTCGGCGATTCATTCGTTGAATCGGACTTCTGTCGTGTGGGAGCGGTCGCGGCGGCCATGGTGGCATTCACTTTAGCAACGCCAGTGCCAACAGTTGAGACCGCTGTTGCAACTCCCTTTTGAGTAGCGTTTAGAAAGTATTTTTCAATACCTGAAAACGGATTTCCAGGGGATTGGGAAGAGGTTCCCGTCAAAGCGGCAATTTTTTCCTGAGCGGAATTCACCAATTTATTGGCAACGCTGTCGACAAGTGCGGTCGCAGCTTTTGCCACGCCAGACGCGAAACTTCCAGTTTCGTCGGTCCCCTCCTTCGAAGGAATCGCGGTCGCAAGATCGGTCGATTCAGTCGACTTCGCATCACGACCGGAATGATTGTGGGCAGAGACTTGGACCATTGGACCAGTGGCGTCCGAAGGGACGGCTACTTGCGGCTCAGCGTCACTCGACAATTCCGTTCCGCCTCTCGTCGATTTATCGGTTGAAATTGTCGTGGGAGTTCCACCACTCCGGTTCGCTGACACCGGCACGATCCCCGGAATCTGCGCTGGCAGAACAATTGAAACACCGGCGTCCTGCGCCGTCATTTGAGAATTAACAACAGCGGCAGCAGTCGCCGGCGGATTTGCAGCGGTCGGCGTTTTGGCCGCCTCTGTGGTCGAGTCAGGCACGACGGGCAAAACTGTTTTCGGATCGGAACCAACCTTTGGCTTCACCGATTGAATTCCCGATTGAACCCCGGCGCGAAAAGCCCGGGGACTCGTCGCCGTAAACAGACCCGCGCCGACCGCGGAACCGGCGGCGAGCGCAGTGCCAGCAGGAGCGGTCGAACATTCTGTCGCAGAAGACGCCGCGCAAGGTAAGGCCGTCGGATCAGGGGTGGGCGCGACGGATTGAACCATCGGCATCCAGAAACCCGCAGTCAAAATCGCCGCTGTTTGCTCGCTGTCGGAATCCGACTTGTCGTCAGCAGGCTTTGCCGATTTGGCAGCTGGGCCGTTCTTGGGCAAAAGAGAATCGAATGACTCTGCCGCCGCGTCCGTCGGATCAGCCGTGATGCCAGACGTCGATGAATTTTTTGTGCAACCCGCTTTGGGTGCAGCGGGTGTGGCCGAAGGGAGGGAAGGAAGGGAAAGTTGCATGTGAATCGTTTTCCTTCCTTGGAAAATTCACCACCCGATCCGTGGGCGGCAGGGACTGATAAATTACGGGCTCGAAACCGTCTTGGTGGATTTAACGAGACGAAGTTGATCGGACAAAGTAGCGGCGCGCTTGGCGAGGGGACCATCGGGACCCACCGTGTGACTCATTTCCTCGAAAATCGCGGTCACACCGTCAGATTTCATCACCGACAAAATTTTGACGACCGTTCGGTCGTCCATTTCACGAATGATCGCGACCGCGGCTTTGGGCGAAAGACTCGTGTAGGTCTGGGCGAGAGTGCGGATATTCTTATTTTCGTCCGCATTGATCTCGATGATCTTCGAGGCGATTTCCTGGCGGACGCCTTCAAGTTCCGTGCGTACCTTGTTCAGTTCCAAACGCTCCGATGCCAGTTGCGCCTCCCGGCGATCGATCTGTTCGCTTTGCTTGCGCACGTGCTCGCGTTCTTCTTTTAGTTCGTTCGCCAGCGACTCGATCTCGATCGTCCAGAAATTCCAACCGCGTTCGCGTTCCTCGTTAATCAACTTGTCCTTGTGAGGCACGAGGCTGATGGCGCGATCATAGGCAACCTTGGCGGCGCGATAAAAAGTAAACAGCCCGGTGCCCAGACCCAGGATCAGTCCAAGAATGGCCGCAACGAGGGGGCTAGTCAGTTTTTTCATGTCGTGGAAACAGTGGCGGCAGCGAGCCGGCGGCCGACGCGAAGCCCGGCGAGTTCATCGCTTTCAAGCTGCGCCTCGCGATCGACTCCGAGCCGATGATCGGTGCGGGCTTTTTGTTCAAGTTTTTCAACGACCTTCACCGCGCGGTGCGCCTCGAGATATTTCTGACGGCTTTCCTCCATCGCGGTGCGGGCCGTCAGCAGATTCTGCTCGGCTAGTTTCTCGCCCTCGCAAATCCGGCGATAAGCGTCCCACAGTGAAATTTCATCCGCTGCACGAAAAGTTTCGCGCCGGCCCTTTTGCATCAAGGTCTCGGTCTCGTGGCGTTCGTCGCGTTTTCGAGCCAACTGCGTTTCAGCGTCGGCGAAGGCACGGACCGTCACAGCAAACGCCTCACGGGCGCGCGCCTGATGATGCTCGCGCAAAATCGCCACAGGATGAAGGGGAAAGCGAAATTTTTTCATGCGCCTACGATTTGTTTAAGCTGCGTGAACAGCTGGACGCGCGCCGTGTGGTCGTTCACCGATTGGCGGGCGAATTTCCCCAATGGATCATGCAGCGCGATGGCTTGGTCGAGGGCCGCATTGGCGCCTTTCTGGTAAGCCCCGATTGAAATGAGATCCTCGTTTTTCCGATAAAGCGCGAGGTGTTCCCGCGCCTTCGCAGCGAGCGCAACTTCTTCAACCGTGCAAATATCGCGAGTCAGACGGCTGACGCTTTCGAGCACGTCGATCGCCGGATAATGATTGAAATGCGCGAGATGGCGCGAGAGCACCAAATGTCCGTCGAGAATACCGCGGACAGCATCGGCCACGGGTTCATTCATGTCGTCGCCTTCCACGAGCACGGTGTAAATGGCGGTGATGGCACCGGTTTCCCCGGCGCCGGAACGTTCGAGCAAACGCGGGAGCATCGCGAAAACCGATGGCGTATATCCGCGCGTCGCCGGCGGTTCGCCAATGGCGAGTCCGATCTCGCGTTGCGCCATCGCAAAACGCGTCACCGAATCCATCAACAACAAAACATTTTTCCCTTGATTGCGCCACGCTTCCGCAATCGAGGTCGCGGTAAAAGCGGCGCGCAATCGCAGCGGCGCCGGTTGATCCGACGTCGCGACCACCACGATCGATCGCTTCATGCCTTCGGTGCCCAAATCTTTTTCCAAGAACTCGCGGACTTCACGGCCACGTTCACCCACGAGGGCGACCACCACCACGTCAGCTTGCGAGTTGCGAGCGATCATGCCGAGCAAAGTGGATTTACCGACACCTGAGCCGGCGAATAGACCGAGCCGCTGGCCTCGGCCGATGGGCACGAACGCATCAATGGCGCGAACGCCAGTCGGAAATGGAGTTGTGATTCGTTGACGGCGCAACGGATGCGGCGGCGTGCCCGTGCTCGCGTCGCTTTGTTCGACCGACAGCATGCCGAGTCCGTCAAAAGGACGGCCGAGCGCGTCGAGGACGCGACCGAGCATTTCAGGACCGGGCTTCGGCAATGGCGGACGTTCCATCGCGGCCACTTCGCACCCGACGTGCAAACCGGCGGTTTCGCCGAGCGGCATCAAGAGCACGCGATGTTCGCGAAAACCGACGACCTCCGCTTGCACGGAAAAATCCGCGCGCGGCGAACGCAACAAGCACAACTCCCCCAACCCCACATTTGGTCCGTCGGACTCAATAATTAACCCCGTCACCGCCGTGACCGTGCCCAAGCGTTGCACGGTCGGCAGATGCCGCACCTGCGTGCGGATGGCGTCGACCATTGGTGAAACGGTAACGTTCATGCCACGGCGAGTGCGCGGGACAGCGCATCAAGTTTGGTTTGCTGGCGTCCGTCGGTGAGGCCGAAGCGGCTGCGCACCTGACAATCGCCGGGGGTAAAAGTCGGGTCCGGTTTGATTTTCAAACCGGGATAACGTTCGAGCCAGCCGGGATTCAACTGGTGGAAAAGATCGGCGTCGCGCGGACAAAGCACCAATTCAAGATTTTCCCGTTCTGGAAAAAGTTGATCGAGCGCATCACGGCAAAGGCGTTCAACCACTTCAGCGGGCGGCTCGTATCCGGCGAGAAGATGCTTCGCGATATCGAGCGCCAGCGCGGGTAGTGCGTCGTGCAGCTGTTTCATTAAACCTGCCTCAAGATGGGAAAGTTGCGGAAGTACGCCGCTGCTCAAGTGCGCAACTTCGGCGCGAATATCGACCATTTGCTGGTCGGCCAAAGAGCGCGCTCCGTCCACCCCGCGCCGATAACTCGCTTCGCCGTGGGCGTTGAATTCGGCTTCGGTATAGAGACGCCCGGTGCGGCCGGGCGCGAGGGCGCCGACGAGCGGACGATCGAAAGGAATGAGTTTGCTGTGAACCATGGAAATTAGGCAACGAGGCTTTCGGCTCCGTCGGAATCGAGGGTGATGGCGCCTTCTTCCTCGAGACGGCGAACCACTTGGATAATGGCGTCCTGGCCTGTCTCGACGTCCTTGAGCCGAACCGGCCCGAGCAGATCGATTTCCTCGCGCAAACTTTCGGCGGCGCGCTTGGAGATGGAGGCGTAGATTTTGTCGCGGAGCGCTTCGCTCGCGGATTTCATCGAAACCGCCAGATTGGCCGAATCGACTTCGCGCAAGACGCGCTGCAGGTCTGCCGCCTGGAGGCGATTGAGATCTTCGAAGCTGAACATCTTTTTGCGAATCGCGGCACCGAGCTGGGCGTTCCGCTCTTCGAGCCGCGTGAGCAGCGTCTTCGACATGTCTTTGTCGAGTTCGTTGAGCAGGTCGGCCACCGCGCGAACACCGCCGCTGCGATGAAAAGCCGGACGAACCTTGGTATCGAAATGTTTGCCGAGTGAACGGACAATCTTGGAAACGAGATCGAGGGACGTCGACTCGATCGTGCCGAGACGCTCCACTACTTCTTCGCGCAATTCCGGACTCAGCAGCGTGAAAACCGCCGTCGCTTTTTCGGTGTCGAGATAAGAAAGCAAAAAGGAAATCGTCTGCGGTTGCTCGGACTTGATGAGATTGTAGATCTGCCGGCCTTCCATTTCGCTGATGTCCTTGATGACTTCAACGGAAGTACCGACCGGGCCCACGCGACCGATGATCGCGGATGCCTTGTAATCGCCTTTGGCAATTTCGAGCGTGCGTTGCGCATAAGGCAGGCCGCCGAGCGCAGAGTTCACACTTTGGGCGACGATGCTGCCGAATTCTTCCATCGCCTGTTTCTGCACGGCTTCGGGAACCATCGGAAACGTCGACATCTCGCGGCACAGCAATTCGATTGTCGCGTCGTCCAGATGCTTCAACACCTCGGCCGCCGCGTCGGGGCCTACCACGATGAGGAAAATTGCCAGTTTCTGCTGGCGGGAAAGTTTCGAGTAATCGATGTCAGCCATGGTGAACCTCAGTTCTTGCTCGCTGGCGTGGCGACCCAGTCACGCAACGCAGCGCCGATATTGGCGGGCTTGTGGCGGATCAATTGATTCAACATTTCCGCCGTCACGCCGCTGCCTCCATTTTGCAGCGTACGATTCATGGAATCGGCGGGCATCGAAAGAACCTCGACCGGCACTGGCTCGGGTTTTTGTTTCGAGAGCATGCGCATGAAGAAAGCGAGTACCGCAAGAGCCGCGATCACCGCACCCCAGTGACTCGAGGCTTCAACCCAACCCATCCAACGATTCTCGGTGCGAATCGCCTCGATCTGCGCGGGCAGACGTTCGGCAACTTGGAAAGGAACTTCCTGCAACGAAACGAGCGCGTCGAGCGACTGACCGGGCGCGGGTTTTAAGCCGAGCGCGTTGATGACGATTTGCCGCAGCGAATTCAGTTCCTCGGGTGTGCGTTTAGGAGAAACCGCTTCGACTGCGGGCGCTCCAGGTGCAGGCGGAGTGGCGGCCGCGATGGGTGGACGTTGGGCGATAAAAACTGCGGCGGTAAGATTTTTAACCGTACCGGGATTGCGAATTGTGTTCGTCGTGACGCGATTGATTTCGTAAGTCGTCGAGCGGTTTTTCCGATTCTGTTCGGTCGCGGAAGTCGGGCGCGGGCCCGCATCACCCACCGCTTTGTCGGGAGTATTTGCGCTCACACCGACTGCACCGCCGTTGGCGCGCTGCTCGGATGAGTTGGTGACGTCCTCGGTGATCGTCTGCGAGCGCACGACCTGCCCGTCCGGATCGTATTTCTCCTGCGTGGAGGTCGTGGCTTCGGTGTCGATTTCGGCCGAAACGCGAACCACGGCGTTGCCCGGTCCGATCACTTGGCCGAGCATCGATTCTACTTTCTTGGAAAAATAATCTTCAACCTGTTCGCGATATTTCATCTGGCTCGACGCGGTGCTGAGCGCCGGGTCCTGCTTCAATTCGTCGGACAAAACATGACCGCGGTTGTCGACGACGGCCACCGCATCAGGGACGAGGCCTTGCACGGCGTTGGCCACGAGATTGCGGATTGCATTCACCTGTTCTGTTTCGAGGCGGGAACCACCGACATCGACGAAAACGGAGGCGGACGGTTTGACGCCCTGCTCGGTGAGCAGGAGCCGGTTTTCCGGCTGGACGATCATCACCCGTGCGGCGCGAACGCCCTGGAGCTGCGTGATCGTACGGGCGAGTTCGCCTTGGATCGCGCGAAGATAATTCGTGCGCTGCACGAAATCCGAGAGACCGAATTGACCCTTGTCGAAAATTTCAAAACCGACGCCGTCGCCGCTCGGAATGCCCTTCGAGGCGAGATCCATGCGGAGTTTGTAAACCTGATCGGACGGCACCAACACGGCCGAACCACCCGAGGTGATCTGGTGGGGAATATTGAGTGTCTGCAACTGGCTGATGACGGCGGCGGCGTCCTTCTCGCTCATCCGCGCGTAGAGTAATTGAAAATCCGGACGACGTGACCACATCACGACCGCGATCAGACCGCCGAGCACCGCCACGGAGGCGACGATGAGCGAGACGCGTTGATTGAGGCCGAGTTCGCGCCAGAGGGAAACGAGGGATTTGGCAAAATTGTTCATTTAGAAAATCGCAAATGGTTCACGCCTGCATGCGCATCAGTTCCTGGTAGGAGTCGATGAGTTTGTTGCGCACTTCAACCATCAGGGAAAGTGAAACGCCCGCTTCCTGCATCGCGATGACGCTCTGGTGCAGCTGGTCGGAGTCGCCGAGGAGCACTTTCTGGGTAATCGCGTTGGCATTGGCCTGCTTCGCATCGACCGACGAGACCAAACCATCGAGCATCTTGCCAAAGCCTTCCGTCGGCGTGGAACCCGCCGCGCCCAAATGCACCGTTGGCAGCTTCGGCAATGGCGCATCGAGCTTCGTGAGCGGCGAAGCGCCGGAAAGGAGTGACGAAATGGGGCCGAGGGGTGCCATGGGATTATATTAGAAAAGGCGGGGAAATTATTTTCCGATATCCAGAGTGCGCATCGCCATCTGCCGGGCGTTTTTCACCACCGACAAATTCGCTTCGTAGGTCCGCGATGCTGTAATCAGGTCGACCATTTCCTGCGAAAGATTCACATTCGGCATCGTGACCATGCCATCGGCGCCCGCATCGGGATGCTGGGGATTATAAACCTGTTGGCCGGGCGTGTGATCGGTCGTGACTTGGGCAACGCGTACGCTTTGAAGGGACGAGCCTTCCGCGCCCTGACTGCGAAGCAACTCTGTCTCAAATGAGACCACTTGACGTTGATAAGGGCCACCGGATGCCGTGCGCGTCGTCTGCGCGTTCGCGATATTCTGGGCGACCACGTCGAGCCGGGTTTTTTGCGCGGTCAAGGCGCTGGCGCTCACATCAATTCCGGAAATAAGATTCATGGGGTTCGGGAATTAAGCGTTGATCAAGACGAGTGACCGGTGATGGCCATTTTCAACTGCTTGATGTTAAAGGTGACTACTTCGGTGAGATATTGGTGATCCACCATGTTGCGATTCATCGCCAACAGCTCCTTCTCGATATCCACCGAATTGCCGTCGGGACGAACTGAACGAGCACTGGGATCGTCGACCAGATGTGGGGTGATTGAGTCGGACGCCGTCGCCAAGTCGCCCGACTGGACCTGAGCTTTCAACTGTTCCGCAAAATCAGGGGACACATCGATCCGGTGATAGCCGGGCGTCTCCGCATTCGCGATGTTCGAGGCGATCGCCTGCTGACGGACCACGTCGGCATCCAGAAGCTTTCTGGCTAAAACGTAGGTGTCGGACTGGAAGATGGGATCGACCATTTATCCTCCTAATGCAACGTGCATGCCAGTATAGCTCATCGCGCCGCAAGGCGCTCTATCGAAGCCATATAAAACTTTCTAAAGCGCTTCATCGAGCCTCGCCTCACTGGCTCGATTTAGAAAAGAGGGATCACTGGGCAATTTTTGCCGTCCCCTGATTGAGATTCAGCATAACCGCTACACTCGCGCCGAATTGCGCCGATAAAAGGGCACACCCCATGAGGGAAAACGAATTCGAATTTATCCGCGGTCTTGTTTACGAACACAGCCGCATCAATCTCAGTCCGGACAAGCGCGAGTTAGTCTCTGCTCGGCTCGGTAAGCGGCTGCGCGCCACCAATCTCGCCACAGTCACCGATTATTGCCAGTTGCTCAAATCCGAAAGAGCCGGCGAAGAGCTGGCTCATTTGATCGACGCCATCTCGACCAATCACACGTTCTTTTTCCGCGAAATCGCCCATTTCGATTTCCTGAGCAAAGTGATCCTGCCGGAAATGAAAGCCCGCGCCCATCAGGAACGTTGGACGCAATTCAACGTCTGGAGCGCCGCCTGTTCCTCCGGCGAAGAACCCTACTCCATCGCGATGCTGCTCGACGAAACCATCGGCGATACTTGGCGATGGCAAATCGAGGCTACCGACATTTCCAACCGCATCCTCGATAAGGCCCGCGCAGGCGTTTACCGCGACGACACGGTGGGCAAACTCGAAGCCAGCCGCATCAAGCATCATTTCCAAAAGGGTCACGGTCCCCAGCAAGGCAACTACCGCGTGAAACCCAAACTCCGCGCCGGAATCAATTTCCAACACTTGAATCTACTCGAAGGCAGACCGCCCTTCGACCACCAGTTTCAGGTAATTTTCTGCCGCAACGTGATGATCTATTTCGACCGCGGGACGCAGGAGGAATTGGTGCAAAAGCTCACGAATAAAATCGTACCCGGCGGCTACCTTTTCGTCGGCCATTCCGAAAGTCTCACGGGCATCAAACATTCGCTGCAAACCGTGCGGCCGGCCATTTACCGGCGAGCGCCAAACTCCTGAACCCATGCTAACCCGGAAAATTCGCGTCCTCATCATCGATGATTCCGCCGTGGTCAGACGGATGGCGGCCGATGCCTTGAACATCGATCCCGAAATCGAAGTCGTCGGAACCGCAGTCGATCCATATGCGGCGCGGGATAAAATCAAGGAGTTGAATCCCGACGTCATCACCCTCGACATCGAGATGCCGCGCATGGACGGGCTGACCTTTCTCGAAATCCTCATGCAGCGCCGGCCCATCCCGGTAATCGTCATGAGCTCACTCTCGCAGCGCGGCTCCGAACACGCCCTCGAAGCACTGCGCCTCGGCGCTTTCGATGTCATCGGAAAACCGGACGGCGCCTATTCCTTTGGTGACCTAGGGCCCGAACTGATCGCCAAGATCAAGTCCGCTGCGGGCACGTTGCTCCGCGCGCTGCCTCCGCCCGTCAAGCTCGCCGGGCGATCCACCCTGTCGGCGGCGCCGATGAAAACCTTTGATCCGCGCGCGATCATTTTACTGGGCGCTTCCACCGGCGGCACCGAGGCCTTGCGCGAAGTCATCACCCGCCTACCCCCGAATCTTCCCGGGATTGCCATTGTCCAGCATATCCCGGCGATGTTTTCCCGAGCCTTTGCCGACCGTCTGCGCAGCCTGAGTGCGATCGAAGTACGCGAAGCCGTCGATGGCGACCGCCTTACTCCGGGCCTCGCTCTCGTCGCGCCGGGGAATTTCCACCTTCTATTACAGTGGCAGCAAACCCACTACCGGGTGCGCGTCGCCACGGGCCCGCAAATTTGGCATCAGCGCCCGGCCGTCGACATGCTCTTTAAATCTGCCACCGATTGCGGCGCTGCCCCGCACGCCGTGGCCGGTGTACTCACCGGGATGGGCAAGGACGGCGCCGAAGGCCTACTGCACCTCCGGGAAAAAGGCGCCACGACGTTCGCCCAGGACGAGGCCACCTCGATCGTTTATGGCATGCCCCGCGCAGCGTGGGAAAATAAAGGCGCCCAACGACAGATTCCACTCGGCCATGTCGCAAATTTCATTATCCGTCAATTTGCCCCAGTTTCAGCGACCCACCCGGCCGTCAGCCATACCCCATGAGCACGATCCCGCCATTCATCAACGAGCATCCGGCGATCCTGATTGTCGACGACGAGCCTTTCGTTCTTTCCGCACTCAAGGAAACGCTCGAACGCGAACGCTACCATGTCGTCGCCGTTTCAAGCCCGATCAAGGCGCTGGCTATTTTGGCGGAACGCGAGTTCGCCGTCATCATCTCCGATCAACGCATGCCCGAGATGATGGGGCTGGATTTTCTGATCGAGAGCAAACGCCTCCGGCCAAATACGTCGCGCATCCTCATCACCGCCGTCCTGTCGCTGCCGACGCTCGTCGATTCCATCAACAAAGGTGAAATTTTCCGGTTCATCGCCAAGCCGTGGCTGCGCGAGGAATTGACCGCGACGGTCCGCAATGCCGCGCATCGCTACGAACTCATTGTCCACAATACCGCGCTTCAGGCCGAGTCACTGCGCCTCAATGAGGAACTCAAGACCGCGAACACCGCGCTCGAAGCGAAGGTTCACGATCTCGAACAGCAACGCCAGCAGCTCGACCTCGTCAACCGCGAGCTCGCCACCTCCTACGAACACTCACTCGAACTCTGCCGCCGCATCCTGACGACCTTCGATCCCGTATTGGGCGGCCAGGCCAAAACCCTCGTTGAAATCTGCTCGCGCATGGCGGAGACGGATCATTTCAGCGACCCGGAGCGCCACGTCCTTCGCTCGGCTCCCCTGCTCTGCGATCTCGGCCTGATCGGCATTCCGCGCGAACTCTTCCGCGCGTTCCGCAGTCACCCGGATCGCCTCACCGAACGTGAACGCTCGATGTTGAGCGATCACCCCGTTTACTCGCAAACCCTCGCCACTTTCGTCGACAGCCGACCGGCATTGGGTGAAACGATCCGCGCGCACCACGAACGTTTCGACGGACGCGGCTACCCGGATGGCCTCGCTGGAAAAAACATTCCCTGGACCGCCCGCTGTCTCGCCGTCGCCGTCGACTTCGTGGAATCAGGGCTACCGAAACAAGCGGCCCTCGACGCCATTCTCGCCGGTTCCGGACAAGCCTACGATCCTGAAGCCGTTCGCCTTTTCCTCAAAGTCACGCAACTGGCCCGACTTCCGCGGCAGGTGCGCGAAATCATGTTGGAAGAACTCGAACCCGGCATGGTGCTCGCCAGCGGCATTTACAGCCCGCACGGATTGCTGCTCATCGGTGAAGGTCAGGAACTCGGCTCGGCCACGATCGCCAAGATCCGCAGCCACAATCAGGTGACGCCGATTCAACAACGGTTGCTGGTCTACTTGTGATTCGCCGCCGATTTAATTTTCCGACCTTTCCGACCCATTCTAGTTCACCAAATTTGCAGATCGCCCTTTCCCTTTTTTCAGTGGTCACCGTTTCGACAGTTCAATTTTCCATCTCCGGTTGCTGGCCACTGGCGCCCGAGGATCGCAATCCATGAGCGCGCCGAACCTCGCTTCCCTCTTCGCGCAACGCGTCATCATTGGCGTGGGCGACATGGCGGTGTCGAACAATCCGCAAGTGATCCTCAGCACGTACGCACTTGGATCATGCATTGGCGTCATCGCGTACGATGCCGTGACCAAGGTGGGAGGCATTCTCCATTTCATGCTCCCCGATTCCGGCATCTCCCCGGACAAAGCGGCCAGGCAGCCGGCGATGTTTGGCAACACGGGAATGCCGATGTTTTTCAAAGCGCTGGTGGGCATGAAAGCCGATCCACGTCGGCTGCGCATTTTTGTCGCCGGCGGTGCCGGAATGCTCGCCGGCCAGGACCCTTTCAAGATCGGCGAGCGCAATTCCGCCGTCACCTTCGAATTTATTTCGAAGCACGGCCTTTCCCTTCACCACCGTGAAACCGGCGGCTCGATCAACCGGACCGTGCACCTGGAAATCAACACCGGTTCCACCAACCTGAAAACTCCGCTCGCCAACGAGCAGTTTATTCTGGCCGCGTAACCCACGCACCGGTTTGAAGTTTCGCGTGGACCGCCCGCGAGCGCTTGAAAGTTTAGGCACGGCGAACGACAAAACCGCAAAGGTGTTCCGTCTGATCGCGATACCGTTAAAGGAGTGATGAGAATAGTTATCCAAGAACCGCCGTTGAACCGCATTATCCTGATTTTCAACCCATTATATAGAGTGGGGAGGAAGAAGTCGTATAAGCCCTCTTATAATCATCCATCGGGCGGCTACTGGCACATCGAAATCCTAAGAATTGATTTGAGCGTCCCCTCATTCGTGCCGATATTCCTTCCATCTCCCCTGCTTAGCGGGGGAATTTGGGGTAACTAAGAAAGCAATGCCCGC
>JBEPTW010000062.1:0-19939 GCA_041691855.1 Verrucomicrobiota bacterium | reverse complement strand
AGGCAAGGGCGACGGTTCGAGGGTGAGGCGCATTATCCTGAATGTGCCGTTGGGATATCGGCGGAATTTACGGCTCCATTCGCCCTGCCGAAATTCCCGCTCAATCCGCTCGGAATTTAGGGCCACAAAAAGCCGCAAAAAAATCCGCCCGGGATGGTCACCTCAAGGCGCCTGTAGGCGCTCTGGAAATGCTCGCAGACAGGGGAAATCCTTTTTGTGAATTTTCGTGGCTAAAAAAATTCCGACCTAGTGGCTGCCAGCGCTATTTGCGATCTTCGTAGCCCTCTGTGCGCGTCTTGTGCCAGCGCCAAGCGGTCTCGACGATCGACTCGATGGTTTTGAACTTTGGCGTCCAGCCGAGTTCCGTTTGTGCCTTCATCGAGTTGGCGTAGAGCGCAGGCGGATCACCCTCGCGGCGCGGACTGTATTTCGCCGGCACTTTCAATCCGGTTACTTTTTCGACGGCATCGATGACCTGTTTTACGGACGTTGGATTGCCCGTGCCCAAATTATAAAACAGCGCCGTGCCGGGCTCACTGAGTTTTTCGAAAGCAGCGATATGCGCGCGGCTCAAGTCGTCGACGTGAACGTAGTCGCGTTGGCACGTGCCGTCCGGTGTCGGGTAATCCGTGCCGAAAACATGGAGCTCCGGGCGAAGCCCTTGCGCGGCGCCGATCGCGAGAGGGATGAGGTGGGTTTCGGGATCATGGTCTTCGCCGATGACGCCGTCTTCCGAAGCGCCGGCGGCATTGAAGTAGCGGAACGCCGCAAAACTCAGGCTCTTCGCGTGCGCAAGTGCCTTGAGCGCACCTTCCACGTCGAGCTTGGTCCGCCCGTACGGATTGATCGGTTCCTGCGGCATGCCTTCGACCAGCGGCAGACTGGCAGGTACACCGTAGGTAGCGCAAGTGGATGAGAAGACGAATTTCTTCACGCCATGGCGCAACATCACATCGATCAGATTGTAGGTCGCACTGACGTTATTGAGATAATACTTCAGTGGTCTGGTGACCGATTCCCCGACGTAACAATACGCGGCGAAGTGCATCACGAGGTCGACGCGTTCGGCGGCGAAGATGCGTTCGAGTGAGGCCGTATCCGCGAGGTTCGCCTCGCAGAGTTTGACGCCGGCGGGGACGGCGCTCCGGTGACCGTACACGAAATTATCGAGCACCACGGGCTCATGCCCCGCAGCGAGCAGTTGGCGAACGCAATGACTGCCAATATAACCGGCTCCCCCGGCCACGAGTACTTTCATATCCCATCATTTATTGCTTTTGAAATTCCGATGGCTAGGCAAATCTGCTCCTTTCCGAACGCGAATGAATCAAACCCGCATTGTCATTACTGGTATCGGCCTCACGGCCCCTAATGGAAATTCCCTCACGGAGTTCCGGCAAAACCTGATTGCCGGAGTTTCGGGCATTACGACAACCGAGGTTCGCTACATGGGCCGTCATCCGGCGGGCATGTGCACGTTCGACCCGTTGAAGTATCAGAAAAAAAAGGAAGTCCGGATCGGGACACGCGCGGGTGGCATCAGTATCTATTGCGCGCGCGAGGCGCTGGCGGATAGCGGCATCAATTTTGAACAACGCGACAAGAGCCGGATCGGGATTTACCTCGGCATCACGGAGCACGGCAACGTTGAGACCGAAAACGAGGTCTTTAATATTTCGCAGTTCAAGTACGACACCAAGTTCTGGACGCATCACCACAATCCCCGCACGGTGGCTAACAACCCCGCCGGCGAAGTATCGCTGAATCTCGGCATCACTGGGCCGGCCTACACCATCGGCGCGGCCTGCGCGGCGGGAAACATGGGCCTGATCCACGCGGCGCAAATGCTGCGGCTCGGCGAAGTTGATCTGGCCTTTGCCGGCGGCGTCAGCGAAAGCCCGCAAACTTTCGGGATTTTCGCGGGATTTAAGAGCCAAAACGCCCTCGCGGCCCATGAAGATCCGACGAAGGCCAGCCGTCCCTTCGACAAGGCGCGCAATGGCATCGTTATTTCCGAAGGCGGCTGCATCTACACCATCGAGCGGCTGGAGGATGCGCAGGCGAGGGGAGCTAAAATCTACGGTGAAATCGCCGGATATTGCGTGAATTCCGACGCCACGGACTACGTTTTGCCCAACCCGGAGCGTCAGGCCCAATGCGTACGCAAAGCGATCGCGAACGCCGGCATGACGGTAGAGGATATCGATCTCGTTAATACCCATGCAACTTCGACGCCCCAAGGTGACATTCAAGAATGTTTGGCAATTGCCGAAGTATTCAAGAGCCGCAGCACGCCGCCGCACATCAACAATACCAAAAGCTTTATCGGACACACCATGGGAGCCGCCGGCGCCCTCGAACTCGCGGGCAACCTTCCCAGCTTTGACGACCTCATCGTTCATCCCACCATTAACATCGATAATCTTGATCCGCAGTGCGCTATCCCGGGCTTGGTAATCAACCAGCCCACGACCGCAAAACGGGTTTGCTCTATCCTCAATAATTCATTTGGTATGTTGGGAATTAACTCGACCCTGATCATCAAGCGTTTCTCTGCCTAAATCCACTGCCTCCTCCATGACGAAAGATAATTGCAAGAAGTTGGTCATCGACATCATTTCCGATATCGCGCCCGACGAAGATTTGACGGCTATCAAGCCGGAGATTCGCCTCCGCGACCAGCTTCAGCTCGATTCAATGGACTTCCTGGATATCGTGATGGAACTCCGCAAACGTCATGGCATTGAAGTGCCGGAAGCCGATTACGGCCAGCTCGCGTCGCTTGAAAGTTGCGCGGAATACCTGACTCCGAAGTTCGTCGCGAAAGCTTGAACTGAGTTTATCCCGGCGACAGGGAGTTCGCCGGAAACCGTCGCATGAAAGACTCCCATTACGATGTCGCCATTATTGGCGCGGGCATGTCCGGATTGGCCGCCGGCATTCGTTTGGCCCATTTTGGACGCAAGGTCTGCATTTTTGAACGGCACAACGCGCCCGGCGGTTTGAATAGCTTTTATAGCATTGCCGGACGCAAATACGACGTCGGCCTCCATGCGTTGACCAATTACGTCGCGCCGGGAGTGAAGGGGACGCCGCTCGGCAAACTACTCCGGCAATTGCGGATCGACCGGGAGGAATTCGCGCTCCGCCCGCAAAAACAATCCCGCGTCGCGTTCCGTGATTGCTCGCTGAAATTCACTAACGAATTCACGGTGCTCGAAGCAGAAGTCGCGGAAAAATTCCCGGCCCAAGCCGATGGCTGGCGGGCACTCGTGCAGGCGGTGAAAAGCTACGATGACGTTTCGTTGGACGCGAAACCGCTTTCCGCCCGCGAAGTCGTTGCACGGCACCTGACTGATCCGCTGCTCGTCGACATGATTTTCTGTCCGTTGATGTACTACGGCAGCGCCCAGGAACGGGACATGGAATTCGGCCAATTCGTCATCATGTTCAAGGCGCTCTTTCTCGAAGGATTTGCGCGGCCGCTCGATGGCGTACGGGTGATCATTCGCGTGTTGCTGGAAAAATTCCGCCAAGCCGGCGGAGAGCGCCGGATGAAATGTGGCGTGGCGCGCATCATCGAGGAACACGGCCGGGCCGCGCGACTGGTACTGGACGACGGCAGCGAAATCACAGCTGGGCAGATAATCTCTTCGATCGGGTTCGCCGAAACGATGACGCTCTGCGAGCCGCCGCAAACCGCCGCCGCCGAGCAAAACACCGGCAAGTTGTCCTATGCGGAAACCATCAGCGTATTCAACCGCCAGCCAGCGGAGTGGGGCTGGGGTGACGACACGATTATCTTCTTCAACGATTCGGATCGCTTCGATTATTCGCAGGCGCAACCGGCCGTCGATTTGCGCAGCGGCGTGATTTGTCTGCCCAATAATTTCGACTACGGAAGCGAACGATTGCCAGAGGGGATTTTTCGCGTGACCACACTGGCCAACTACGATCTATGGGCGCATTTACCCGAAGAAACTTATCAGGCCGAGAAGCGACGATGGTTCGGCGAAATCACTCGCAGTGCGCGCCGGTTCCTGCCGCCGGTCGACGATGCGGTGCTCGTCTCTTCGCAACTGGCGGCGGACATGTTTACGCCGCGCACCATCCGCAAATTCACGGGGCATCTGAATGGCGCGATTTATGGTGCGCCGCACAAAATCCGCAACGGACGCACGCACTTGGAAAATCTTTATCTGTGCGGAACCGACCAGGGGTTTTTGGGCATCATCGGCGCGATGCTCAGCGGAATTTCGATGGCGAATTTCCATGTTTTGCAGGGCAGTGCGGCGCGTGGTTGAAACAAGTCTTCTTTTTCCAAGGCCTTTAACCTTGCTGGCATTTTGGGGTCACGTATTCCAGAAGTCCTATGAATCCAGCCAAGCTCGTCGGTATCGGTCTCGTCATCTTCGTGTTGGTGATCGCCGGATCGCAGTCGACCTACGTCGTCGAGCCCGGCTTCCGCGGCGTCGAAGTCACGCTCGGCAAAGTCGACCCGCAATTCAAACCGCAGGGGTTCGGCAGCAAGACACCATTTATCACCAATATCGTTTCAATTCCCGTCCGGCAGCTCACGAATGCTATTTCGACGGATTGTTATTCGTCTGATTTACAGCAAGTCTCGGTGGCGTTACGCGTGCTTTATCGCATCCCCGAATCCTCGGTGGTCAAAATCTACAGCGAGTATTCGGGTGACCCTTTTGACAGTTTGATCGCGCCCCGTGTCCAGGAAGCGTTGAAGGAAGTGACGGCGTTGCAGAGCGCGGAACAGATCGTGAAGAAGCGCGAGGATGTTAAAGTCAAATCGCTCGCCGCCGCCCGTGATAAGATCGGCTCGATCTTGATCCTCGAGGATCTCGTGATCGAGAACATCGTCCTGTCCAAAGAACTGGAAACGGCCATCGAATCCAAGATGGTGCAGGAGCAGGAAGCGGCGAAGGCGCGCTTTACGCAGCAAAAAGCTCAGATCGAAGCCGACACCGCGATCATCAAGGCCAAGGGCGAAGCCGAGGCGATCCGCGTTCGCGCCGAAGCGATCAAGGACAATCCCGGCCTGATCCAACTGCAAATCGTGGAGAAGTGGGATGGACGTGCTCCACTCGTGATCGGTGGCGGAGCGGGCGAAGGTGGCGGAGCGAATATTCTACTGCCAATCAATTTGCCGGTGACGGGTTCTGGAGCGACGCGCAGTAAGTAAATGAGAGGTCCGCGTCTCATCGCATTCCTGCTCGCATTTTTAATGCTGGGAGGATTGTGCCTGCTATTTCCACGGGTGCTGGCGTTTGTCGAAGTGGCGTCGCGGGAATTGCGCTATTTGTGGTGGCTGGTCTTGATCACCGCCTTCGGGGTTTGGCTGATTTTTTCGGCGAAGACGAAAAAATAAAAGAAGCGGGCTGGGACAAGACGCAGGAAGTTGCGCGACCAGCGCGCAACCTACAGCACGCTGCGGCGTGCTCGTCGCGCCACGGTTTTAGCACGGCAAAAATTCCCCATTGCGCTTTCCAACGGGCCAAACTTACCTCGGTCGATCAATGGCTTACGATTGGCTCAAAGGAATTTCGGATCACTATGATGTCGTGGTGATTGGCAGTGGATTGGCCGGCATGACCGGAGCCAACACGCTGGCCAAATGCGGCCACAAGGTTCTCCTGCTCGAACATCACTATCAGCTCGGCGGTCTGGCCACGTGGTTCACGCGCAAAGGCGGCCACATTTTCGACATTTCTCTCCACGGCTTTCCCATCGGAATGATCAAGTCGGTGCGCAAGTACTGGAGCCAGAATATCGCGGACTCGATTGTGCAGTTGAAAGGCATCCGCTTCATCAATCCGCAGTTTCAAATCGATACGACTTTCGATCGCGAAGACTTCACACGACTTTTAATCGAGTACTTCAAAGTGCCGGCGGAAACGGTCGAACGCTTTTTCACCGATCTGCGGGCGATGAATTTCTACGACAACAACCCGGAAACCACGGGACAGATGTTCGATCGTTACTTTCCGGGACGCGATGACGTGAAGCGCTTCTTGATGGAGCCGATCGCTTACGCCAACGGTTCCACGCTCGACGATCCCGCGATTACCTTCGGCATCGTATTCTCGAATTTCATGAGCAAGGGCGTCTACACGTTCCGTGGCGGCTCCGACGTGCTCATCAAAAAAATGACGGAGGAGCTCAAGAAGAACGGAGTGGAGATCCGCAAGCACGTGGTCGTCGAAAAAATCCTAACCGAAGAGCGCGACGGAAAGAAACATATCACGGGCGTCGTGGCGAACGGTCGCGCCATCCGATGCGACGCGATTCTGTCGAATTCGAATATCAAGAACACGATTCTCCGGATTGCGGGGGAAGAAAATTTCACGCCGGAATTTATCACGGAAACCAAGGCGGTGCGGACCAACACGAGTTCGTGCCAAGTCTATCTTGGCATTCGGAAAGGGGAATCGATCCCGCATATCGGCGACTTAGTTTTCACCTCGGAGGAGCCCACGTTTTCCAGCACGAAGCTGGTCGATCTTCACACGACAAGTCGCACTTTTTCGGTTTATTATCCCGATACGCGACCGGGTTCTGATCGGTACACCGTCGTGTGCTCGCTGAATTCGACCTACGACGCCTGGAATAATCTCACGGAAGAAGAGTACGCGAAGCAGAAGGAGCGGTTGATCGAGGAGTCCATTGTCGCGCTGGAGAAATATATCCCCGATGTTCGCGCCAAGCTCGATTGGACCGAAGCGGCGACCCCTTGCACGATCGAACATTATACGCGGCACTGGGCGGGCACGTCGTTCGGCACCAAGTTTGAAGGCCTGAAAGTCTCGATGGAGTTGCCGAATCAGTTACCCGGGTTGTATCACGCGGGTTCAGTCGGCATCATCATGTCGGGCTGGCTTGGAACGATTAATTATGGCGTGATCGTTTCGAACCAGATGGATAAATTTCTTGCCCAGAAAAAACGTTCGTCCGAGGTGCTCAGCGCCTGATTATTTCCCGTGAATCAAGTCACCCAACTCATCCCGCATCGTCCGCCGTTTTTGTTTGTGGACGAAATCGTTTCCCAAGCCGGCGATTCGCTCATCGCCAAACGCACGTGGCGCGCCGAGGAGGATTTCTACAAAGGCCATTATCCCGGCGCGCCGATCACGCCCGGCGTTTTGTTGTGCGAATCGGTTTTTCAAACCGGCGCACTGTTGCTGGCTGGAAAATTTGCCGACTCCGGCAAACCCGAAGGCGTTCCCTTGCTCGCCAAGGTGGAAAATGTGCGTTTCCGCAGTCCGGTTTATCCGGGTGACACGACCCACATCGAAGTGAAGATCAACGAGACGGCCGGCGGTTTTTATATGATGACGGGCAACGTGAAGAACGGCGACAAGCGCGTGCTCAGCGTTGATTTTTCGGTGGCGTGGAAAACCCCGGAAAAACCCGCATGAGCGATTTTCTCAACGTCGCCGGTAAAACCTTCCTCGTGATGGGCGTGGCCAATCGCAAGAGCGTGGCCTGGCACATTGCGAGGTCCCTCGAGGAACAAGGCGCTCGCGTGATCTACAGCGTTCGTTCCGAGGCGCGCAAAAAATCCCTCGAAGCGATGCTGGTCGGAAAGCCGGTGTTCGTCTGTGACGTCGAACACGAAGGTGCCGCGGCAAAATTGGCTGCGGACGTGGTCGCTGCCGGGCTCGCGCCACTGCATGGATTCGTGCATTCCATCGCGTTCGCGAATTACAGCGAAGGTTTCAAACCGTTCCACGAGACGAAACGAAAGGATTTCCTCCAAGCCAACGCCATTTCGGCGTTCTCGTTTGTGGAACTGGCCAATGCTTTGAAACCGCATCTGGCCCGCAATGCATCTTGCGTGACGATTGGCATTTCCTCGCTGACCGTGACGCCAGACAATTACGGTTATATGGGACCGATCAAGGCGGCGCTCGAATCGGCGGCGCGGTTTCTCGCGAAATCTTTCAGTGCCGACACCGAAGTGAGATTCAATGTGGTTGGGTCGGGACCGTTGAAAACGAGCGCCTCGGCGGGAATTCCGGGATATATTGAGAGCTATTTGTACGCCGAAAAACTGACTTTCCGAAAACGCAATCTTGAGACGCAGGAAGTCGCGAACGTCGCGCTATTCCTGTTGAGCGAACGCAGCAGTGGCATCAACGGCGGCACGCTCGTGGTCGACGCCGGACTCGGCAGCAATTTTTTCGACAATGACATCGTCAGGCTGGCAATGCGACCGGAGAATCCGCCGAGGAAACCGGCGTAAATCCAAAGAACAGAGTCCGATGATCAAAGTTTTCATTTCCCACGATGAGATTTTCGTAGCGACAGGCGTCCCGCCTGTCGTCCGTCGTCGCCCCTCATGTCTCCGAGCCCCGACCAACTCGAATGAGATTTAAACACGCTTGCATCGAATCGTTGACGACGGTTTTGCCGGAGGAGATTTGGACCTCCGCGCAAATCGAGGAAAAGCTGCGCCCCGTGTACGAGCGCCTGAAACTGCCCGAAGGGCGCTTGGAACTCATGACGGGGATCAAAGCGCGGCGCATGTGGGCCAGCGGCACGCGACCGTCAGACGCAAGCGCTGCGGCGGGGCGCGCGGTATTGCAGCAGTCGATTTTCAAGCCGGACCAAATCGAGGTGTTCATTCATTGCGCAGTCTCGCGCGACATGCTCGAACCGGCGACCGCGTCGTTTGCGCATCATAAAATCGGACTCGGGCCACGGGCGCAGGTGTTCGATTTGTCGAATGCGTGCCTCGGTTTTTTGAATGGATTGGTGACGTTGGGCGCGATGATCGATGCCGGACAAATTCGCTGTGGCATGGTGGTGGCAGGTGAAAATGGACGAACGCTGGTCGAGCAAACGTTGCAGCAACTGTTGAATCCCGCGCTAAGCCGGAACGACATCAAACCATTCTTTGCCAATCTCACGATCGGTTCCGGCGCCGTGGCGGCGATCGTGTGCCACGAAGATTTGTTGCCGGCCGGACCAAAGCACCGGTTGGTGGCCGGGGCAGCGCTCGCGGCGACGCAACATAGCGAACTCTGCCAGGGCGACACCGCCGGCGGCGGATTGCAGATGCAGACTGATTCCGAACAACTGTTGCTGGCCGGGGTGCAGGTTGCGCTCGATACGTGGAAACTATTCGAAAAAGAAACGGGTTGGACGCGCGAAACGCCGAACCGATTTATCTGTCATCAAGTAGGGAGCACGCACCGGCGAAAGTTGTACGAAACAGTCGGACTCGATTTGACCCGCGATTTCTCCACGTTTGAAACGCTCGGCAACACGGGATCGGCTGCGTTGCCGACTGCGTTGGCCTTGGCCGTTGAACAAAGCGCCGTGAAGAGCGGCGATAAGGTTGCGTTGCTCGGCATTGGCAGTGGCATTAACAGCTTGATGCTCGCGGTCGAATGGTGAGGGACCAAGCGTTTGAACCACTAATGGCCACTCATATCCACTTATCCGGAGTTCAGAGGATCAGCGTGTGGGTAGATTTTAGCCGCTGATATTTTATGCCGACATCGATTCCAGACTGGCTGCGCGCGCTGTATCCGTTCGAACCAAAGCGATTCGATACGGGACGCGGCGCAATGAGCTTTCTGGATGAAGGACAGGGCGACGAAGCGGTCGTGATGGTCCACGGCAATCCCACCTGGTCGTTCTATTACCGGAATCTGGTTCTTGGTCTGCGCGATAGAATCCGCTGCATCGTGCCGGACCACTTGGGGTGTGGATTATCGGACAAACCGCAGGATTTTAATTATACGCTGAGCGAGCACGTCAAAAACCTCAGGGCATTGCTCGACAGTTTGGCGTTAAGGAAAATCCATCTGATCGTTCACGATTGGGGTGGTCCGATTGGTTTGGGGACAGCGTTGCAGCGACCGGAGCAACTCGGCCGCGTGGTGATTCTCAATACTGCGGCCTTCGCTGACACCGTGATTCCGCTGCGAATCAGGCTTTGTCGGGCGCCGGTGATCGGGGAGTTGCTCGTGCGCGGTTTTAATGGCTTTGCGGGACCGGCGACGTGGATGTCAGTGACCAAGCCGTTGGCACCGGACGTAAAACGCGGCTACGTGTATCCGTACGACAATTGGGCCAATCGGATCGCGACGCATCGATTCGTGGTGGACATTCCAAGCGGGCGAGGGACGGCCAGTGATCGCGCGTTGGCTGAAATCGAACTTAAGCTGGCCGGCTTGAAAAATCATCCCGTGCGCATCCTGTGGGGCGGAAAAGATTTCTGTTTCAACCAGCACTACTACGAGCGATGGCGGAAGTTACTGCCTGACGCGAAAGCCGATTATTTTGAATCAGCAGGGCATTACGTCCTCGAAGACGAAAGCGCAGCGTGTCTTCAGCAGATCCAAGCATTCCTGGGACTCCAGCAGTGAGTTTCCGCCATAATCATATTATAGACATAATATATATTGTGCGTTATGTGTGCCGGCACCTTTGTTTTAACTAACTCACTTCCATTCGCATGAACGCCTACGATCCGTTCAGGACCCAACGCTGCCGCATCGAGATCAACCTCTGTTTGGAGATTATTGCGCAGCATGAATTGGCGGCGGCGCATCCACCGGAAGCCACGGAACAGCCGGAATTTTTCACGTCCCAACAGCTGCAGATGGCCGAGCAATGCCGGCGACATCTCTCGCAACTTCGCGACGAATTGGCGAAACTCGAAGGTCAGTTCGATTTCTTTAAGGACCTGCAACCTTAGCCGCTTCCCATCACGCTTTTTCTGTTATCGGGCAAGCTGGCCAAAGCCGGACGTGCCAATCCAGATCGCTGCTTTGCTTCGTCGCTGCGCTCTTCGCAATGACCCGACGACTGTTGAAACTTACTTAGCCGGACCCCAGCGGCTGGTCAGCGGATAATAGATAAACAGCGGTCGCCCGACGACGTCCTTCTCCGGGACAAAGCCCCAAAAGCGACTGTCTTCGCTGTTCGGGGAATTATCGCCCATCGCAAAATACGAATGACCGGGAATCTTCACGACGTCCCCAAAATCAAGTAATCCGGCTGCCCGATAGCCCGGATAAAGACCTTCTTTACGCGCATTTTTTGCAAAGGCAGCCGCTCCGTCGATCGGTTTCCCATTTCGGAAAAGTTCCCCTTCCTGTCCGAGGCCGCTCAGTTGATCCCCGTCAGTGACCCCTTTGCCAGGTTTACGGACCTCCAGCTCGTCGCCCGGCCCTCCGACCAAGCGCTTAATATAATATTGGTCTATTTGCTCGTGGGTATTGCGATCCAGCATGCTCGGGCTGTGAATATTTACGGTTTTGAAAACGAATCCGGACCCGACCTTCGGCGGAAAAAAATTATAGGTAAACCGATCCACGAACAAGAGGTCGCCCGTCAAAATATCGAACGACAGGATCTTCTCGCCCTTCTTCACGCTTTTCCCAATGGGAACCCAGTAAACCCGCGCTTCACCCGTGCGGTTTCCTTGGTGAATCAACAGCGTCGATTGTTCCAAGGGTTGCGCCTGTCGGGCGGCTTTAGCCAATGCGCCCTGAAGGGTGGGTGCATTCTTGAAAAACGCGTCATTGAGCAGCTTGTTGAAATCAAATTCGGCAGGAACCTTGACCGTGGTCGTTTGGCCACCCACTGAAAAAGTAAATTCCTTCTGCGCAGACGGGAAAATCAACAAACTCCGTCCTGAGGTCTCGGAGGGCACCGGCAACATGAATTGGGTATCTCCGTAAGCCGCAATGTAGACTTGTCCATCAGCGGTCGCGGTCGCCGAATAATTCGTGGCGCCGAGCCGCGCCAAACGTGACACTGTGCCCAATACTCCCGGTTCTTCGCCCGACTTAAAAATCTCTGCCGTCATCCCGTAATAGGTCGGCCACATCGAGTTCGTGGGGATCTTGAACGGCTGTACGAAATACGCGCGCAGGCCGAGAATCACGATGGCTGCGACGAGGAAGAATTCGACGTTCTCGACGATCGAAGAAACAGGATAAATCCGTCCGCCGGTGTCACGCAAAACTCCCTCCAGCGATTCAACCGACATCTTGAGTTTGCTGGCGTCGGCTTTCTCTTTCAGACGCAACTTCAGTTCGCTCGTGGCGTTAAGCAGCTTGTGCGTCTGGCTTTCGTTAAGTTGATCGCGACGGTATTTGAATACCCGGTCGGCCACTTCGAGCCAGTTTTCCGCGGTCTGGCGCATCTTTTTCTGTTCGGAGTAAAGAAAGCTGAACACGGTTTTGTCGAGGGTTAGCTGTTGGTTTTCAAAACCTGAATGAAGGCATCTGGTGGGATCGAAACCTTGCCGATAAGTTTCATCTTCTTTTTGCCCTCCTTCTGTTTATCGAGCAACTTCCGTTTGCGGGAAATATCACCACCGTAACACTTCGAGGTAACGTCCTTGCGCATCTCGCGGACGTTGTCGCGGGCGATAATCTTGCCGCCGATGGCCGCTTGCACGGCGACTTTGAACATTTGCGGCGGAATGATATCGGCCAATTTTTCGCAGAGCGACCTGCCCTGCCCTTCGGCTTTCGAGCGATGCACAATGCTGGCAAAAGCGTCGACCGGGTCGGCGTTGACGAGAATCTCCATCTTCACGAGATCCGACGCGCGGTATTCGCCCAACTCGTAATCCATCGAGCCATAGCCGCGGGTAATGCTCTTCAGGCGATCGTTGAAATCGACGAGGATTTCATTGAGCGGCAACGTGCACGTCAGCATGACGCGCGAGCCGTCGAGCGTATCGGTTTGCTCGCACGAGCCGCGTTTTTCCATGACCAGTCCAAGCAGGTCTCCCATGAATTCGTTCGGAATATGGATCGCGGCCTTGATGGTCGGCTCAGAGATTTCCTCGATGCTGCCAGGATCAGGCAGGTTGACGGGATTGTCGATTTCGAGGACCTCGCCGCCGTGTTTCTTGACCCTGTACACCACGCTCGGATACGTGGAAATAATCTCGACGTCGTACTCGCGGCGGATGCGTTCCTGCACGACCTCCATGTGCAACAGCCCGAGGAATCCGCAACGAAAACCAAAGCCGAGCGCGACTGAACTTTCGCTCTGATAAACCAACGACGAGTCGTTCAATCGGAGTTTGCTGAGCGCGACCTTCAACTTTTCGTAGTCGTCTGACTCGAGCGGATAAAGTCCACAATACACCATCGGGCGCACTTCCTTATAGCCAGGCAGCATCTCGGCTGCCGGTTTGTTCGCATGCGTGACGGTGTCGCCGACTTTGATTTCATCGACGCTCTTGATGTTGCTGACGATATAGCCGACATCGCCCGGCCCGAGTTCGGGGCATTTGATCATGCCTGGATGAAACATGCCGACTTCCTTGATTTCGGATTTCTGGCCCGAACTCATCAGCATCATCATTTCGCCGGCCTTGAAGCGTCCGGAAAAAACGCGCACATGGGAAATCACGCCGCGATACGCATCGTATTTCGAATCAAATACCAACATGCGCGTCGTCGGATAATCCGTCCAACGCGGCGGTGGCACGCGTTTAACTACCGCTTCCAAAATATCCTCGATGCCGATGCCGGATTTGCCGCTGGCGAGAATCGCTTCCTCGGCGGGAATCGTCAGAATGTCCTCCAATTGTCGCATGCACAGCTCAAGATTCGCGCTCGGTAAATCGATCTTGTTGATGACGGGAATCACCTTCAGTCCCTGCGCAAATGCGAGGTGCGCGTTGGCGACGGTCTGGGCTTCGACGCCTTGCGAAGCGTCGATCAGCAGCAACGCGCCTTCGCATGCCGCGAGCGAACGCGATACCTCGTACGCGAAATCCACGTGTCCCGGCGTATCCATCAAGTTGAGCTTGTAGATCAGTCCGTCCTTGGCCGGATAGTTCATCGTCACCGGATGCATCTTGATCGTGATGCCGCGTTCCTTCTCGAGATCCATCGAGTCCAGATGCTGGTCCGTCATCACGCGTTTCGTGATCGTGCTGGTGAACTCCAGCAAACGGTCGGACAGCGTCGTCTTCCCGTGGTCGACGTGGGCAATGATGCAAAAATTACGAGTTAAAGGAGCGTCTTTCACTTAGGCAGGGAGGTCGGCGAGTTCGGCAAAGCTTTTAACGATCCAGGATTTTTCGGTGCGTCGCGCCATGCCGGCAAGCACGCCGCCCGGACCGCATTCCCAGAATTCCGTCGCACCGGCCGCAGCGCAATTGCGCATGCAGTCTTCCCACAGCACCGACGACACGACCTGTTTGACGAGCGCTTCACGGATCTGATCGGGCTCGCTGACGGTTTGCCCGGTGGTATTGGTGAAAACCGTGAACTTCGGCCGGTTAAAAGTTACGCCAGACAGATACGCCGCGAACTCCGCGCGCGCTGGCTCCATCAATCGGCTGTGGTACGCACCGGCGACATTCAGCGTCATCACTTTCTTTACGCCGCGATCCTTGGCGGCAACGACCGCGGCAGCGACCTTGTCCTTATCGCCGGAAATAATGATCTGGCCCGGCGCGTTGAAATTGGCGGCCTCAATGTCGAATTCCTTGCACAACTCGTAAACCTTCGCGCGTTCCTCGCCGATGACCGCGGCCATTCCGCCGGTCGTTTTCTCGCAGGCTTGCTGCATGAGCCGGCCGCGTTCCGCGACCACCTTGAGACCGGTCACAAAGTCAAAAACTCCCGCCGCCACCAGCGCGGTGACTTCCCCAAGACTAAGGCCCAAGGCAAATTTCACTTCCGGCAACTTCCCTTTCTCTTGCAACGCAGCGAGAATCGCCAGTCCGTGGACGAACAACGCTGGCTGGCAAACCTTGGTTTGGGTGAGCTCCGTTTCCGGTCCTTCAAAGCTGATTTTCTTCAAATCCCAACCCAACACCTGATTGGCTTGATCGTACAAATCGCGGGCCGCAGTCGAGCCTTCGTACAACGATTTGCCCATACCTACTTTCTGGGCGCCCTGTCCTGAAAAAATAAGTGCCAATGCCATCGGATTAAAGGGTCGGTTAAACCCACCTGACGCCTAAAAACCAAGCCCTAAAATATCTTATCTCGGCGGGACACAGACGCGGGCGAGGTCGCCCGCGCTCCAGTCCCGGAAAATGGAGCCACAGCGACCCCGCTGTGGAAAATCTCCGCGCCGTGGCCTTTCCGTCAATACTCCACCTTAAACTCTGGCGGCAACGGGGCGCTGGCCTTGAAAGGGTTGGCCCGACCGGCAAATTCGTACGTAAAACTGGTTTCGAGCGAATGCAGGAAAAGCCGTTTGCTCTTAATCGCCTTCGCAAACGTCCGGTTCCGGCCGAAATCGCCGTACGTCTGATCGCCGATAATCGGTAGATGCCGTTTGGCGCATTGGACGCGAAGCTGATGACTCCGTCCCGTGCGCGGTTCGAGCCGGACGAGCGACGTGGAAAAATTCTTCTGCGTGTGCCGAACAAGCTGAAACTGGGTTTCAGACGGTACATTTCCGATCATCGAGGTGCGGATTTGGCCTTGAACTTTTTTGACGGCCAACAAATCGCGCCACATATCGGTCTTCAACTGCGGCTTACCAAAAACAATCGCGTTATAAATTTTCCGCACCTGCTTGTTCGCGAAATGTGAACGGACCGCGACCGCGAGTTTTTCGGTAGCAGCGGTCAAAATCACGCCGGACGTCGCGGAATCGAGACGATTGAGCAACCAGAGGCGTCGTTCGCTATCGTCGTCGGATTTCCAGATGAAACACTGCGCTTCCTTGTCGTACCGGCAGGTCAACAGCGCGCGCGCTTCGTCCTCGGAGCCGTTGGGATGCGAGAGCACTCCGGCTGGTTTGTCGAAGGCGGCCAAGCCGTTCGCGTCACGCGTGAGCAGCGTGATTCCCTCGTGCAGCGGCAACGTCTCCCAAAAATTTTCCGGCAAGGCGCTCACTGATAATAAAAACTCAGGGTCAACTGCTGCTCATCCCCGAGCACGGCAATCATCTGGTCGGTCCACTTGCGGTAAGGTTGCGGAAAAGTGATCGCGTTTTGGCAGGAAAACACGCCCTGCTTCCCCGCGTCGGAATCTTCGACCTTCACGATTGCAGTTTCGCCCTTGGAATTGATTTTGAAAGTAATCACGACGTTGGAACCTCTCGGAGGTGAGACGCGGCTTTCTTGCAGGATTTTGTACCATTGAACCTGGATGATCTCGAGTACCTCCTGCAAATACTCGCCGTACTCACTCCAGCGGGCGTCCTGACCGAGAATTCCAATGTTGGTCGTGCCTGTGGCGCGGTTGGTGAGAATGGTCGAACGTGCCGCCGTGAGACGCGGACGCGCCTTTGGCTGCGCTTTGCTGGTTTGCGCCACCGCGACCAAACCGCCGTCCGGACTCTTGGCGTCACGCGCTCCCTCAACCAGTTTGTCAGCATGCGTGTTGGGCGCGTCAGCCTTTGAAATATTGGTGGCGATGCCGTCTTCGGATTTGCCTTCGGTTTTCTCAAAACCTGACAGCGGCGTTTGTTCGGCCCGCGCTTTCATTTCTTTTTCCTGCTGCTTGTCGTTGTCGGTTTTCGTCATCTCAGGCGCGGCGGCCGCGCCCTGCTGCGGTTTTGACAAATCGCCGGTCACGATTGCGGTGTCGTTTTTGATCTTATCCTGACCACCTGTAACGCTCGGGCGGTTCTCAGGATCTTTTTCCTTCGCGGCTTCTTTCTGGGCGGACTGCTGGTTCCGGTTGCTGTAATTCGCGGTTTTGTCCGGCGTATTCTCCGGTGCGTCGGGATTGGTTTCCACGAACTTCATCGGGTCCTGCTTCGGCTCAGGAGGCGGAGCCAGATCGAAATCGAATGATTTAGCGGTGCTCGGCCTCGCGACTGAAATCCCGCTATGCGCTCCGGAAAATCGATTCATGCCAAATCGCGGGGAGAGCCAGAGGAGCAGCACGTGAAACAAAAGCGTGCACGCAATGCCAATGCCGATCGAACGGCCCGAGTAGTCTTCACTGTCCGTTACTTCGGAAGACGGCCTTTTGAGCTCTGGAGGTTGTGTCACCACAGGTAAAATCAACCGATCAGACCCGCCCGAGTCAAAATTTGTTTCATCTCATCGAGCGGTAATCCGACAATATTTGTCAGAGAGCCGGAAAACTTCTCCACAATCAGCTCGTTTTCTTCCTGGATCGCGTAACCTCCCGCCTTGTCCAACGTATGGACGCGGCTCAAATACAGCTCGATGGTCGCGTCGTCGAGTCGCTTGAACTGCACTTCGCTGGCGACGCCTTGATCGAGTTTCAGGCCGTCCTTCGCCCGGCGCAGCGCAATCCCCGTGAAAACCGTGTGACTGCGTCCGCTGAGCAGTCGCAACATGGACCGCGCCTCGGCGGCATCACGGGGTTTATTGAGGACGGTTCGGTCCACGAAAACCGTGGTGTCGGCGCCGATCACGGTCGCTTCCGGATGGCGGGCGGACACCCAGTCGGCTTTTAACGCAGCGTTATGCCGAACCATTTCGCGCGGATCGGCGTCGGCCGCTTCATACTCCGTCACCTCGGCTGGAATGACTTCAAACGGGAAGCCCAGTTCGGCCAGCAATTCCCGACGACGGGGCGAAGCGGACGCGAGAATCAGACGTGGAACGACAAGGGAAGTCATGAGCGGCGCCAGCAAGGCGGAATTTGTTCTCCGGGGCTAGCGGAAATGCGGGCAAAAACATCCCGCGCGCTCTTTCCTTGTGGTTGCAGTTGGACGCAATGCCTTCAACTTGCCCGACAGCATCATGCGCATCGGACTGGCCCAAATTAACACCATCGTCGGCGATCTCGCCGGTAACAGCAGGCGGATCCTCCACGCTTACCGCGACCTTGTCGACCAAGGTGCCGAGCTCGTGCTTTTCCCAGAGCTCGTGGTCTGCGGCTACCCGCCGCGCGATTTATTGTTCAAACGGCATTTCATTTCCGATGTCGCGAAAGCCACCAGTACGATCGCCGCCCAGATCGGCGTCGTGCCAGCACTGCTCGGGTACACCGAGGCCAACCTGACTGGCAAAGGCCGTTCCGCTTACAACTCCGCAGCATTTTGTCATCAGGGAAAAATCATTTCGTCGGCGCGCAAATGCCTGCTTCCGACGTACGACGTTTTCGATGAAGACCGCTATTTCGAACCGGCAAACGAGCCTTCCATTATCGAAGTGGCCGGTCGCCGCATCGGGCTCACAATTTGCGAGGACATCTGGACTCACCCGCTCGTCCCGACGCGGCGATTTTACAGCCTCGATCCAGTAAAATGGTTGCGCGAGCAACACGTCGATCTCGTGCTAAATCTTTCGGCGAGCCCGTGGCACCTTTCGAAAAATTCGCTGCGCCGCAGATTGGTCTCTGATGCGGCGAAAGCGTGCCACTGCCCGGTGGCGTATTGCAACGCGGTCGGCGGCAATGACGAATTGATCTTCGAAGGTCGCAGTGTGATTTGCGATGCCGATGGAAAATTCGTCGGCGGCTTGGCCGCGTTTCGTGAGGATATGCAGGTGATCGACGTGACGCTCGCGGGCGATCCGACGCCTGCTCCGAACGCCGTTTGCCTGCATCCCACCTACGCACAGGAGGATCTGGCCGACATCTACGACGCGCTCGTGCTCGGCGTTCGTGATTACGCGCAAAAAACGGGTTTCAAAAAAGCGCTGCTCGGTTTGTCCGGCGGCATCGATTCGGCGCTGACCGCCGTGATCGCTGCCGAGGCACTCGGTCCGAAAAATGTCATTGGCGTGAGTTTACCGTCGGTGATTTCCAGCCAGCACAGCAAGGACGACGCTCGCGTGCTCGCGGAGAATCTCGGGATCGAATTTCATACGATTTCCATCGGCGACACCGTGGCGGCAGCCGAGCAGACGTTGGGTCCGATTTTTGCGAACCGGCCGCGCGATATCGCCGAGGAAAACATCCAGGCGCGCGCGCGCGGCCTGTTGCTCATGGCGATTTCCAATAAATTCGGCGCGTTGCTTTTGACCACCGGAAACAAGAGCGAACTCGCCGTCGGCTATTGCACGCTTTACGGCGATATGTGCGGCGGCCTCGCGGTCATCAGCGATGTTTTTAAAATGCAGGTGTACGCCCTTTCCCGCTGGATCAATCGCGCGAAGGAAATCATCCCGGCGTCCACCATCGAAAAACCGCCGAGTGCGGAATTGCGGCCCGACCAGACCGATCAAGACAGTTTGCCTGCGTACGATATCCTCGACGGAATTCTGAAAGGTTACGTGGAGGAAGGGTTGTCGCGCGCCGACCTCGTCGCGCAAGGTTACGATCAGACGGTCGTCAACGACATCGTGCGCAAGGTCGATCTCAACGAATATAAGCGCAAGCAAGCCGCCCCTGGTCTGAAAATCACTCCCCTCGCCTTCGGTGTCGGCCGCCGCATTCCCATCGTCCAAAAATACGTCAGCTGATTTTTTGAACCACGATGGCAGCTCCGGCAAATAAACCTTCGCTCATCAGCTCGGCTCCGGGGTGTAGGATCATCGCTTGCGGCATGCCGTTTCGCGCTCGGTCGACCTCGCACGAGGCCGGCGCAAGCACCGGCCCTACAAAAAAAGCCGGCCAAAACACCAGATCCACCTTATCTTCGGGAGAAATCCTCGAGGGACTGAAAGCGGTCAATGCGCTCTTGCCTGAGTACGGCGCTCAATTGATTAACTACCTTCGCGCAATCCGCAAACACGTCGGTTACTTGATCAACTTCGGCGCCTTCCCTCGCCTCGAATGGAAGCGATTGGTTCTCTGCTCCGAATGAGTGCTTCATTTGTGTGCATCAGTGGTTAAAAAAATGACTTCCTCCGAATCTCTTTTCGCCCGCGCCCAGCAGCTCATGCCTGGCGGCGTCAACTCTCCCGTTCGCGCGTTTCGCTCCGTCGGCGGCGCGCCGTTTTTCACGAAGTCGGCGCATGGCGCGACGCTTGTCACCGCGGACGATCGCGAACTGATCGACTTCGTCTGCACGTGGGGGCCGGCGATTCACGGACACAATCACCCGC
>JBEPTW010000061.1:0-20102 GCA_041691855.1 Verrucomicrobiota bacterium | reverse complement strand
TCGCTCGCCGAAGCATTGAGCATCGTGCCGCAAGACATGGAACTGCGCCAGCCAGTGCAGGAGTAAGCCGCAGGATTTTGCCGCGTCTTTTAAATGGAGCCACCGCGATCCCGCCGTGGTTTTTTGATTTCCGCAGCGATCTCGCCGCGAGGATTTGCCTGGTGATTACGATCTATGAGCATCCGTGAAATCGTGATTTCAGCTGCTGAAATAGGAATCCGGCGAGTCCGGCGGTCGCGCTTACGCAATTACCATTGGCAGAAAATCGAAAATTTGTCCCGCCCTCCTACTGCGCCGTTGCACCCGCGATCTTTTCCACCGAACCCTTGCTGATCATACTCACGGTCTTGCCAGTTGACGTATCGATCACCCAGAAATTGCAATAGCTGTTATGGCCGAACAGCTCGGCATCGGTGATGAATTTCAATTCATATTTCGCGTCGGCGACGGCGTCGAATTCCAGTCTTCCCTTCGCATAGAAGACCCCACGGTTGAATTCGACATCCAACGTGCGGCGGCCTGTCTCTATTTCCAGTGGCACGCTCCAGCCATCTCGTCCGATCGCGATTTTCCTGCCGTCGATTGTTGTGATGAAAGCGGTGAAATTATCAAACAGGATGCTCGATTCCTGAGTGCCCACGATGCTCGCGTGTTGCACCTTTGGCATCGCTGACGGAGGTGGCGTTACGGGAGTTGGCACGGGTTTGGCCGGAGCGGGCGTTTCCACGGGCGCCGAAGTCTCGGGCGCGGGGCGCGTGGGCGTCACGTGACGGAGCGACTCCGCGACAGGCGGCTCGGTTTGTCCGGCGGGAGGGGGCGGCGCCACCGGGGATGCGGCCGCTTGGGACGTTTTGCCATCGTGAATTCCGGCGGTGGTGGCGCAGCCCGAAATGAATATCACGATCACTGCGCCTAGCAGCGCGATCATCGGACGGAATAGAACTCGAAAAACTTTCATCGATTGAAGAAACGGAGAGGGAAATGCCGCAGGCAAACTCATGCGACTACGATTGGCAAGCCGGCCTCACGTTCATTTTCATCAGTCGTGGAATCGCCTGTCGCGGCGATGAGCATTGCGCCGAGTTCGGTCGTGCAACGGCGAAACTGTCCGCAAACCACATGCTCCAGCGAACCCGCCGGCGATCCCTTCGGCGCACGCGGGACGGAGCGCACCAACGACACGCGAATGGCGGAAAGTTTTTCGCCTTCGGGTTGACTCATCTCAGTTCCGAGCGCGAGCAATTCAAATGCGTCGGCGATCCGCTCAACCTGCGCGGTGACCTCCGGCTGGTTGACCGGCGATCCGGCGGTGAGGTGCAGCGCGATCACCGTGAACGCTTGGGTCAGCCGCTGGTTGCCGTTGGCCAGGGTCGCGACTCCACCGAGCCGGGTTTGTTGGTTTTTGGGATCGGCGGACATGCGTTTGAGTGACGCGAAAATCATCCCATTGGTGAGTTCCGCTTCCCGTTTTGCAGCGATAATTTCCGCGTCGTAAGCGCCCCCGGTGGTTAAGCGCTGCCCGATCGTGAGAATGTAACTTCGATTGGCGCGAAGCGCCTTTGCTAACAACCCGGGCAAACGCTGGCGTTCCCACACCGGCCAAAACAGGAGCGCCGCCAGCAACGCGAGTACACCGCCGGCTGCGGTGGCACCGAGCCGTTCGAGAGTGAAGGCGACCGTGACGTGGGTCGAAATCTCGGTGATCAAGACCACAAACAACGTGATGAAAAAAACCGCGATCGCGTAGTTCCGTTTCAACCAGAAGGAAAACGCGCCGACGGTGACCGCCATTGCGATAATCAGAAAAATCGGTGGCGGTGAGAGCCACAGTAACAAACTAGCCGCGACGCTGCCTCCGAATGTGCCGAGCACGCGTTGGCCGGCGCGCAGCCGGGTTGCGCCGAACTCCGGCTGCAGCACGACGAGCATCGTCAATGGCAACCAGTAACCTCTTTCGAGATCGAAGAGCTTGAACGCCGCCACCCCGATGAGTTGCAAGACGATGCCGCGCGCAATGAATCGCACCAGGACCGGATCAGGTCGCCACTGAAAGTTGAGCGCCGAAGCGAGTGGACGCAGGGTCCACGTTTGCAAATCGAAGAGTTCAAGGGAAAACGCGGAGCTCTCTTCTCCGCGCTCGATCGTGGCGCGCACCGCCGCTTCGACGCCGGGAAGCAGGTTTTCGATTTGGCGGAGCAGAAAAGCCAGCTGCACGCCTTCGGGCGAATGATCGGTCTGCGTGAGAATTTGTTCCCGCAACGCCCTGAGCAATGTGCCGAGGCGGCGCAGTCGAACCTCGCACGCGGCCAGATGCGACGGCTGGCGGGAAACGACGGTGACCGCGACAGTGCGCGCGCTATTGATGAGCGACGCGATCACTGGATCGAAGCTCGGCGCCCATGTTTCAAAATCGGGCCGGATCATCAGGGTTTCCAACGACGCATTGACGGCCATGAAGCGGGTGGAAAAGCGCGCGGCCGCGAGATTCAATTCCTCGAGTCGGCGGAGGTACGGACGTTTGTCATGCGACGGTGCCGCCGCGAGTGTCGCGGTGGCTTGATCGAGCGCTGTCCGCAGCGCGGCCTGTTGTTCCGCGATGAGCTGATGGCGTGCGGCCATCGCCGACGTTTCGCCGGGCGCCATCGCGGCCAGCAGATCGGATAACGCCGACCAGCTATCCGCCACCACGCGGCGCAACGGATGTTGCGCGCGGAACGGCCATAACGCTCCCTGGACTAACATGCCTAGAACTCCGCCGATCAGTGCGGCGAGGAAATGGCTGTCCGCCACTGCCGCGTTACCCGGATGATCGAGCGCGATCAGGAACAACAGCATCGACCCGATTCCGAGCGATGGTCCGTATTCACTGCTCAGGTGACGCCAGACTCCGCTCAACCCCATCAACAAAATCACGGCGCAAAGGGCGAGCGGGAGATGAGTCCCGGTGATGCCGCCCAACCATGTCGCGCCCGCGAGCACCACGGTCATCGTCAGCAGCAAGCTCAAGCGGAGAGGGTAGGAGCCTCGGACATCGACTTGGGCAACGTTCTGTGCCGCGATCGCCGCGAACGAAGCCTCGATCGGCAAATTCCACCATTGAACGGCGAGGATCGGCACCATGAACGCGACGGTGGAGCGCGCCGCCCGATTCAAATCGGGCTGCAGCCGGTTCCGCTCCAAATAATCGCGGGTCCGGGCAATGAGTGCGTTCATGACGCATCCATTGTTGCGATCCTCATGATGGCGTCACGCGTTTTGCGCAGAAAAAATACCGCCTCGGTTTGTCTGCGGGACCCGTTCGATGGCTTGGGATTTTTTGCGCTTGGTTCCACCAGCGGGCTGGACCATTTTGCGTTAAATTCCCCGTCAACCCTAACCCTTCGTTTTCATGTCTCAATTGCCTCTCGATCCCAATCGTCGCGCTTTCATCGGTAACGCCGTTAAGTTGAGCGCGGGCTCCCTCCTGGCTAGTACTGCGTTTAGCGCGACTTCGCGGGCCGCGGAAAAAGCGGGTTCCGCAAACGCCATTGAATCTTCGCGTTCGTTGCCGGCGCAACTACCGGGAGTTCCCGTGCGGGTATTTGTTGACCACGATGGATCTGGATTGGTGGCGGCGCAGAAAAGCGGTGACCGTTTTACGAGTGAGCAAGGTGAAGTTGAAATCAGCGGACCGGCCGACGCACTCGCAGTGAAAGTGTCGTGCCCCGCCGGCCTGCTTTCCCGCGTGGTGCTTCGCTGGGAAACAAGTTTTCCAACCGGGACGATGTTTCTCGGCGATCACTGGGAGCGGAGTTACGGCGATTTGCAGTGGCGCACGCTTCAACCCGAACGCGTGATGCCGTGGTATTTTGCCGCCCACGATCAAGCCAGCGACGATACATTTATGGCCGGCGTCAAGACCCAGTCATCGGCGTTGTGCTTTTGGACCGTTGACGCGAGCGGCGTTTCGCTCTGGCTCGATTTTCGCAACGGCGGCAGTCCGTGCCGGCCGGGTGATCGGGTGATCGCTGCCGCCACGGTAGTTTCTATCTCCGGCCAGAAAGGCGAAACTCCGTTTGCCGCGTTGTCCCGATTTTGTCGCATCCTCTGCCCCAAGCCGCGCCTCGCGTCCGCGCCGATCTGTGGCAACAACAACTGGGACTACGCTTACGGACGCGATTTCGATGCCAACGCGATGCGGCGTGACGCGGGGTTTCTCGCCAGCCTCGCGGGGATACATCCCAATCGCCCTTATTGTGTAATTGATGCCGGCTGGACGCCCGGTTCGTCGTGCCCTGGTGGACCTTGGATGGCCGGAATACCCGATATTTTTCCCGACATGCCCGGGCTCGCGTCCGACATGAAAAAACTCGGCGTGCGTCCTGGAATTTGGATGCGTCCCACCGCGTTGACGACGGTGGACGATCCGCGGCGCCTGCGGGCGGGACCCTGCACCGAGAAGGAAAGACCGCTCGATTTGACGTTGCCGGAGAATCTCAAACTCATCCACGACGACGTCGCCCGCGTTCGCTCCTGGGGTTACGAACTGATCAAACACGATTTTTCGACCTACGATGTTTTTGGCCGCTGGGGAAATGAGATGGGAGCCGAACTCACGGATGCCGGCTGGCATTTCGCCGACCAATCGCTGACCAATGCGGAAATTATCCTTCGGCTCTATCGCACGCTGCGTGAAGGCGCGGGCGACGCGGTGCTGTTGGGTTGCAATACCATTGGTCATCTCGGAGCGGGGATTTTCGAAGTTCAACGCACCGGTGACGATACGTCGGGCCACGACTGGGAACGCACCCGTCGCATGGGGATCAATACGCTCGCATTCCGATTGCCACAGAACGGCGCATTTTTCGCGGGCGATCCCGATTGCGCAGCGCACACGGCACGTACTCCCTGGGAATTCGATCGGCAGTTTCTCGATCTGGTGGCGCGCAGTGGCGCGGCGCTTTTCGTCTCAGTTGATCCGCGCACGGTCACTCCCGAACAGAAGGAAGTCTTCCGCGCAGCGATGCAGACAGCGTTGTCGGGCGGCACTCCCGGTGGCTGTGAACCGCTCGACTGGCTCGGCACCACGACTCCGCGCGAGTGGCGGATGGGTACGGAAATAAAATCCTATCATTGGGAAGAACCCGCCGGCGCAAACCCGCTGCGGGTTTGAATTGGCGTGCACCGGAAAAACCACGGCGGGGTCGCCGTGGTTCCACGTTATGATCCTCGCGCAATGGAACGACGGAATCTTTTATCATCCTGAATTCCGCAATTCCAACTGAGGGATTTAAGATCATGTGGCGACGGGCGTCGCGCCTGTCGGAATTGTTCGCCCGCAGCGCATAGTGCTGAAGGATCGTGCCGACGTGGAGATCGGTTGCTTTAACCTGAGCGCATCGCGGCCAGTCAATTTCTCGCCGTGATGAGCCATGAAACCCGCCGCAACTCGCAGCCTCACGGATTCCTGATTTCCACGCGCTCGTCGGTCCACCATTCGTTGTGGCCACCCGGAATCCGGTGAAACTTCGCCGTCGGCAGGCTGCGGCTCAATTGTTCAGCATGCTTGATCGGGATGATCGTGTCTTCCACGGCGCCGAAAATATCGATGGGTCCCTTGTAAGCGGAAAGCGACTGAACGTTGTCCCAGCTCTCGCCGAGAATCAGGCCGACGGGCAGAAATGGAAAATGATCGGCCGCGACGCTCTTTAAATTATCGAAGGGCACGACCAGCACGATTTTATCCGGTGGTTGCGCTTGACCGGCCAGCGTGGACGCCGGACCGGTGCCGATGGATTCGCCCACAACGCAAACGGGGAGCGTTGGATAAGTTTTTTTCAGGACGCCGTAGGCCTCGGCCGCCGCCGCGTCGAAAGTGGCTTGGGACGGGACGCCATCGCGGGCGCCGTAGCCGGGATATTCCATGATGAAAACGGAATCCTGCACCGAAAAACACGGTAGCGCATAAGCCCGGTCCGCTGCTTGACCACCGTTGCCATGAAGCATCAGCCAGACATTTTTCGGCGACGCGACTGGTTGCGAGTAACCGATGAGTTTTCCGTCATGCAGCCACGGCGTCAGTCCGTTGTCGCGATGGTGATGGGTGGGATAGAAAAGAAATTTTCGCTGGATGGCCGAACAACCCGCGAGCGCAATGAGTCCGAGCGCGAAGCCGAGAAGGAGGACGGGGATTTTTTTAATGCTCATTGCAAATTAACGTCGCATCGCCGCAGGCGACTCGATGCGGCCATGAGGCGGCCGGGTATGTCCCGAGGGCTTGCGCCAGACCCAATAAAAATTCGAGACCATGCTGAAGCCGACGGAAAAGAATATCGCGAGGGCCGACGCGAGAAGATACTCCACGCCGACGAATTTGAGGGTGTTTGCCGCGCCCCACCAAATCGCGAAGCCGAGGGCGTTCACCGCATGGTATCGCCAGAGTCTTCTCCAAGTCAGATGGTGATGAGGAAAAACCCAGCGGTTGACCGCCACAAAACGCAACAGCGTGCAGATTTCGCTTGAGAGCAAAGTTGCCAGCGCGAAGGGCCACGCGAGTGTTCCGACCATCACTTTGATCAAACCGATGCTGATGGACGCAAACACGACGCCGATGGCAATCCAGCGTATCATCTGTGGGGTGATCATTTCCTTCAATGGCTTCATTGCTACTTTAGGACGTTAGGATTACGACAACGGCACAGCGGGCAAGCCGCCTTTGGACTGATTCATGCTTTCTCGCGGCCGCCATATTTCTCAGCGAACGCCGCTCTGAACCGGAACGGGGGTCATCATTTGTTCATAAAAACCTCGCGGCTTTTCCGCATACAATCACGTGTCGCCACCCCAGCGCCATTTCGTGCGCTCGCTCTTCCAGGAGCAAAACAACGACAGGAAAATGCTGAGTGAGATAAGGTGCCCGACGTAGTAGGGAGTTTCTTCAAACCCCATCATCCCACGTTTAGCGTCATTCTGAGCGGAGCGAAGAATCCATGTGCTCGCTCGCGGCATTACGATCGCTGCCGTGGATGTAATACCAGCCTGCTGACTAGACTTCACTTCGTGCAGAATGACAAATGAGTTTGAAAAACACTTCCTCGTGAATACTTCGCGAGGCTATTACGATTCCGGGGAAAATAAGTCCGATGACAAACACACGCCTCCGACAATCCAGCCTTGCGGGCGTTTAGGCACTCCCCAGCCTCAGTCATGTCTCTTTGCCGGAAACCACGCTTGATCTTTAGGCGACGGCATAAAAACGAATAAGTGACCGCAGCGCGGCCAAGATGAAGATCACGGCGTTAAGCAGTCGATGCGATGAATCGACCACGCATACTCAGCGTGAGGTTTGCATTCATAGGGAGAGCGCCGGGACAGTCGCGCCGGAAATTCCGAGTGGTTTCGCGTGGCGGCGCAAACTAACCGAGTTCGTTTTTTTTCATCACACCCGGCCCAAATGAGTTTCTTTAAAGGCGGTTGGATATTTGAGACCATAACCGAGCAGCCGGTCGAAGCCGATATGCGCCAGCCAGATCAAACTGACGGGCATTGCCACCGAAGCATGAGTAAAATGAGCGATCAGCCAAAACCCGCCCACTATTGTGTAAGTATGGCCGAAATTGTAAACCGCCGCGCCGATCCTGACGCCAAACACGTAACCAATCATCGTCAGATCCGGGGCCAAAAATAAAACTGCGAACGTCCACCACGAAGCGCCGAGCGCGGCATACGCTGCACACGCCGCCGTGAGTAGGGTCAGTCCTTCGAGAAGGAGCAGAATCCGTGGAGAGAAGAACTTCATGGTTGCTGACTGTTAGATGAGGGGTGCGCGCGAGCGAGCAGAGAGTGGTTCTTTGTGATTTATCAACCCGGTCGGTGGAACGACTGGCCAGTGACTGAAGATCCCGGCTTGCAGAAAATTTCACATGGTCGCGGCAAGCTTTATGCGGCTCGGAAGAACTCGCCGAGACTGGCCGGGCGGGTTTTAATTCTCTCAACCAAGGAAATTTTATGGCTGCTGATATCTGGCTGCTTAAGCAATCCGACTTCGTTCTCTGGCGCGTGGGTGATGCGACGGTGCCTCCGGTGTTGATTCTCGGTCAGCTCACGCCCGGTGCGCCGAACGTGTTTACACAAACCCACCGACTGGTCCTCGCTCTCGTGCCGGGCTTCACCGATCTGTGGTCGATTCCCGCAGTCAATTGCGGCCTGCTGGACGGCGCGGTTTACCATTACTGGTTTGAGGTCACGGTCAGCCACCCAGACCAACCGGCGGTGCGTTTGTGGATTACCGACCCCATGGCGACTACGATCGATTGGCGGTTGATCGCGCCGCGACTCGGCCCGCCGTTTGGCGACGCCGATCGCTATCCCGCTGCGGTAATTAAATTTAGCAACAGCCAGTTGCTCACGGTGGATCTTGACGGCTCAGTTTATCGTGCTCCGGCCGGTCCTTCACCCGATGGACTGCCGACGAATAATCGGCTCGTGATCTATGAATTGCCCACCACTTGGACGCGATCGACGGAAGTTGGTGGACGCGACCTGGGCGTGGGCACCTTTCGCGACGTACTGGCGCTTCTCGATGCGAATGTCGGCGGTGAAAATTTCGCTGACCTTGACGTCACGCGAATCGGCAAAGCCTATCTGGTCGATCTGGGGATCAACGCGCTGGAGCTACTGCCGCCGGCGGACAGTGTTTACGACCGCCAGTGGGGCTACGGCACGACCAACTACTGTGCGCCGGATTTTGAACTCGGATTTCCTCTCACCTATTCCTACCCGGCGGTGAATCGCGATTTGGGCAACCTCGTGAATACCTGTCATGGTCGTGGCGTGAGATTCTTCGTCGACGGAGTGATGGCCTTTGCGAAAAATAATCCGTACCTCGCGGCCGCCTGCGATGATTTCTTCATCCTCGACCCGTCGGAAACACCCACTGATCCGGATGCGAACAACTCGCGCGGGTCGGGCCTGCGCAACGGTTATGGCGCTTCTTTGTTCCGTTATGCGCGTTCGGTTGCGGGCTACGATCCGGTTTCCGGCCTTCAAACCACAACCCTCTTTCCCGCCAGACAGTTCATGAAAGTTGCATTGACTCGTTGGATGCGCGATTTCGGCGTCGATGGCCTGCGGCTCGACAGTGTGGAAAATGTGCAGAACTGGGATTTTGTCCGAGAGTACAAGGATCATGCGCGTTCACTTAATCGCGCGCGATTTGCGGCCCACGGTGTCACTGGTGCTGATGAACGTTTCCTCGTCGTCGGGGAAGAACTCAGTGAGCCACTGGATCTGATTAGGACCGGACGGCTCGATGGGCTCTGGCATGAAAGCTTCAAGCGGTATATTCGCGCGGCCGTGGTCGGGCGCAATGACGAGAGCGAGCCGAGCTTCGAGTGGACGGTGCGCAAGGCGATCGACGCGCGTCTCTTTGGTTACACCGATCTCTCGCAGGCCGTGCTCTACCTTACGTCCCATGACGTCGAAGGCATGGGCAATGAGCGGCTGTTCAATTTTTTGCTCAACAATAAAATCGGCGATCCCAATCGCCGGATAAAACTCGCCTTCGCGTGCCTGCTCACTGCGGTGGGTATACCGATGATTCTCGCCGGCGAAGAGTTTGCCGATCAACACGATCTTTTCGATGCGAATGGTAACGTTACGCAGGACGGTGGCAAACAAGTTGATCCCGTGAACTTCGCCCGACTCGGCGACGATTGGAGGCAGGAGATCAAGGAATACGTTTCACGTCTGATCACACTGCGCACGAGTTATGATGCGCTCTCGGTGAATGACACCGAATTCATCCATCGCGATTTCGACGGTGGAAAACGTATCCTCGTCTGGAGGCGAGGCGCAGCCGGCGCGGACAGCCAGGTGGTGGTCTTGGCGAATTTCTCCGATTACGGCACGCCCGATCCATTCAGCCCCGGGGCAGAATACATCGTGCCGGGCTGGCCGGATCTTCCCGCTGGGAAACGCTGGCGTGAGATGTCGCAGGGTTACGACGTCGCTTCGACCCAATACGGTCGTGAGCCAATTTTTCCTTGGGAAGCCAAGGTATACGCCTTGGTTTAGCAACGATGGGGCGGGGGAAATAGGCAGGCTGGTCCAAAGCCCGTTGGAGGTGTGTCCCGCCAGCGATAAAAGTTTTTCGGCTAATCGAAGAAGTTCTTTGCCAATGCCGCGCCGTTTATACTCGGCAAGAACAGCAATCACGGAGAACTCGCCCTCTTTCAGATCACCCATGGCAAAGCCGACGACGCGCCCACTCCTTCGAATCGTTCTCGCCTGGGTCAGGATGAAAAAAGCATCAGCGGGGCCCGGTCGTTTTTGCTATCGCTCGGCCTTCAACCTGCGCTTTTTCATCAGCCACAATTTGGTCATACACCACGCGTCCGCCAATCTTCGCGAGGTTTACTTTTGCCGGATCAAACAATGCCAGCTGCTCGCGCACGATCGGCCAATCCTTCGCGAGCCACGCATGGTAACAATACTGCATCCGGAAATGTCCCATATCCGGGTTGTATTCCAAGCAGGTGGCTAGGCTGAGTTTTATATCAGCCCAGACATCCGGTTCGGCGAAATAACTTAACGGCAGCTGTTTGATCGAGCGATTGTCGACGTGGGCATCCCATAATAGATAGGCGGTTGGCCGTCCATACCGGGGATGTCCAAGACATTCCCGAGCAAAGGCCAGCTGCTCCTCGAGGCTGCCATGCCAGCGGGCTGCCAGATAAAAAAGCTTGGCGTCGCATAACGAGGAAACGCCGTGCCCGGTTGACACCCCGCGATCAAACCACTGCTCCATCACGGGACGAGGTAGACCCAGGCCCATGCATACGGTTACCATATCTTTGGCGATATCCACCTCGCTTGGATCCAGTTTCCAGGCCAGTTCCAATTCCTGATGGGCAACGGTCAGCTCGGATTTGAAAGTTTTCCAGCCAGTTTCAGTAACTGTATCGGCATACCCACCGCCGCGGGCGTCCCAACCATTTTTTATGGCTTGGGCAGCCCGTAAATAGTGGAGGGTCGCACAATCCCCGTAGCGCTTCACAAATTCAGGCTCCAATTCGCCGGCTACTCGATCCCGATCAGCTTTGGATCCCTGCCAAAGGAAAAGTAGCATTCGCGCAATCGTTCGATTCATCCATTCGGGGATCACTGGATCGTGCAATGAGTCAAAGGTGGCTTGCCACAATCGATTGCTCAGGAGCTCGGCCACCGCTGTTTCCTTTTGATAACCGTAGACGTCCCTCCAAACGTAGTAGGTTCGGTTGGCCGCATAGGACCGAACTACGGCCGGATAAGCGCCTTCTTGCAGCTCCTCGACAATCGCGAGTCCCTGCTTGGCGTGAAACTCATCCGATAACCTGCTATATCGAGAAAGTGAACTCGCGCATAGAGCGCGCAGGTACTCCCAATCTGGTCGCGCATGATTGCCGGTGGACAGAGCTGGACCACTTCGGTGGTTCCTTCATGCGTCTGGCGGGCGATGGTCTTTTTGACCTCGGCGCGCGTGACGGTGATGGTGGACTTGCCGTGGGCGAATGGATGCGCGGCGGCGAATTCCGTCAACCACTCACGCTCCGCATTCTGTAGCTCGCTGAAGGGAAACATGCGTTTGCGTCCATCTTTGAAAACAACTACCGCATAACCTTTTTCGATTCGCGCTTGAGTGATACTGTCGAATTTCGCGGGCGTTTCGCTGGGGGCTGGCTCAGCGGGCGTTTCGGAGGGACTGGGCGGATGATCCGCTGACGAAGTGCGTTTGTCGGCCGGAGTGGAGGGTCGGCATGCGGTGAGGCCAACTGCCGTGCCGACAATGAGTACAGCGCAGGCGACAAGTTGCGTGCGACGAAAAGAGAAGATGAAGAGCCCGCGTTTCAGCATGAAAACGCTAACGGTGTGGGACCGGTCAGGTCACCCCAATTCCTCGGGAAGCGACGGAATCTTTGTTCGGATTTGGGCGTCTGATACTCAGACCACCGTATAGAATCACGTTTAAGCGGCAGAGATGCACGGCAACCGACTGGAATCCCTGGGGTGAAACTGTCACGGGAGGCTGAGCTTTTCCCATACTTCGTCAGCCGTCGCGTTTTTGCTCTGTTGGCTTACAATTCCCGTCGGCGTTTCTCGCTGCGGCGATTTCGGTGATCCGCTTGGCACAGATTGGAAAGTCCGCAGTCAAATAGAGCAGAATAACCCGCATTTTCATGAAAACCCGACTTTTCCTTTTGCTTGGTATTTTCGTTGGCCTGCTATCGATGGGACGGGTGATGGCCGATGACGCGTCACCTCGAAACCGCCCTCCTGGGGAACTCGACGAATTGTTCGGGCCGATTGCACTTTATCCGGATGCACTGATTGCGTTGATCCTGCCGGCGTCCACCGTTCCCTCCGATGTGGTGATGGCTGCGCGGTACCTGAACAGCAATGGTGACAGCACAAAAATTGATGACCAAGGCTGGGACGACAGCGTGGTCGGTCTAATGCACTATCCTGACCTGATTAAATGGCTGGATGAAAACCTCGCTTGGACGAAGCAGGCGGGGGACGCATTTCAGACGCAGCAGGACGATGTGATGAATTCGATCCAACGATTGCGGGCAAAGGCGCGCGCGGTCGGCACTCTCGTCGACACACCCCAACAACAAGTGGTCACGGAAGGTGACGATATCTCGATCATTCCAACGCAACCGGACGTGATTTATGTCCCAAGCTACGATCCCGACGTTGTATATGTTTCGAGGCCGGGCGTCGCGTATACCGATCCATTTTTAAGCTTCGGCTTTGGCTATGCCACGGGGTTTTGGCTGGGGTATGACTTTGATTGGGGCCATCGCCGTATTTGGACGATCGATCGCCGCGATCGGGAGCGTTATTGGAGCGAACGCCGTGATTGGCGGCGGCCCTATTACCCGGGTCGGACGGGATATGGAGATAATCATTTTCATCAACAACTGTGGCGGCCTCCGGTTCATGCGCCGCGTTCGCTAACGCCCCGTGCGTCCGAAATTAACCGACCACACCCTGAGATTCAGCGACCGATGCCCTATTCCAACGGAGACTCTGATCATAGGCGGGACGGTCGGCGTGGCGGACCGGAAGTGAAATCGGATAATCGGGATCGGAGTTCCAATAATCCCAGTCAGTCAAACAGTCGTGCTGAAACCGGCCCCAAGCCCGCCACGGTGGTGGTGCCGGCTACTCCTTCGTCTCGTCCGTCGCCTTCTCCGCAGCCGGCACCCAAGGCAAATGCGCGTCCATCGCAGCCATCGTCCGCCAGAAATGAAACGGGACGCGATGATCGTGAATCCGAATCCCACGGCCATGATCGATCCGAAGGGTCGCGGAATCCCAATCCCCAGGGACGGGTAGTGCCTTTGCAACCGGCACCACCGCCACAGACTCAGACTAAGCCCCAAACTCAATCACCCACGCCGCCGACGGCTCATTTTAATTCGCGGACACCCACGTCGGTGCCTCAGCCACGTGCGCCCGCTCCTTCGTCTCGCGCCCAGCAGGAGGAGGCCCATTCACAGCAGCAGCATCGGACGGAACAACCCTCGCAGACGCCGCAGCACTCGCGAGAGTCAGATCGGGATGCAAAAGACCCGCGCGATTCGAGCCAGTAGTTTCGTCACTTCCAAAGGGAATCGTATCTTTCCGGGGAAGGGCTCGTATTTTGGCCGAGTTGCGTTTAACGTGAGGCATGACCCCTGATCCCCACGCTCAGTTTGACCATGCAATGTTGGAAATGATTGAGCAAAGTCCGATCGGCGCGGTGCCCTTCACGCCGGCATACCGCGATGCGCTATCCCGGCTTTACGCTTCGCACCAGGTTTACGCGAGTGCGGATCATAAGGGCGGCCACGTAACCGCGCGGTCATTGGCCGGCTCTCCTTCGTTTTTTGCCGATAATCTCGTGGATGTAATTGCAGGACGGACGGAGCCCGAAGCATTGGAGGCTAATGCGAAGATTTTTGACCGCTATATTCACTCTCTTTCCCAGGATCGACGAGCCGCAGCCGAGACCATGCGTTTGATCGTGGCAGGACGGGTTGCGCATCATCGGGCAAAACACGGGGTGACCACCGCGCACGATCCGGTTCACACGTTGATTTTGGTCACCGGCTCGGGTCCGCATCCTGGCTTGCCGGGGAATTATCTTTACGGGTCGGCGTTTCAACTGACCGGCGACGAAAACAGTGCGTGGGCGGTCCATTTGCACGATAGCGGCGATGGGACCTCGATCTTTGACGCACCGTCAATGCCGGTAGCGCTGACAAAATTGCAGGAAGTCGTCGATTCCGCGCCGTTCACCATGAATGAACTCGACGCATTGGGTTTTCGGCAGGCGTGAGCGTCGCGCGGGTTATTCAGCCGGGAAATCGGCCGTTCCCTCAGCGGTTTCCAGCGCTTTCGGGATGGCTGGATTCAGCTCCCCGGTGGCGAATTCGGGCGGTAGAGCCACAGGCTTTTTCGTCCGTCGACCCGCTTTCGACAGGATTTCCACATAGACCTGTGGGGCGTCGGTGGCTGCGGCTTTGCCGACGGCATCGATCACTTCTTCAGTGTGTTTTTGCTCTGCCGTGGCTGGGTCCAAACCGACTTTGCAGTCGAAGTCCCAAAAATCGACTTCCGCCGGCAATGGTTTGCGGCGCTCCCGTTTCAGGTACTTTCTAATCTCGTTTTTGACGCCTTCGATTACGCGTTGGTTATCTTTTCCGGGAAGCGAAAGGGAGAATGTCTTTTTCATGCTGGCTGGTCGTATGGACGAACCGACTGCGCGAGGGGAGATAATTCTTTTTATAGCGGTTAACCTGAATTCTTGCGCACCGGTGATCCCGGGCGGTTTTTGCGTGAAAATCCGACGGTCAGAAAAATAAATGGGCGTTTTGATCCCGCGCGAGGCGGTTGAGATCGGGGTCCAATGACGGCGGCGGACGATCACCTCTCTGACGACATTCAGCGCCGGCCGTTCAGAAATTGAAATTCAATGCGCAATGCGTTCCGAAAATATACGAACGCTAAACCTCTGCGTGGTGCCGGTTCCCGAGCCGCAGTAAAAGCGCACCGATTTCGGCCAAAAATTTTTCGTGAACGGAAAACTCCGAGCAGCAGCAACTTTGCATGAGAGAATTTGGTGAACGGTGGGAACGGCCCGAAAAGCCGGTAGGGAGTTCACCCTGTGGTCGGCACTCTTGATGACTTCGTTCAAGTTAAATTCTGCGCGTGGCGCGGCGGAATCGGCGCAAATATATTCGTCGTGGTCGAGCAATCTTCAGAGGGGAAATCTGAAAAAAAGAAGGGCCGTCCACCCCTGGACGGCCCTCACTAACACCAAGCAAACCTTTCGACTACGAGGAGACAGACGCTGCTCGATGCATATCGTTCAAACATCCGCACAACAATTTTCTGTTTACACTTTAATCACAAATGCGTCGGAGAAAAATAGTGCGAACCGGCTGAAAAGAAACCGGTCCTATCATAAACAGAACACCCTAGTTTCTGCTCAATAAGAATTCATCATTTAAAAAATCGCACCCATGAAAGATACCGCTCGTTCCAAAAAAACTTCCATCAGTCGAAAAGAAATGGTCGACCTTTTGAACAAGGATCTGGCTGCGGAATACCAGGCGATCATCGCTTACACGGTCTATAGCCAGACGATGAAAGGGGCGAAATACCTGCACATCGCCAAGGAACTCGAGAAGCACGCCGGCGAAGAACTAAGCCACGCCCTCCAGATCGCGAAGCAAATTGACTATCTCAACGGCACCCCCGTGGTTCAGCCGAAGGAAGTGAAGCTTTCGGACAAACCGGAAGAGATGCTGCGCTTCGACCTGGAAAACGAAAAGCGCACGATTTTGAACTACCGCGAGCGTATCAGGCAGGCGGAAGCGATGGGCGAGTTTGGTTTGAGCGAAGTACTGCGGAAGATCATCGCGCAAGAGCAGGAGCACTTGACGGATCTCGCTGACGCGCTCGGGATTGATAATCCCAATTTGGAGGAAGGTTGAAGATTCGGGGATTCGATTTTTGCGTGAAATCAAGTTCACGGATTTTATTCGGCGGAAGAAGTGAACCAACTGGTTACTTATAAGAGACAGCGATGAGCCATATTTCTAGTGAGTAATCCCTAGATATAATGTCTTGAGCAGCCTCAAGACTCCCGCATCCTTTGCACAGCTGCTTTGGTGAGTGGCGGGTTTATGATGCTGACGTCCAAGCTTCGCACGGAATCGATTTTATTTTTACTTTCCCGCTCGCGCGCGATGTGGGTTGTGGTGTTCGTTGGAATGCTTTTCTCTGGGGGTATTTCCCGCGCCAGCGTAACGGACGACGATAGTGAGGTCACGGTAAAGAAGCTGAAGCAACTGAGCATTGAGGACTTGATGGAAATCGAAGTGACCTCGGTTTCGAAGCGACCCGAAAAGCTCCTTGAAACACCATCGGCGATCCAAGTCATCACGGATGAAGACATCCGGCGGTCCGGCGCAACCAGCATTCCCGAGGCATTGCGTTTGGCGGAAAATCTCAACGTAGCGGAGCAGAATTCCCACGATTGGAACATCAGCTCACGGGGATTTAATACTGATCTTGGTAACAAGCTTTTGGTCCTCATCGACGGACGGACCGTGTACACCCCGCTCTTTTCGGGCGTGTTTTGGGATGCCCAAGATTATCTGATGGAAGACTTGGATCGAATCGAAGTGATCAGTGGTCCCGGCGGAACCCTCTGGGGTGCCAATGCGGTAAACGGCGTGATCAATATCACAACCAAAAGTGCCAAGGATACTCAGGGAATTTATTTGGATTCTGCGGCGGGGACCGAGTTAAAGGATGCGTTCGGGGTTCGCTACGGTGGCGTAATTGCGCCGGGCGTCTATTTTCGGGTGTATGGCAAGTATTTTGAACGCGACAACGGGAAGTACGCAGACGGCAGCGAAGCGCCAAACTCCTGGCGAATGGGCCAAGGCGGTTTTCGTATTGATTCCGAAACTCATCCAGGAACCGCGTTAACTTTTCAGGGTGACTTCTACAGCGGTGTCGAAGGTCAGGAGACCGGTGGAAACAGTGACGTATCCGGTGGAAATCTGCTTGGGCGTTGGACGCGGACGACCTCCCCGGACGAGAGTACCAGCCTGCAGGTTTACTATGATCGGACGCATTTGGGTGTGCCCAAGCCCGCGAGCAATTTTGGGGCGGCGGGTGTCTTGAAGGATGATCTCGATACGTGGGATTTGGATTTTCAGCATCGAGCCCGCTGGGGGGAACGTCACCAATTGGTCATTGGTTTTGGCTATCGTTTTACCCACGATGTCGTCCAGAACGCCCCGACCTTGGCCTTTTTGCCCGCGCGTTTAAACCGATCTTTGTTTAGCGGTTTTGTGCAGGACGAAATCAAGCTTCGCGACGATGTGTTTCTTACGCTGGGGGCCAAACTCGAACATAACGATTATACTGGATTTGAGACGGAACCGAATGTCCGGCTCCAATGGAACATGATGTCGAAGCAGATGGTATGGTCTGCCATTTCCCGCGCAGTCAGAACTCCGTCGCGCATCGATCGCGATCTGACGGAACCGACTGGATTGCCGACTCCTTTTCCGCAGAGTATTTTGAACGGCGGCCCGGATTTCGATTCGGAAACTGTGATTGCCTATGAGACCGGTTATCGTGCGCAGTTGGGTGCGAAGGCCGTGCTTTCGGTGGCCGCGTTCTATAACGATTATGCTCATATCCGGAGCACGACTCCCGGGGTGGCGGGTTTTCCGAGCTTTGGTTTCCCACTCGTTTTTGAAAATAATCTCGAAGGCGAGACCCATGGCGTCGAGCTCAACGGCACCTACCAGCTCCTCGATCATTGGCGGCTGCAGGGCTCGTACAGTCTGCTGAAGGAAAGCCTGCGCGTTAAACCGGGGAAAATTGATTTCAGTAATGCGCTAAACGAGACCGCTGATCCGGAAAACCAATTTTCACTGCATTCGTCGCTGGATCTTCCGCGAGAGGTCGAGTTCGACACGGGATTGCGCTGGGTCGATACCTTGCACAACAACGACGGCCCGACCCCGGGCACGGTTCCGAGTTACTTCGAATTGGATATTCGGATCGCCTGGCATCCCACGAAACAAATTGAGCTGTCGCTCGTCGGTCAGAATTTACTGCACGACCACCATCCTGAATACGGATTCCCCAGTGTGACCCGCGAGGAGGTCGGGCGGAATATATACGCGAAGGTCGCATGGCGCTATTGAGCATATTTCCCTCCCGGTGGAGTGGTGCGACGTTGGGCGTTCGTCGTAGCTTCTGGCTGGCGGCGCTGGCCATTTCATCGCTGTTCGCGACCCGGGCGACAGGGCAGGTTGAATCCAATGAATATCAACTTAAGGCCGTTTTTCTTTTCAATTTCGCGCAATTTGTTCAGTGGCCGGAAAACGCCTTTGCCAACGCGGACACTCCCATCGTCATCGGGGTATTGGGCGGCGATCCTTTCGGGCCGATTTTGGACGAGACGGTTCGCGGGGAACGCATCGGTGGCCGGCCCTTGGTGATTCAGCGCTACAGACGAGTGGAGGAGATTGGCCTTTGTCATATTTTATTCATCAACGGATCGGAGTCCGCGCAGTTGGAGAAAATACTTTCGGCCTTGAGTGGCCGGAGCATCCTAACGGTTAGCGACGCCGATCGCGCCGCGCGGCGGGGCGTGATGGTCCGGTTTGTCACGGAAAAGAAAAGGGTCCGGCTGAGAATCAACCTTGATGCGGCGAAGCTCGCCGGGTTGACCATCAGCTCGAAACTGCTTCGGCCCACTGAAATCGTAACGACGGAAAAAGACTGACGATGCCGCTGCGCGATCTACCCATCCGTCGGAAACTGATGCTGATCCTTTTGTTGACCAGCGCGGTGGTGATGCTGCTGATGCGCGCCTCGTTTTTTACGTACGAGTATTTGACCTTCCGCCGGGAAACCATGCGGCAGCTGTCGACGCTCGGTGAAGTCATCGCGGCCAACAGCACGGCAGCACTCGCGTTCGAAAATCAGGATGATGCGCGGGAAATCCTGGCCGCACTTAAAGCCAACCGCCATCTCGTGGCGGCCGCACTTTATGACGGCAATGGCAGGTTTTTTGCCGGATACCCTGCCAGCCGGCCGGCTGCGGCATTTCCGACGGCGCCGGGCAGCGAAGGCTTCAGCTTCGACCAATCCTATCTTTCCGGCTTTCAACCGGTCATTCAAAGGGAACACCGGCTGGGAACACTTTACCTTCAACTCGACACCGGAGTCGTGATGCGCGAATGGCTGTGGGGTTCCCTGCAAATTGCACTCGTGCTGATGGCGGTGATCGTGGGCGTGGCTTATTTGCTTTCGCGATCGCTGCAAAAACAGGTGTCCGAACCGGTCCTCGCCCTCGCGGAAACCGCGCGGGCCATTTCAGACCGGAAAGATTATTCGGTTCGTGCGACCAAGTTGGGCACGGACGAAATTGGGCGTTTGACGGACGCGTTCAACCAGATGCTGGGGGAAATCCAAGTGCTCAACCGCGACTTGGAGTGCCGCGTGACCGAGAGAACGGCGCAATTCGAGGCGGCTAATCTTGAGCTGAAACGCAGCCGGGCAGTGTTTGAAAGCATTTTCGAAAACCTGCCGGGATTGTTTCTGGTACTTAAACCCGACCTGACCATCGTCACCGCAAGCGACGCTTACTTGAAAGCAATGATGACGACGCGGGGAAAGGTGGCCGGGGAAAAATTATTCGAAGTGCTTCCGGACAATCCCAATGAACCTAGCGCGACTGGCCGCTCGAACCTGCGCGCGTCACTCGATCGGGTCTTGGAGACGCGTGCCACGGACAACATGGCGATCCAGAAATATGATATCCGCCGTCCGGATGGGGTCTTTGAGGAACGCTATTGGAGCCTGGTGAATTCTCCGCTGCTGGGCGTGGATCGCCAAGTTGAATACCTCATCCATCGCGTGGAGGACGTCACGGATTTCGTCCGACACAAGCCGGCCCTCGATGGCGATCCGGATGCGATGCGGATAAAGCTGGAGCAAATGGAGGCGGAGATTTTCCAGAGCTCGCAAAAGGTGCAGGCCAGCAACCAGCAGTTGCG
>JBEPTW010000060.1:0-20269 GCA_041691855.1 Verrucomicrobiota bacterium | reverse complement strand
GGCCGGCTGGCTCCGGAAAAAAATCTCGGTTATCTCACGCAGGCAGTGGCGCTGTTTCTCAAGACGTCGCCGAACGCCCGTTTTCTCGTGGTGGGCGGCGGCCCCTCCGAAGATGAAATGAAAAAGATCTGTGCCGATCAAGGTGTGGCCGATCAACTCATCTTCGCGGGAAAACACACGGGCCGCGCCTTGCACGACGCCTACTGTGCCATGGACATTTTCGCCTTTGCGTCGTTCAGCGAAACGCAGGGCATGGTGCTCGCCGAGGCCATGGCGGCGGGCCTGCCAGCGGTCGCCCTTGATGCCTCAGGCGTCCGCGAAGTCGTGCGCAACGGAAAAAATGGGTTTTTGCTCCCGGCGCGTACGCCCGCGAAAGTGTTCGCGCGCCATCTCGGCCGGTTACAGACCGAATCGGCATTGCGAAAGAAATTCGTGCGCGGTGCGCGGAACACGGCTGAGGAATTTTCGCAGGAGCACTGCGCGAAACTCGCGTTGGAATTCTACGAGAAAACCCGCCGCGCGACCCGCCGGCGACGATTGCTCACTGACGTCAATCCGCTCGGTACGTTGCTCGATCGCGTAGCGATCGAATGGAACCTGCTCGCGCAAAAAGCGCAGTCGGTCATTTCCGCGCTCAGCACCGATCACCCCGTCGCAAAGGCGTCGTAAACCGTCCTCGTTTCCGCGATGTTTCATCTTGAAGCCTATGCCCACCGTTTGCGTCGGCGTTTCAGCCGGAGCGAGTGGGCGATCAAGCATCTCGGCCTGACGCCGTCGGAAGGCACCAGCGAACAACCGGGCATTTTGTTGATTCAGATCGACGGCTTGGCGCGGTCGCAATTGGAACACGCAATGACGAAGGGGCGGATGCCGTTTCTCAAGCGGCTGGTCAAACGGAACGGTTACGAAACGCATTCCTTTTATCCCGGTCTGCCCTCGACCACCCCGGCGGTGCAGGCGGAATTATTTTATGGCCTGCACAGCGCGGTGCCGGCGTTCGCCTTTCTAAATCGGAAGACGAAGGAACTCGGGCGGATGTTTTATCCCACGTGGGCCAAGGAATTCGAGGCGAGTTACGCCGATAAAGCTGAGGGACTCTTGAAGGGCGGCAGCAGTTGGTCGAACATCTACACGGGCGGCGCCGCGCAGGGAGAAAGCCATTTTTGCGCGGCCAGTAATGGCCTCGGAGATATGTGGCGCTCCGGAAAAATATCCAGTTTCCTGATTTTTATTTTAATGCATCTGGGCGCGTCGCTGCGGATCGCGGGCCTGTTATTATGGGAGACCGCTCTCGCGCTGTGGGATGCGGTGAGCGGGATCTGGCGCGGTCAGCCCTTCGGCGTGGAGCTTTTTTTCGCGATGTCGCGGGTGTTCGTCAGCGTCGGATTGCGCGAGGCCATTACGATTGGAGCGAAGATCGACGTCTCGCGCGGGTTGCCGATCGTGCATGTCAACTTCCTGGGTTACGACGAACAATCCCACGCGCGCGGACCGGGATCGTTGTTCGCGCACTGGTCGTTGCGCGGCATCGATCGCGCAATCAAGGGACTTTATCGCGAGGCGCACCGCTCGTCGCGCCGCGACTACAGCGTGTGGATTTTTTCGGATCACGGTCAGGAACGCACGCGCTCGTTCGAAACGGAATTTCCCGGCGGCATCGAGGGAGTCGTGCGCAATTGCTTCGACGCCTCGCGCAAGGTCGACCGCGCTTGGCGACCGCGCGCCCAGAATCGTTATCCCGCAATGTGGACCCGCGGACCGCGGGCGGAAAAGAGAATGGCGCATTGGCAGGCGGCGGAAACGCTGACGACGGAAGAGCAGGCCACGTTCACGGTCGCCGCCGTGGGACCGGTCGGTCATGTCTACTTTGCAAAGCCAATTTCCGATGAGCAACGTATCGCTCTGGCGCGACGCCTCGTGAGTGAAGGGAAGGTGCCGGGCGTCCTGCTGCGCGATCAGGCGGGAGTCATCACGTGGTACCATGCGCGGGGAGAAGTGTGTGTGCCGGACGAAGTGGCGGATTTTTTGCCGCACGAGGAGAAGGCGGTGCGCGTGGAGATCGCGCGCGATCTCGTGACGTTTGTTGAAAATACCAACAGCGGTGATTTGATTTTGTTTGGCTGGAGCCCGTGGGAAAGACCGTGGAGTTTCGCGCCGGAACGCGGCGCGCATGCGGGACCCGGGCCGGAGGAGACGCGGGGATTTGTGCTGCTGCCAGCGCGCACGCGGTTGCCGGACGGGACGGCGCATTTTATCCGTCCGGCTGCATTGCGGTTGGCCGCATTGGAGCATCTGGGGCGACACGAGGCGGTCCGGGCGACGGTCGCGTTGGCTAAGAAGCCCGGATTGCGCGTGATGACTTACAATGTTCACGGGTGTAGCGGCATGGATGGACGTGTATCGCCGCGCCGGGTCGCGCGGGTGATCGACGCCTACGATCCCGATATCATCGCGCTGCAGGAAATCGATTTGGGCCGCCGGCGATCGCGCGCCGAAGATCAGGCGGCGATGATCGCAAAGCAGTTGGGGCTTAATCATGTATTTTGCCCGACGATCACGCACGGCGAGGAACATTATGGTCACGCGCTGCTGACGCGGTGGCCAGTCGAAGTAATCAAGCGCGCGCGCCTGCCGTCGGATCCGAAAAAAATATCGTGCGAATCCCGGGCGGCGCTGTGGGCGCGGGTGATGATTAACGGTCGGCCGGTTAACGTGATTACGACGCATCTCGGACTCGGACTCGCGGAACGCGCCGAGCAAGTGCGCGCTTTGGTGGGACCGGAGTGGATTGGCGGATTGCCGGAAAATGAGCCGGCGATCCTCTGCGGCGATTTTAATTTGCCACCGGGCAACGCCTCATACCGACGCCTCATCGCGAAGCTGCGCGACGTTCAGCTCGTCACGCCGGGTCACCGGACATTGTTAACGTTCAGTTCGATCCGACCGTTCATGCGCATCGATCATATTTTCCTGACGCCGCAATTTACTGCGCAGGGGGTGATGGTGCCGCGGACCGATCTTACGCGGATCACTTCCGATCACCTGCCGCTTTTGGCGGACTTACAACTTGCGCCCGAACTCGCCGAAACGCCCACCACGACGCCGCCAGAGTCACCGCGTAATACACAACCATCACCGTTATCCGCCATGAAGTGAGATGGTCGCTTTGGTCGCCAAGCACCACGGCGATGACGGATTGAACCAGGTGAATCGGAAAACCCAACGCCAGATAAGTTCGCAAGGGCACGCCGATCACCGGGAGGACGTAGTTTTTGGCGAAATAGGGGACACCCGGAATCAACAGGGTAAATAGTGTCACAGCGCCATGGGCGCCGATCGGGATTTGGGCGCGTATCTTCCGGAATCTTCGTTGAAAATAACTTTCCCGCCAATGGACGAGACCGTAACTGGCGAGCAATTGGATCAGGATGGAAAGCGCGACGAGGATGAGTCCGCGAGCCACGCCGAACCGGATGCCGGCGGTGACGTGAAGGATAGAAACGGGAAACCCAAGCAGCGGAAGAATTATCAGGAGCAAAAATGCCAGCGGACCGTTCAGCCGGTTGGCGTAGGCGTGGACCGCCGTGATCGAGAATGTCCGCGAAAGAAAATAAATTCCCGCGAGCAAAAGGGCGGCGACAATCAGCGCGCGCCACGACAGCAGGATTTTTTTGAAGCGCCGATGCACAGGCCTTGCGCGCTTTTCAGAGCTGCGACCGGAGAGTGCCGGCAATGTGGTCGGCGATCTTGATGTAGAACGGACGGTCGCGGAATTCCTCCAACGTGAGCGGCTTCGAGTGCGCGAGGTCGTCGTTGAAAGACTTGATGAAATCCGCCGCCACCTTCGCATCGATGATGTTGATGTTTGCCTCGTCGTTGATGCTGAAGGAACGGTTGTCGAAATTGATCGAACCCATTGTCGTAAAGACGTCGTCCACGATCATGATCTTGCAATGGTACATGCACGGTTCGAATTGGTAGAAGTTTACGCCTGCTGCGAGTAGTTTGCCCCAGCGTGAACGCGCTGCGGCGCGGCCGAAGCGCGAATCGTTTTTCAAGGGCACGATCACATCGATCCGTACACCGCGCTTGCGAGCCTCGATAAGCATCTCGATGGCGAGATCATCCGGCACGAAATACGCGTGGGAAAGCCGGATCGATTTTTTGGCGGAGGCGATCGCGAGCAAATAGGACATGCGGGCATTTTCGGGACTTTCGTCGGGACCGCTTTTAAAACAGTCAACGCGAGCGTCTCCCGGTCGGCCGGTGTCGGGGAAATAATTCGGCCCCATGAGCAGACGCGAGGTGGTTTGCAGCCAATTTGCCGCAAACACGGCCTGCATTTCGCGGACCACCGGACCTTCGACGCGCGCCTGCGTATCGCGCCAGTGCCCCTCTTCGTCGGCGTTTCCCATCCACGTGTCGTCGATGCAAACGCCGCCGGTGAAACCGATCTTGCCGTCGACGATCAGCAGTTTGCGGTGAGTGCGGTGATTGATGTTGGGTTTGATCTGGTACCAGTGTTCGCGGGCATAAACGACGAACTCGATGCCGGCCGCTTTCATGCGATCGATATCGGAAAGGGACATCTTGAAATCGCCGGCGCCATCGACCATGGCGTGAACCTTCACCCCGGCTTTGGCGCGATCGATCAGCGCCGCGATGAATTTGTCGCTGATTTTCCCCGACGACCAGATATAGGTTTCAATGCAGACCGATTTTTTTGCCTTGCTGATGGCGGCGAGCATCGCCGGAAAAAATTCCTTCCCGTTGACGAGCGGCTGCACTGCGTTGCCCCCGACAAATTCCGCGCCGAGCAAGGGACCTACCGAATCACGGAAATCCGAATCCCCGACGCTGATGGTGGTCTCGAGCGGGATTTTAAGGATGTTGGCCGAACTGCGATAAATCAGGAGAGCCAAGCCGAGGACCAGCACGCCAATGATAATCCAAGGCGTGCTGACACGAAGCGACGTGTTTTTTGGGGATTTAGCACGGCGAACTGCCGGGGCGCGGCGGTGGAATAGCGACTTCAATTTCATGGATTATTTTTCGCAATACATCCAAACGTCGCACTGGGGAACGGTCAGGGCATCGCGACGCGGAAAGGTGCGCAGGTGAAGACCCTGTACGGGAATGAGCGGTTCCGGATCCGCGGTCGGAAAAAGATTTTTCTCCGGGCGGTTTGAGCGAACTGGAAGCGGCATTGCGGGTCGATAAACCATGAGGCGGGTCGATAAAAAAAAATTATGGCTGAAGCTGATGATCGCTGCGGTCGTGGTTGGGATTGTCGTGCTGGCGTTGACCGAACTCATCGACTGGCCAAAGGTGCGGGAGTGGATGCAGCAATTGGATCACCGGTTGTTGTTGGGGTTGATGGCCGTGTTGCCGCTCGTCGGGTTTTCGATCAGTCTCATTTATCTGGTGATTGGCGCGGTGTTTGGCGGGCCCGTCGGCCTGATCGTCGTGGCAGGCATCACTGCCGTGCATTTGCTCGGGAGCCATTGGATCGGGCGTGGCTTTTTGCGCAAGCCGCTGGAGCGATGGATGGGAAAGCGAAACTACCATTTGCCGGAGTTGTCTTCCGGGGAAGACGCCTCCATCGCGCTGATGGCAGTGCTGGTGCCGGGGCCGCCTTATTTCGTTCGTAATTACCTGCTGGCGGTCTCGGGCATTCCGTTGCGCATTTACTTTTGGGTCTGCTGGCCGGTCTACGTGTTGCGTTCGTGTATTGTCATTTTTCTCGGCGATTTCAGCAACGGGCTGAGCACGAAACGGGTCGTGATCCTTGCATCCATTTTTGTGATCAAGGTCGGGATTTGCGCGTTTCTTTTGCGACGGTTACGGGCGAGATTTCATTCGAAGACGGTCAAAAAAGACGCACGCACGCCACTCCAGAAGCGCCTCGCCCGGATTGGGCGGATGGACTGAAGAACCCGTAATCAGCGGACACTTTGATTTTCGCAGGATCTTCGAGGCAGACCCGGTTTGCATCCCGCGGGAGGTTGAACCATGCTTGCGCCAATTCACCATGATTCTCGATTTAGCCCAATTGCCGCCGCGCGATGCCTACCGATGGATGGTCAATGCGATTACGCCCCGACCCATTGCCTGGGTCTCGACAATTTCTGCTGCCGGTAAGACCAATCTCGCCCCCTTTTCCTTTTTCCAAGGCGTGTGTGCGAAACCACCGACGTTGATTTTTTGCGGGGCGAACGATCGCACCGGGAAAAAGAAGGACTCCGTAATCAACGTTAACGCAGTGCCGGAGTTTGTGGTGAATCTCGTGCCTTACGCGTTGCGGGAACCAATGAATCTCACTGCGGCCACGCTGCCGTACGGTGAAAGCGAATTCGAGCAGTTTGGTATTCCAACGGCGGCGTCGCAAAAGGTGCGTCCGCTCCGCGTGGCGGCTGCGCCCATCGCGTTCGAATGCAAACTTGATCGCATTGTCGAACTGGGCGATGGACCGCTCGGATCGAGCGTGGTTTTTGGCACCATCCTGTGCATGCACGTGAGCGAATCCGTCCTGAATGGCGACGGGGCGATTGATCCCGTAAAACTGGACACGATTGGCCGGATGGGCGGAGATTTTTATACGCGCACCACTGAACTTTTCTCGATCATGCGGCCGGATTGAGGTCTCTTTTTCCCGAGGCGGGGTGCTTTCACCCCGCGAGACGACGGGCTTATTTTTTGCGACTCAGTCGGTCGGTGGTGGAACCAACGCGCGGAGCGGGGCTTCCGTCGCGGGCGTTTTCACTTTCAGCGAGTCAACAAACCCCACGAGGTCGCGCAATTCCGTCTTGGTCAGAATCGCGCCGAAAATCTCGGGCATCGACGAGGGCGCGGAAGTGCGGCTGGCGATGTCGGTTTTTTTGATGACTACGGTCTTCCCATTATTGTCGCGCAGGGTGACTTCCTCTTCGTTTCCAGCAACAAAAACACCGGCGGTCAGCGCGCCGGATTTGAGCGTGACGATTTGCGTATCGAAGCCATCGGCGATTTTGGCGTTTGGCTTCACGATCGACTCGAGGATGTATCCGCGCGATTTCCGCGCGCCGATCCCGGCGAGATTCGGACCAGCTTCGCCGCCGGGGGTGTCGGCAGTATGGCAGCGGACGCAGGCGAGCACGGGATGGTAATAAAATAGACTCCGCCCTTTATTCGCGTCGCCGCCTTCGAGGGAAACCTGAAACGGGGCGAGCGGATCGGGATTGTTGGCGAGGGCCGTGTCGCGGGCGGCGAGCAATTGCTTAACTTCCGGCGACGCGCACTTGGCGGCGGCGTTAAGGAGTTCGATTTCTGCGCCGGGGGCGACTTTGCCGGCGGCGAGCTTCTTCAGTTCAGACGCGAGAATCGTGTCGGCAGCGGGTTGAGCGAGATCGCCGAGACTGATGTACGCGGTGCGCTGTTCGGCCAGCGTTCCGTTTTTCAGCAAACGGGCGAGGGCGGCGGGAGCGCTTTCAGGATGAAGTTTCATGGACAGCGGAAGGGCGGCGAGACGCAGTTTGGCGGAGTTTGACGTGAGCGCGGCATCGATCGACAACGGCAGTTGCGGATCGGCGAGGTGGTTCAACATCTCGAGCGCAGCGGTGCGCACAGTTTCCGGTGCCTGGTCGTTAGCGACGATGGCGCGGACCAGTGGTACGGCGGAATTCAATTTCAAGGCGGCGACGACCTGAAGTGTGGCGAGTTGCAAGCCTTCGGGTGTGCGTGTCGATAGCAGCTCGGGGATGTGCGAATTGAGCGCATCGGCTACGATCGAGCTATCGCGGGTTTTATCGGGCAGCGGACGGTAGACGCCAATTAGACGATCGCGGGCTGGCGGAGTGGGCCACAGTGAAAGAAGCGTGAGGGCTTCCTCGCGCAAATTTGCCGGAGCATCGGCGCGAACCACATAGTTGGCCAGCGCAGTGGCGTTGGCCGGAGTGCCGATCCGGAACTGGGCGTTCAACGCGCGAAGCATGATGGGTTCGCTGGCGACGGGATGATCGATGAACGCCGCCACCGCGGGGTAAGCAGAAACAATCGGCAGGTCGTAAATGGCTTCCACTGCTTCGGTAACAATGAACGGGTCACTGTCGGTCAGGAAAGTGGTGACGTCGGCGTTGCCCAGTCGGCGCAACGCGAGCACGCCGGCGAGGCGCGCGGCGCGGGATTCGTCCGTTTTCAATGCCGTCAGTTGCGCCGGCGTGGCGCAGCCGACGAGCCCCATCACCAATGCGTGACGCAGGTAAGCATCGACATCGTTGTTGCCGCGAATGGATGTCAACAAAGCGGAGGTCGCGGCGGCGTCTTTCAATTTGCCGAGCGATTGGGCGGCGAAAAATTTCACGCGCGCTGACGTATCCGAGACGAGGATGCTAACCAGCGCGTCGTTGGATGACTGGTCGTTGCAATCGCCCAGTTCCTTGGCGACTTGGGCGCGAACCTCCGCATCGTTCGCCTGAAGCAGTGGGCGCAGCGCTTTGATTGCATCGGGTAAATTAACCGCGAGTTGCCCGAGGCCCCAAACGGCGTGGCGGCGGGCGAGCGGCGAGCCGTCGGCTTTGCCGGCGACGGACGAGAGGGTTGCGATGCCAGCAGCGCCGCGATTGGCCAGTTCAAGTTGGGCGTCCAACCGCACCCGCCAGTCGGGATGAGCGAGCAGTCCGGCGAGATCGGCGGCGGTTTTCTTGGTGTAGTCCGACGCGATCAGCTGCTGGGTGGATTTAACGAGTGGATCGTTAACGTGGTTTGGATCGAAGATCGCGTAGATGCGGCCGCGTTTTGATTTCGGCCAGCCTTCCGCCCAGTCGGAATAGTAGAGACGACCATCGGGTCCAAAACGAACGTCGGTGGGCAGCGCATTTTTCAGGAATGGCGTCTCACTCTCGATCGCGTACGACGCACCGGATGGTTTTACCCGGTAAGTATAAATGCCGGAGCTGGCGATGGCGCCCTTGAAGTGCGTGATGAAAATCTTGCCTGCGTATTCGGGCGCGAGGCCGGTGCCGGGATAATAAGCGATGCCGGACGGGCCATCCTCGATGTTGCAGATCGGCGGAAGCAGGTACGCGGGTTGCGACGGATGACGCGGGAGCCAGAGGCGTTCGGCGTTCCACGGACCGGCGTTGCCGCGCGGGGCATGCTGGTAGCCGATGCGCCAGCCACTGTCGCCGTTTTCCACAACGTGGACAAGACGTTCCTGGTCGCCTTGATCGCAGTCGTTGTCTCCGGTGAAGAGGTCGCCGTATTCGTTGAAGAGAAGTGACTGAGGATTACGCATTCCGGTGGCAAAGAGCTCGAGGTGGGAACCATCAGGATAGCAGCGGAACACGGAACCGGCATCTGGTGCCTCGATCATGGTGCCTTCCTTGGTTTTCACGCTCGCTCCGCGATCGCCGATGCTAAAGTAGATCCGTCCGTCGGGGCCGAAAACCAAGCCGTGGAAATCGTGGCCGGTGAAATTGAAACGCACCCCGAATCCGCGTAATAGTTCCGTGCGCGTCTCGGCTTTTTCTTTCCCGGTTAATTTCCAGAGCGCGGGAATATTCGTGAACCAAACTTCCCCGCGACGAGCGAGGACGCCGGAAGCAATGCCGTCGAGCGGCGAGCGAAAGTCTTCGGCATACACGGTGGATTTGTCGGCCACGCCATCGCCGTTGGTGTCCTCGATCAACTGCACCCGCTCGGTTTCCTTGGACAGTTCCTTGATTCCTGCTTCGCCGAAATCTTTTCGAATGCTGGCGAGAAAGTCCCCCTGGTTGCGGTTCGCGAGATCGTCTTCCAAGGTCCACATGTAGTCGCGGATATCGAGGACGCTGGTGCGGTAGCGGAAAGTCTCAGCGACGAACATGCGGCCTTTTTCGTCGAAGTTAAACGCCACGGGATTGGCGAGCATGGGTTCCGCCGCCCACAGCGACGCCTTTAAACCGGTCGGCAGTTTCATGCGTGCGATGGCTTGTTGACCCTCGTCGGAGGCTGGGTCGATCTCGGGTGCTTCCGGCCGAGGCACATCCTTGAGTTTTCCGAGCGCGCCATGGAGGTCGGTATCCATCTCAACTATTTCGCTGGCGGCGCGGGCACCCGGGGAACAAAGGACGAGCGCGAAACCGAGGAGGGCGGATGCGATATGCCCCGCGCGACCTCGACCGAAGGGGAATGAATTGGGCAACATGCACCGAAACCTAGGAATCGTCCCCTCAAAAGCAAGAGGCGGCGTCCTTCGGCGGTAATTTGTTTGTTCGATAAGATGAACGCGCAGGAACCGTGTGACCCTCGGCGGAGCGGCCTGATTTAACGTTACGTTGCCGGTGGTTTGGGAAGTAATTTTGCGACGACCACAAGCAGAACGATAACCACGAGGCCAAGCGCGATCCAGAAAACGTAACCGCCGTTCAGGCCGGCAAAGGGTTTGGCCGTGCTCGAGGATTCGGCCTCGCTCGCGTCGGCCGTAGCCACATTACGCGGGGAAGTGAGTAATTTCGTCGCGACGAGCCTGAGATCGTAGCGCGGAGCGTTCGCTGCGGGATTGCCGTACGCGAGGGCGAATCCGTCGGTGCTGTCGGTCTTGAAAATCATGCGCACCACGGGATAAATAATCTGGACCGATCCCAGCGTGAGAGGTGGATTGTCGCCATTATCGGTTTCAATCCACAGCGTGTCGGTGTGCGCCCGTTGCGGAATTTCCAGCACTCGCATTTCAGGTGCGCTTGGGTCAGGCGTGCGATGCCATTCGGCGGACGCGAGCGTGAGTTCGTAGGAACCGCCTTCCTCGTTGGCGATTTTTTCGAAGACGCGAAATTCGCGTTGAAACAACGGCGTCGGAGACGACAACACCAGCCGGCGCAATGGCAGTCCTTTTTGTGGAAGGTGAACTTGCCAAAGGCTGATGGAAGGACGTTTGGGATCGGGGGATGAAACCGGAGCGAGGCTGAGCGCGCGCGCCAGCGCGGGTTGTTCGAGAATATACGGAATCTGATTGCCGTCGTGGAGCAGGCGAAGGTCGGCAAAATCAGTCCGGGTTTTCGCGAGGATGGTGGGGGCGAGTTCGAGTTCCTGAATGCCCGTGCGGATGAGCGCGAGGGATTTGCGCCGCGTCCAATCGGTCGTGTCGATTGGCGCGCCGGTCAGCGGGACATCGGGCACCGTGGCCGATCCCAGCGATTCACGCGGACGATAACCCGGCATCGATTCGATCGTGTCCGGAATTATATCGGTGGCGTTGGCGGCGTGAAGATCGTCGGCGAACGCGGCGAGATCATAGCGCGGCGCGGTGACTTGGGCATTGCCCGAAAGCAACCCGTACGTCCCGGCTGTTTGGGCCACGAACGCCAGATGGAGGTCGCGCCGTTTCACGATCACGCGGTCCACGCTGAGCGGCGGCGAGTCCCCATTTTGAATATGAACCAACACCTCGCGAGTCAGCGGCGTGAAATTGACGGGGATTTCCAATTGTGAACGCGCCGGCGAGCCATTGAGCGCGACGCGAAAAATTGTCCCTGAACCGACGAGGTGTTCGCTGGAAACGGCGCCATTCATTTCACGGACGGAAACCGTCACGCGACGCATGAACAACGGATCGTGGGTGGAAATTTCGAGTGCGGCGAGCGGCACGTGCTGCGCTTCGAGGGCGAGCGTGAGCACCGTTTCGCCGGCGAATTCATCGCGACGGGAAATTTCTGTGCCGACATTCACGAGGACGGGCGTCGGTCCGGCTTTGATGGAGAGATCGGCTCCCGTGAAAGGCAGCGGCGCCCCATGACGCTCAGCAATCGTCACGCGCACGTAGGCGGCGGTGTGTTCGCCGAGTGGCAGATCGAGTTTTTCCGCGCCCCATTGACGAAAAACAGGCAAACCCTCGTCGAGCAAAGTCCATTGCGCGGCGTCGTCGGAAATTTCCACGGAAGCGGCGCGCACAAAAAACGGGGCCGGAGTTTTCAGCGAGATCGACGCCAGTGCCGCTTTCGTGCCGGTGACGATGATGAGGCGGGTCGCGTCAGTTTCCAATTTCGTCGAAAACGAAGCGGGTGCCACAACGCGATCGATCGACACCGGAGGCGAATCGGCGAGAAAGGCGACCTCGTTGCCTGCGGGATCGACGATGCGGAAATCTTCCTGCTGCGGGCCGGCGGAATCGAAGGAGGCGGCGGTCGGAGTGACGCGCACCAATCCCGGCGCGGCGACAGTGAACGACTGGCGGTGCTGCCATTCGGTCGGCGTGAGTGCGGCGGTGAGAGTTGCGCTGACGGCGAAGGGCAGCAGCAACAACGCGGGCCGCATTACCCGACGGGTAAGATTACGGCTGCGGCGGCGGAGTTTTTTCATTGCTGGGCAAAAAGCGTTGGTAGGCAAAGGAGGCGAGGATGGCGATGACTGCCACGGCGAAAAACGCACCGACGCGATAGAGCGCCTGCAAGTGCGCGAGGTCATGGAAAAAGAGTTTGAGCAACGCGACGGCCAAAAGGGCGATCGCCGTGAGTCGTGCTCCGCGAGATCTCCGCCAGATTCCCATCATGAGTAACGTCAAGGCGAAGAGCGCCCACGCGATCGTGTACGACATGTCGCGGGCAAAATTTCCATAAAACATAAAAAGCTGGCTGCGCGCGCCCGGCAGCATGAAGTAGTCGGTGATCTCGATGTTCAGGAGAAAAAACGCGAGGATGACACCGAGGGAGTTGAATAGCGGCGGCGCATTGAAACCGAGAACGCGTTCGCGTGGAGGGGCGAGCAGCCGAGCGCCGAAAAACAGTGACAGCGTCGCGAGCCCGTAGGCGCAGAGGTACCAGTTGAAAATCGCGGTGTCGCCGCGCAGGTGATAGGAAAACACCGCTGGATTAAGTGCGAGGCGGGCAAAAGCGATCACGAGCAACACCGAGCCGACGGCGCGCAGGCCGGCATGCGGCACACGATGAAACAGCCACAGCAACGCCGCGCCTTCGAGCGCCCACGCGACGGTCAGCCACTGACGCTCGAATTGAATCGGGAAAATCAGCGTGATGAAACACAGCGCAACGCCGCCAAACCACGCGAGTTGATCGAGGCGTTTGGGTTGATCCGGTGCGCTCGTGCGCAAGACCACGATGAGACTGGCCAGCGGCGCGACCGCGAAAAGCGCCGGCACCAAACCGAGGACATTCGTGGTGCTTGGCCAGCCGGTTTTGATCGCTTGGTAAATCACCCAGAAATGCGCGAGTCCACTCAGCGCGGCGACGGCCCATGGCCCGGTTAATTTTGTGAAATCGCGCCGGAATAAAAACGGGTAGAGCGCAAAAATCGCGTAGAAGCTCGCGTACCACGCCAACGGCAGTCCGGCGTCGCTGGGATGGAAGTGCCGGCTGTGCCACGCGTATTCCAGAGCCGCCATGCCGGTGAGGGCGCACGCCGGCAGCCACTCGATCACGAGCAAGCGCGCCAGCCCGAGGGTCAGTACGACGAGCAGCAGTCCGAGTCCGAACACGGCGGACGGATTGGGCACGGTGAGTCGTGCGCAAACCATGATGAGCAGGAGAAACGGCAGCAACGAAGCGAACGCGGGCAGCTGCGCGCGCGAGTCGCCGAAGACGCCGGGGAATTGCTGGTCGCCGGCGGGGAGTTTTGAACCGAGTTTCCGGGCGAGCCACAAACTGGCGGCGAAGAAAAAAATCGCGAAGCCACCCACGAGGAGCAACAGCGACGGCGCAAAGACGAGAACCGCCGACGCCTTGAAAATACACAGGCCTGTCGCAATCAACGTAAGTACTAGCACCGCGGCGACGGCCGCCAGCGACGCACTCACGACCGCGAGACCGACCGCCAGCACATCCACGAGGAGAATGGCCGGCCAGATCAGGAAGGGAATTTCATCGAGCCGATAAATCGGAAACAGTAAGAGCAAGAGCGTGAGTGGCGGAAACACCTGACTCCACCACGTCGGTTTGGCCGCCGGACGATGACGTTGCAGCAGCACGGGGAAAATCGTGTGAAGCGCCGCAAAAACCAAATACGCCGCGAGTGCCCACGGGAGCAGTTCGTCGGTGAGATGGTCGGAGGTCCAGATTGACAGCAACCCAAACGCGCTCAAACCGCCCAACAAGTGAACACGCGGCGAATTTTCGTCGAGCCACGCGAGGATCAGCAGGGCGACGTCGGCCAGTAGGACAAAACCGATGTATAGTCCGGCGCGGCTCGCGACCGAGGAATAATCGAGGAAGAAAAAAGCGAAACAAAACGCCACGAGCGGGAAAACGATGGCGCACGCCGAAAACGCACGCGTGATCCGACCGAGGCGCCGCGCGGCTTCGCTGGCGCCGAGAAACAGCGCGCAAAACCACAGGCAGACGATCATGGCCGTGACGGTTTTTTCCGGCGCGTAGAAACGGCCGGTCCAGCCGACCATCATGAGCACGGTTCCCGTCGCACCGAGCCACACGAGGTAGAACCATCGGCGATGCAGCGCCACGGCGATCAGACCGACGTCGAGCAACGTCACGTAACCGAACAGTCCGGCTGGATTGTCGTGCCCGGTGTTGATGAGAATCGGAGTGAGAAACCCTCCGACGATTCCGAGGATTGCGACCACGGGCGCGTTCAACCGCACGGCCAGAAAAAATGCCGCAGCCGTGATCAGTGTCATCAACGCGAAGGTCGGCAACGGCCCGAAGAACGCGAAATGGTAGAGCCCGTGAGGACCACACGCGAACGTCACCACGTACAGCGACACGACACCCACCGCCACGAGAGTTTGCGCGGGCGTGGTGTAACCTTTGCGCGTGAGAAAAACTCCGCCGACGATCAAGCTCGCGCCGGTGACAAAACCCATCGCGACGCGCAGCTCGGGTGAAATCCAGCCGTTGTCGAAGGAGAGTTTAATGAAGAATGCGATACCCAGTAACAGGGCGAAACCGCCAATCCACGCGAAGAGTTTGGCGCCCATGAACTGTTCCCAGTTGATGGCCGGCTTGGCGGGCGCGCGCGGCGGCGCGGGCGGGGAGTTGCGCGGCAGTGGCGGTGGTGTGACCGGAAGCGGAGGCGGCGAGATGACGGGAGGTTCGATGGCGGCAGCTTTGATCGGCGCGGGAATTTCGGCTGGCGGCAGGATCGGAATGGCCGCAGCGGTCTTCGGACGTGGCATCGTGCGGAACGGTACCGCCGTGAGATCGTCCGGCATCTCGCCGAAGGCATCGAGCGTCTGTTCGTCCTCGACCGTGACAGCGGGCCGCACGCTGGGAGAGGCATAATCCGGAAAGACCAGTGCGACCGGCTGAGGTGGCGTGCGGAGTTTTTCTCGCAACGTTTCAACTTCGCTTTCGAGCGCGGCCAGCCGGCTTTTCAACGCTTCGTGATCGTTGCGCTGACCGCCGATTTTGATGAGGGTCCAGAGGGGAAGGACGATGAGAACGGCGAAAAGATAAACACCCAACAAAACCAGAAGTGCTTCCATAGATAAGGTGGGGCGTGCCCGCGCGTCTCTTCTGAGGAGGACGGGGAAGGTTGGCAAGACTCGCGACAGGGTTTGGCTTGCGCGGAACCGGTCCGCGCGCCGTCATTGAAGGATGAGTGTTACAATCTGGACCAATCATGATTTGCTGCCGGACGCGCGGGCTTTGCTGGTGGCGGAACTGGCAAAAATGGATGCCCGCCTGATCCAATCGACCGGCGCATCGCGTTCGGTTTTGATCCAAAGCGGCTCCGATGCCGCCCTGGCCGAAGCCGACATTGCGTATGGCCAGCCTGATCCGGCGGACGTGATGGCGATGTCGCGGTTGAAATGGGTGGCGCTTTCATCGGCCGGTTATACGCGCTATGATCGCGATGATTTCCGCGCGGCAATGAAGGCCCGCGGCACGCCCGTGACGAATGCCTCAACCGTTTTTGCAAATCCGTGCGCGGAACACGTGCTCGCTCAAATGCTGGCGCTGGCGCGGAATCTCCCGGCGCAATTGCGCAATCAGGACGGCGCGCGCGAATGGCGTTATCAAGAAGACCGGTTTACCAGCAAAGCACTCAGCGGACAAAGTGTGCTGTTGCTCGGTTTTGGCGCGATTGGGCGGAGGTTGGCGGAATTTTTGCGACCGTTTGGCGGACGCGTGGTGGCCTATCGGCGAACGGCCCGCGGCGATGAAGGAATCGAGATCGTGAATGATGCCGGCCTTCCTGCCGCGCTCGCAGCCGCTGATCAAGTTGTGAATATATTGCCGGATTCGCCCGCGACACGCGGATTCATGGATGCGGCGCGCTTTAAGCAGATGAAGCGCGGGTCGCGTTTCTACAATGTGGGTCGCGGCACGACGGTCGACCAGCCGGCGTTGATCGCGGCGTTGGAGGCCGGACATGTGGCGGGCGCTTATCTCGACGTCATGGAACCGGAGCCGCTGCCGCCGGAGCATCCGTTATGGCGCGCGCCGAATTGTTTTATCACGTGCCATATCGCGGGCGGCACGGTCGATCAGGATGAGAAGCTGGTGCGATTCTTTCTGGAAAATCTCCGTCGATTCAAAGTGGGCGAGCCATTGCTGGATCGGATTATGTGAGTGGGAGGTGGCGGCTGAAGGCCGCAAACCAGGCTCGTGATTTAGCCGAAGTCCGAAACCATCGCTCCGCCGCACGAAATAGAACTCATTGAACGATAGAAATCAGACGGGGTTTTCCGGTTTCGTTGTCGTGGAGTTATGTGGATCATTTTCCGGACTTGTCTCGAAAATTCGTAAAATTAGAAAAAGGAATCTCTCCCATGGAAATCAAACGTGCAGGTTCACAATCGTCCAACAAAGGTCCCGCTGATTGGTTCACGGGCACCGTCCGCATCGATCCATTGTTTCAGGCGGGTACTCCGGTCCGAGTCGCCGGAGCGAGTGTCACTTTCGAGCCCGGAGCCCGGACAGCGTGGCACACGCATCCGCTCGGCCAGACGTTGATCGTGACGGCGGGCTGCGGATGGGCGCAGCGACTGGAAGGTCCGGTTCAGGAGATTCGTCCGGGTGACGTCGTCTCGTTTCCGCCAGGCGAAAAACACTGGCATGGCGCGGCGCCGACGACTGCGATGACTCACACCGCCATCCAAGAAGCACTCGACGGTAAAGTCGTCGAGTGGCTGGAGCAAGTGAGCGACGAACAATACGGAAAGTAAGCCCAAGGGTGGGGACGGACCGCCGGGCCGTCCGGTTTGACGTCCTCCGTTATGAAATCGTGCGGCCAGACGAATTTGATTTCTGGTTCCAGTGCTCAAGCTTAAGCATTGCGGAACCTTTCGGTCTTATTAAGCGTCGTACTCCATTCATGGCCCCCCGTTTATTCATCATTGCTTTGGTCTCCGCCTCGTTGGCTATCCATCTGTCGGGAGCTGATGCGGTGACTGCTCCCGCCAAAGTGGATTTAAGTGGATTGGTCAATAATTCGCCCTTTGGTACGTTAAGATCCGAGGACGGCGGACATAATGCGGCGACTGAGCCGTTTGAATTTCGAGCGATTCTGGAGGAGGATAATAATAAATTCTTGTTCAGCATCTATGAGACGGCAACCCGGCGCTCCAATTGGGTGGAATTAAATGACCCGGTGAATGGTTTTTCCGTCAAGTCCTACGATGTCGGAAAACAAGCGATCGCGGTGGACTATCAAGGTAAGGCCCTGACGCTCGCGATCAAGCAGGCTCCCGCGGCCACTCAAGTCTACCAACCCCCAGTGCCGCAGACTGGTCCGGTACCGGTATTGCAGAACCCCGGTAATCCGTCGGTGCAGGCGGGACCAACGATGCCCTCGGCCAATGACCTACAACGGATCCAACTGATTCAGGAGGAGATTCGCCGCCGTCGTGCTTTGCGCAACCAAGCGATCATGCAGAATCAAATCCCGCAGGGCGTGCAGCCTTCTTATGGCGAAGGGCCACGACCCCAGCCTTCCAATTCCGCAGGGCCACAACTCATTCCCCCAAGAAACTGATCTATGAAACGAAATTCAATTCGCGCTTTTACGCTGGTCGAGATTCTCGTGGTCGTCGCCATTATCGGTCTGCTGGCCGGTCTGCTTTTAAACAACGCCGGCGGTGCGCTTGGCGGTGCTCAGACGCATATTGCCTCAACCATGGTAACCGACACCTACAAAATTTCATTTGTGCGGTATCGGCTCGACCTAGGCGATTATCCATCGACGGCGGATGGACTCAATGCCTTGATCACAGCACCCGCCAGCGCCGGGGATCGGTGGCATGGACCGTACGCGGACAAGGTCACGCCCGATCCGTGGGGTGAACCTTATCAATATCGTTATCCCGGTACCCACAACAAAGGCAGTTACGATCTCTACTCGAAGGGACCGGACAAGGTTGAGGGCACCAGCGACGATATCGGCAATTGGTGATAGTCCGCCCGATCAACGCACCGAGACCGGACAACTCTCCGTTACGCGTGCAACGCGGTGCTGCATTCACCTTGGTCGAGGTTCTCGTGGTCATCGCGTTGCTGGCGGCCGCGGCAACGGCGTTCATCGGCGGGGCGAGTAATCTTTTCCGCGCCAAGGAGCCGCGGTCGGACGACGTATTTTGGCAGGGAATCAACTCAGCGCGTCAGCTTGCTCTGGAGAGCAACCAGAAGGTGTTTCTTCACTACAATGAGGAAAAGCATCAGTTGGAATGGAAGGGCGAAACGGTTGCGGGCAAAACGCTGTCTTTTCCCGGGAAGGAATTGCAACTCCTCCCCGTCGTCGCGCAGAGCTTGCTTTTGTTGGGCGGCCAGTTGAGCGAAAACGACGCGCTCAAGTCCGTGACGTTTTACCCGGACGGGTGCTGTGACGCCTTTCGAGCCCAACTCGTGGACAACAACGACCAAAAATGGACGCTCGCGATCGATCCATGGACCTGCGCGCCGATGCTGGTCGCTCCGCCGAAATGAAACGGATGTTTCCTACGCCGCGCGGGTTCACTCTGGTTGAGGTGTTGATCAGCCTCGCTATTTTCGCGCTGGCCGCAGTGGTGCTGGCGGTCACCTATCTTAATATCCTCGGCGGTTATCAAGCGGTGGGCCGGCATCAGCAAACCGAGGAAGAATGGAAATTGATCAGGTCGGTCGTGTTGTCGGAGTCGGATCGCACCAAAGTGGAGGCCGGTGGACAGCTGCAACTTCCCGACAGCAGTAATGTGCAGTGGAAAGCCACCATCGAGAGCACAAACGTGGCGGATCTTTTCACCGTGACGATCCAGTCGCAACCGGAGTTGGCGACGGGGAATGGATCGCGCGTGCAGGAGCAGAAAATCATGCTGTTGCGACCGAGCTGGTCCGATCCGGTCGAGCGCCACCAACTGCGGACGGCGAGCCAAGCGAAATTATTCAAGGACCGGCAGCAATGATCGCGCGTTTCAAGTCATCGGCCGACGGGAAAGGGTTTACCTTGGTGGAGCTGTTGCTGGCCATTTCGATCATGGCCATGTTGCTCGTGGCCTTGTTCACCTTCGTTTTTTCCATGGGTGAAATCTGGGGTCACGGCAGCGAGAAGCGGCTTTTCGAGCAACACGTCAATGCGGTCACGCGCCATCTCGAAGCGATGTTTCGCCGGGCGACGTTGCCCATCGGTTCGAGTGCGGTGGCGGAGCCGTTTACCGTGAGGGAAGTGCGGACGGTCAGTGCGGGGACGGCCGATTTATTGGGTTTTAATCTCGTCGATGGCGATCGCCTGCTCGTCTGGAATGGTCCGCCGTTGCCAGAAGTCCAATGCTCGCTTGGCGTCGAACCGAACCGCGGATTGATGCTGTACTGGCAGTCGGTATTGGAGATCGATTACGCGACCACGGCGCCCCGCGCGGTGCTGATCTCGCCCTTCGTCACCGAGCTGGATTACCTTTATCGCGACGCGGACACGGGTTCGTGGCACAATAATTCAAGCCTGCAAAAATCCGACGGCGGCCACTGGCTGGTGCCAGACGGGGTGAAGCTGATCTTCGCTCATGGCGGCGTCACGATCGAGCGCACTCTGATGTTGCCGGCGCGGGACGGCGCCCTGCCGCTTTTCTGACCATGCTTTTCTATTCCACTCAAATCGATCGCCCGCGCTCCCGCCATTGCCGGCGGGGCTCGGTGATTCTTTTTGTGCTCGGAGTGATATTGCTCACGGCGTTTCTATTGACGCGGCTGATGGACCGGGCGGAAACCGAGTTGCTCGCCGAAAGCAAAGCGGCCAACCGCGCGACGCTGCGCGACCAGGCTTATGCGGGCTTGGAAGTCACGTTCGCGGTGCTGGCCGATGTTTCCGCGGCGGATGGCGGTTTACACGCGCCGCAGCAAGGATGGGACAAGCCGTTGCAATACGCCAATTATCA
>JBEPTW010000059.1:0-20348 GCA_041691855.1 Verrucomicrobiota bacterium | reverse complement strand
CGTAATGGATGAACTTGCTCCGCTTGTCGAAAAACGCGCTGTCGTACTCGTCGCCCTCGATCACAAATGGATCGGACACGGTCCCGAGATGATTACCCACTGGCGGATCCTGCGGGACGCCGCCGATCAAAAAACCCGGATCGCGTCCGTTCTCCCGCAGCAAAAAAGCCGTGAGCGCCGTCGTCGTAGTTTTTCCGTGCGTGCCCGCGATGACGATGTTCTTGCGCCCCTTGAGCACAAAATCCGCCAGCAATGCCGGAAGCGACGTAAACGCAATCGCCCGCGTATCGAGCAACCACTCCACCTCGGGATTGCCGCGCGACATCGCGTTGCCGATCACGACGAGGTCAGGATTCAGCTTTTCCAAGCGGGCCGGATCGTAGCCTTCGTGCAACGTGATGCCGGCCTCCGCGAGCACGGTACTCATCGGCGGATAAACGCCAGTGTCCGCCCCGAGCACCTCGTGCCCGGCCGCGCGCGCCAAAAGTGCGGCGTTGCCCATTGCCGTTCCGCAAATCCCCATGAAGTAGATCCTCATATTCGCGGCGCTGGTCTGAAGGAATCCCAGGCCAAGGACAAATGGATTAGAGGATTTTATCAAAAGATTTTCCCGACGTCGCCGCGCGTGCGCGATCGCCCCGCAGTTCCCGTTGACATTCGACGCCCAAACTCGTTTGGCATGGAGTAATGGCCTCGTCTTCCCCCGCCAGTCTTTTGGTCCGCGATTTGACCAAGCGCTACGGCGCGGTCGAGGCGGTTCGCGGGGTTTCCTTTGCCGTCGCGCCGGGTGAAATCTACGGCCTACTCGGGCCGAACGGCGCGGGAAAAACCTCCATCATTGAAATAATCCTCGGCCTGCGCTCACCGGATTCGGGGTCCATCACGCTCAACGGCGTCGACGCCCTCGCCCATCCGGCAAAAACGCGACGGGAAATCGGAGCGCAACTGCAATTCGCGTCGCTTCAGGATAAGCTCACGCCGCAGGAGGCGCTCCAATGCTTCGCGGCCTTTTACGAAAACGCCGCGCCCGTCGAGGAGTTACTCGAACAATTTTCTCTCACCAACAAGGCCGCGGCCTCGTTCGATTCACTCTCCGGCGGACAAAAACAACGACTCTTCCTGGCGCTCGCGATGGTCAACCGACCCAAGTTGCTCGTCCTCGACGAACCGACCGCCGGTCTCGATCCGAAATCGCGTCGTGAACTTCACGAATTGATCAAGCGCCTCAAAGCTGACGGCCGCTCCGTTCTCGTGTGCACCCACGATCTCGACGAAGCGCATCTCCTCTGTGATCGGGTCGGAATTCTACACGAAGGCCGCCTCGTCGCCTCGGGCAGTCCAGAGGAACTGATCGCCGGCTCCGCGGCAAAAACCCGTCTCACCTTTCGCACGCGCCAGCCATTGGACGCTGCGGACGTCGGCGCGCTGGCTGAGGTGCTTGATCAATATGTTCACGACAACGGCTGGTGCGTGAGCACCACCGACGCGAACCGCACAATCAGCGCACTCGTGCAAAAGCTCGCGGCCGATGGCAATGAAATGCTCGATCTCCAGATTCAACGGCCGTCGCTCGAAGACGTTTTCCTCGAACTTACCAAGACCATGTGGTCGAAATTGCCATGAAACGCGGGTCGTCTTTCTCCGGGCTGATCCAGCATTTCCGTTTAGTGCTGAAGTTGAATTTTCGCAGCACGCAGGCGTTGATCTACGGTTATTTCGTGCCGGTGTTTTTCCTGCTGGCCTTTGGCAGCGTCTTTCGTGGCGACACTCCGCCACTGTTGCCGGAAATGGGGCAGATTCTCACGATCACGATTCTCGGCGGGGCGTGTTTTGGACTGCCGACCGCGCTCGTCGCCGAGCGTGAACGCGGCGTGTGGCGACGTTATCGCCTGCTACCGGTGCCAACGCTCACGTTGGTCCTCAGCACGCTGTTGGCGCGGCTGTTAATCATCGGATCGGCGGTCGTCCTGCAGATTTTTCTCGCACGGCTCATTTTCCACACCCCGCTGCCACCGCACCCGGGCCAACTCGCGCTCGCGTTTCTGCCCGTGGCATTCGCCTTCATGGGACTCGGACTACTGGTGGCGGCGCTCGCCAATGACGTGCCGGCGGTGCAGGCCCTTGGTCAATGTCTTTTTCTCCCGATGATTTTGATCGGCGGTGTCGGCGTTCCGCTCGCGGCGTTGCCGGCTTGGGCGCAACAGCTCGCTGGTTTCATGCCCGGCCGTTACGCGGTGGATGTCTTACAACGCTATTTCACCGATTCGAATGGAGCCCGCGGAGCCGGATTTAGTCTCGTCGCATTGGCCATCATCGGACTCGCCGCCGGCGCGGTCGGCGCGAAATTATTTCGCTGGGACGTCGGGCGTCGCGGCGGTCGATTGGCGGGAGCCGGGGTGGCCATCGCGCTGCTGTCGTGGATCGCCGTGGGCGCGGCGGCGGCTTGGACCGGTCGATTGCAACCGCTGCCAACGTCGTCCGGCTATGAAGCCATTACCGCCGAGGAAATAAACCGGATTACGTATGAAGATTTGCCGGGGGACAACGAACTGGTCACGCGACTCGCGCCGCCGTTTGCGCGTTCGAGCGCACCGCATCAGTTCGATGAGTTCGCCACCAAACTCAAAAAATGGCCGCCTGCCCAAATCGCCGACGCCGGACAAACCGCGCGAAATCTGCTCAGCGTGGCCGCAATCGCCGACATTGCCGCCGACCTGCACGAAGCGGAAATTGGCCGGGCCGTGTTCGATGAATTGCAGGAACGAATCGGCCGCGATCAACTCCGGCGCATCCTCGCGTGGGTTATTCTCAGTCCGGACGGCGGCACGGTGATCACCACTGCGCCCGAACTCGGACTCAGACGGCACCCGCCAGAACGCATCGTCCGCGAACGCAGTGTGCTGTACGCGAAGAAATTTCTCGGCCGGCTTCTCGGCAAAATTCAGGACGATTAATCTTCGCACTCAATTGCCGAAACAATGTAGCAACGGGCGTCCCTGCCCGTTGGGTCCGTCGAGCACATCCAATCCCACAGGCCGAAGGCCTGTGGCTACACGGAACTTTGCAGCTCCGTCATCAGGCGTCGTGCCTTCCCTTCAAGCGTTTGATTATCCGTGCTCATCCGTGAAATCCGTGGTGGCACCCGCAGAATTCCCGTTTAATTCGATCAACCGCGAATCGTTCACCTCCGCTCACACCAGGCTCATTGGATCCACGTCGAGCACTTGAATCACATCGTCGGGCCATTTGATTTCGGCCTGCAGCTTCACAAGCTCGGGCACGATTTTCGTCGCGCGCGCGCAGAAATACCAAATCTGAAAACGGTACTCATCTTTTACTTTCTCGATCGGCGCCGGCGTGGGTCCGCGAATTTCCACCAGCGCACCGAGCTTCGCTTCCACTTGTTTCACCCAGTGCTCGGCGAAGAATTTGATCTTCTCCGGATTTTTTCCGCGAAAAATATGGTGAATGAGATGACGATACGGCGGGTAATCGAATTTTTTTCGCATCGCGAGTTCCCCTTCGGCGAAGCCGTTGAAGTCGGCATGGCGCGCAAACTGAATCGCGTCGGATTGCGGCGAGAAGGTTTGCACCACGACTTCGCCAGCCCGGTCTCCGCGGCCCGCACGGCCCGCGACTTGCACGAGTAATTGAAAAGTCCGTTCGTTGGCGCGGAAATCCGGCACATGCATCGACATGTCGGCGTCCACCAGTCCGACGAGCGTCACGTTGGGAAAATCCAGCCCTTTCCCGATCATCTGCGTCCCGATCAAAATATCGATTTTACCGGCGCGAAAATCCCCGAGGATTTGTCGAAACAGATGTTTCTTCGACATCGTGTCCGTGTCCATGCGTTCGAGTCGCGCACGCGGGAGCACGCGTCGCACCGCTTCTTCGACGCGCTGCGTGCCCATGCCCCGCCAACGAATATCCGGCGCCGCACAAGCCGGACACACCGCCGGCGCACCACGCGAATGCCCGCAAAGATGGCACTTCAACGTTTCATCGGCCCGATGATACGTCATCGAAACGCTGCAATGCGGACATTGCTCCACGTGGCCGCATTTCCGGCACTGCATACTCGACGAGTAACCGCGCCGGTTGATGAACAGAATGATCTGCTCCTTCCGTTCGAAGCGGCGATGCATGTGGTCGACGAGCAGCCGCGACAACGTCACCAATCCCCGCTGGCGCATCACCTCGATGCGCATGTCCACGACGTGAATGTCGGGCAGTTTTTTGTCGTCCACGCGCTTCTTCAGTTCGTCGAGCCGGTATTTTCCCGAGCGGACGTTGGAAAAGGATTCCAGCGAAGGCGTCGCCGAGCCGAGCAGGCAAACCGCGCCAGCCAGCTTCGCGCGATAAACCGCAACGTCGCGCCCATGATAGCGCGGGGTCTCGTCCTGTTTGTACGCTGGTTCGTGTTCCTCATCGACGACGATCAGGCGCAAATCCTTAACCGGTGCAAAAACCGCCGAGCGCGCGCCCACGACGACGCGGGCTTGTCCGCTCGCGAGCGCGGTCCAGCCATCGAGGCGTTCGCCTTCGCCCAAATGACTGTGCCAGACAACCGTCTTGTGTCCCGCCGCCTCGAACCGTCCGCGCAATCGCGCGACCGTTTGCGGGGTCAACGCCACTTCCGGCACGAGGTAAATCGCGCTGCCGCCAGACTTGAGCACCTGTTCGACCGCGCGAAGATAAACCTCGGTTTTCCCGGAGCCGGTGACTCCGTGCAGCAAATGCACCGCAAATTTTTCCTTCGTCAGGCTTTCGCCGACCGAATTAACGACCGCCGCCTGTTCGTCGTTCAACTTCGGCGGGAGGCCAGCGACAATTTCGCCGCCGGTCCAATTGTCCGCATAGGCGACCCGTTCCACCGTGCGCAATTCCTCGCGCACCCAGCCTCGCTTGATCAAGGCCGCCACGACTGCGGCGGTAATATCAAGCCGCGAAAGAACCAGCGATTTTTTGACCGGGTGAAATTGTTGTTTAAGAAATTCGCAGAGTCGCGCTTGTTGCGGTGCCTTTTTGGTGAGCGCCGCCAGTTCGGCAACCGAAACGGCGTGGACGAGGCTCAGGTATTTTTCCGTTTTCAATCGCGCGCCATCACGCACCGCGCCCGGAATCATCGCTTCCAACACGCTCTCCATTCGCGCCGCGTAATAGCTCTGCATCCAACGCGCGAGTGCGATGAGATCGGCGGTCAACGCCGGGAAATCGTAGACCACGGCGCTCACCAGCTTGAGTTTTCCCGGCGGACAATCCGGCGTGGCGTTAAGCTCCATCACAAGTCCCAGATGCAACCGATGAACGATCGGAATTCGGACCAACGACCCGGAGCGCACAGTCGCGACCAGCGTTTCCGGCACTTTGTAGTGCAGAAGCTTGTCGAAACCCGCGAGTGGTTGAACCCCGACGATCATCGCTCCCAGTGAGTCCGCGCGACCCGGCGAAGCAACGTGTTTTGTGGCAGAAGCGCTTGCAAAAGCCTTCAATTATTTTCCACCGCGGTCCGGGCGCGAAGAATCCGTTCAAGGTTCCGGGTTGACACCCTGAAACTGCCGCGACGACATACCACCAGTGAGTGATAACCTCCCGCGAGAAAAATTCCAAGCCTACCTGACCCAAAAGGGACTGCGGGTAACCAACCAGCGGGTGGCGATTTTTGACGCGGCCTTCGCGCAAAAAGAGCACTTCACCGCCGAACAGCTCCTCGACCATGCCCGGGCCATCGACGACTCGGTTTCGCGCGCCACCGTTTACCGGACGCTACCGCTCATGACCGAGAGCCAGATTTTGCGGGAAGTTGATATTGGTACCGGAGAAAAATTTTACCGGCCAGCGACAAGTAATAGCACGCAGGTGGCGCAGGTCGTTTGTGTCGACTGCGACAAAATTTTTGAAATCAGCGCCCCGTTCATGGAATGGTATGGCAGCACGGTTTCCCTGAAGCTCGGCCTCAAACCGATTTCGCAGCGCCTCCAAGTGAGCGCGCAATGCATCGCGTTCCGTCAGGCCGGTCGCTGCCCCAATCGCACCAAGAAGAAGTAACCATGGCCAAAACGTCGAAATCGGATCCACAATTCGAGATTGGATTTTATGAAGCCGTGCACCGCCGGTGTCCGGATTACGTGGATGTCGTCGGTTTACTGGGCGGACTTTACACGAAGGCTGGACGGATCGCGGACGGCTTAAAGATGGATCGCAAACTGGTGCGCTTGGAACCCAAGAATCCAACCGCCCACTACAATCTGGCGTGCAGCCTCGCCCTTTGCAAAAAACGCCCCGACGCGCTGCGCTCGTTGAGCAAGGCCGTATCACTGGGCTATGACGATCTCGACTGGATGGAACAGGATCCGGATCTGGAAACTTTGAAAAACGATCCGGAGTTCAAGAAACTGCTCGGGCAGTTAAAGCCCCAGAGCTGAGCGTGGCCACGTACCTCGTCACCGGCGTTGCCGGCTTCATTGCCGCCCGCACCACGCAATTATTGCTGGATGCCGGGCACACCGTGATCGGTGTGGACAACCTCAACGACTACTACGATGTGCGGTTGAAGGAATACCGGCTGGCGCAACTGAATGGCCGACCAAATTTCCATTTTTCGCGCACCGATATCGAACAACTGGTCGCGGTGGAATCACTGTTCATCCGGCACAAATTCGACGCCGTGCTCAACCTCGCCGCGCGGGCCGGCGTGCGTTACAGCTTGGAAAATCCGTTCGTTTATCTCGCCACCAACGCGCAAGGCACGCTCAACCTGCTTGAGTTGATGCGCCGTTACGGCGTGAAGAAACATGTCATGGCGTCGAGTTCTTCGCTCTACGCCGGCCAGAAGATGCCGTTCAACGAGGAACTCCCGGTCAACACGCCGATCTCGCCTTACGCCGCTTCGAAAAAAGCCGCTGAGGTGATGGCGTACTCGTATCATTACCTTTACGGGATCGATTCGACCATTCTCCGCTACTTCACCGTTTATGGGCCGGCCTCGCGCCCGGACATGGCGCATTTGCGTTTCATGAAATGGATCGACGACGGCACCCCGCTTCAGCTGTTCGGCGACGGTTCGCAATCCCGCGATTTCACGTATGTCGATGACATCGCACGCGGCACGATCGCGGCACTGCCGTTGCCCGGTTACGAAATCATCAATCTCGGCGGTGGCCGCAATCCCGTCATGATCACGACGATCATCGAGAAACTGGAAACTTTGCTCGGCAAAAAAGCGAATTTCGACCGCAAGCCGATCCACGCCGGCGACATCAGGGAAACGTGGGCCGATATCGCGAAAGCCGGACGCCTGCTCGGATGGAAGCCGGAGACGACGCTCGACGAGGGCCTGAAACGCAGCGTCGATTGGTATCGGACAAATCAGTCCTGGTTGAAGGATTTGAATTATTAGTCGGTCAGATGCTCGCCAAATCTGCGACTTGTTCCGTCCCGTAGCGACAGGCGTCCCGCCTGTCGGATCACGACTGGAGGCACGAGACACGTTCCCCTCAAGACGCTCCATCAATTCCATCCAAACCCACGGCGGGGTCGCCGTGGCTCCAGCGGACAATCGGTGGTCGATTCGTAGCGACAGACGTCCCTGCCTGTCGGGTTGCAGATCGATCCCACAGGCCAGAAGCTTATGCCTATGCTTTCCGTGATTGCATAAATTTTCTCCACCCGGGCAGTCGGTCCCACTCGTGGTGAAATCGGATAAAGGCTCATGCGCCAGTGCCTAATTTCCGTTCAACCACCCCGGCCGGCTTTCGGCTGGCCTTACCGCCGAACGGCGGCCAATTTTGCACTGTGCTTTCCCCTTCCTCGCTGGCTGATCATCGCGCCGCGCTTGATGCGAGACCCGAAATTGAGCACCCGGATTTCAAACCCGATTACGGACAGACACAGACTTCCTCGCGTCGGCGACTTTTCAAATATTTGACGCTGGGCAAAGACTGATTTTTTAACCTTGGCCCCGGCGAGTTATCCCGAATTCTTTCCCCTCGTCCCATGAAGCCCACCCCTCCCGCCGCCACGCCCGCCAATCTGACCACAGACCGGGACGAACGCCTCAAGCACCTGCCGGAAGCGGCCCGCGCGGCTTTCCAGCAATTCCAAGGAGATGGAAATCCGGTCACGCTCGACCCGGTAATTTTTGCGATTCTTGAGGATTTCGTTCCGCAAACGCCGGCAACCGCGTTGTCCGAGCTGCCGCTGACGAGCCGGTTGATCGAGGACCTCGGGTTCGATTCACTCGCTATCACGGAGGTCGTTTTTTTCACCGAGGATTTGTTTGGCATCACCATTTCGAACGAGGAAATCATCCAGGTGCGCACACTTGAGGACTTGCGGAGCTTCATTCACCGCAAGGTGACACCCGGGCCGGGTCGTTAAAGCACCTTCACGCCCGCGCATGCCGCTGCCTGTCATCACCGGTCTGGGTTTTGTTACGAGTATTGGTCACGACCGGGCATCCGTGCTGCACAGCCTGCGCGAACTCCGCCACGGCTTCGAACGCGTGGAGTTTTTTGGCAATCCCAACCTCCCGGTAAAAGTCGCCGGCACCCTCAAGGGATTTTCATTCCCGTCTCCCAACTGGCGCGATTGGCGCTGGCCGGCGCAATTTTCCGTCAACCGCGAACTGATCCGCGGCCTCGCGCCGCACGGCGTATATGCCGTGTGCGCGTTGCAACAAGCCCTCGCCGAGGCCGGTCTCGAACCGCATCAGCTGACCGATGGTTCAACCGGGCTATTTTGCGCGTCTGCCGGTTCGCCGTTCATGCTCGGCGCTTTCCTTGACCAAATCCGCACCACCCGCGGAGAACGCGGCAATCCCATGGGCATCGTCTCGTCGATCGCGGGAACCCTGAATTTCAACCTCGCGGCTCACTACGGTATTACCGGTGCGGTATGTGGTTTCGTGTCCGCCTGCGCCTCATCCAGTCACGCGCTCGGCTACGCGATGGACGAAATCAGGCTCGGTCGCCAGCAGCGGATGATCGTGATCGGAGCCGAAGACATGACCGACGAAAGCATCGTGCCTTTCTCGACGTTGCGCGCCCTCTCGAATAATCCCGATCCCGCGACCGCCTCGCGGCCCTTCGACCGGCGGCGCGATGGTTTTGTCGGAACCGGCGGCGCCGTTGCCCTCATCGTGGAGGAACAGAGCCTCGCCCGCCAACGCGGCGCGCGCATCCAGGCCGAGCTCGTGGGCTGGGGTCAAGCCGGCGACGGGCACAGCGTTGCCGCGTCCCACCCGGAAGGTGCCGGCTTGCGCGAAGCCATGCGCCGCACGCTCGCCGACGCGAAAATCAGCCCGGCAGACATTTCCTACGTAAACGCCCACGCGACCTCCACTCCCGCCGGCGATCGCTCCGAAGCCCTCGCGCTCAAAGCCATTTTCACTGACCACGGCGCACGGCCACCCGTCAGCAGCACGAAGGCGCTGACCGGTCACGGTTTGTCCCTCGCCGGTGCAATGGAAGCGGCCTTTTGCACGCTGGCCATCAACGACGGATTTATTCCTGGGGCCGCGCATCTGGAGGAACCCGATCCCGTCTGCGACGGCCTCAACCTGCCGCGCCTCTCCCTCGCGATGCAGCCGCGCTACGTGCTCAACAACAGCAGCGGATTCGGCGGCAGCAACGTCTGCCACGTTCTGCGCCAGCCGGCGGCTTGAAAATCCCCTTTCTAGTTCGAATCGACATTTCTGTCAGAAAAGCCGCCGTTAATGTCCTTTTCGAACTCTGCGTGAATCGACTTTCGCACTGAAAATCGCCATCAGCCGCCACCACCACCGCGAATCCCCGAACTATTCCCGCTGGCGCGTTTCTATTATCCTGATTCTCTCCTCCTACCTTTTTATGAACTTAAGATCAGTCCTCACTCCCGTATTGGCATTATTCGCCTTCTTTGTCGGTGGATGCGCATCAGATCAGTCCGCCGCGTCGACGGCGTCCGGCACTCACCTCGCCGCTGCCATGCACCCTGAATCCGTGGTGATAAAAGTCACCGGCGGTTCGGAGGGAACCGGGGTTACCGTCTCGCAGGTGGCCAATGCTTATTTTGCCGCCAGCCTCACCAAGTCGCTGAATCAGGCCCACACCTTTGCCACCGTGCTGCCCGCCGGCTCTGCCGACGCGACCTTCCAGCTTGAAGTAATCATCACGCCACTCGAACCACCGGCCATCGGCGAGTCAATGATCGCCGCGCTCGAGGCCAATTGGAAGCTCACGCGGGTCAGCAATGGCTACGTGCTTTGGCAGAATAAAATTTCCTCGTCCCATACGACCAACGCCAAAGAGGCGTTCACCGGGATCGAGCGCGTTCAGCTCGCCATCGAGGGCGCCGTCCAAGCCAATATCAAAGACGGCATTTCCCAACTCGGCTCCGCCTCATTGCTCTAAATTTCTTCATGGCCGACGCGCTCAACCTCCGACTCAAAAACCTTATCGTTGCGACGCTCAAACTGAGCGACGTCCAGCCCGCCGACATCCCGGACGATGAAGCCCTCATCGGCTCGCCCCGCCTCGGTCTCGATTCCATCGATGCCTTGGAACTCGTGCTTGCCCTCGAAAAAAAATTCGGCGTCAAGATCGGCAGCAGCGAGGAATCGCGGATCGCGTTGGCCAGCGTTGCCACTCTCGCCGCCTACATTCGCAGCCAAAAACCGGATGCCTAGTCGGCCGCGCCGTGCATGAGCGCATCCGCTGATCAATTACCTGTTGGGATCGAGGCCTGCGATTGCCTTACCCCGCTCGGTAACGCGCAGGAAACCACTGCCGCCCTGCTCGAGGGTAAACGCGCGCTCGCGCTGGCTCCGGTCCTCGGACGCGACGGCGGCGATCCGGTTCCGCTCGCGCTACTCGGCCCGATGAACGAAACTGTGCCGCCGCGCTGGCTGCCGAATTTGCGCGGGCTCGTCACGCAAATTCCCCCGGGCGAATGGGGTTCTGCGAAAAATCCGGTGATCGTCACAAGTAGTAATTTCGGTGCCGGCAGCCTCTACGCTTTTGTCCGCGACCGCGACGCACGCCACCTCGTGCACGGGCCTCCATTCGCGAGCGTGGAACTGCTGCGGCGCGAATTCGGCTGGGGCGAACACGTGCACGTGTTCTCTCACGCCTGCGTGACGGCCCATCTGGGTTTGGCGCACGCCGCGCGGCTCTTGCACGCCGGTCTCGCCCGCCGCGTGCTCGTGTTTTCATATGATTTCGTCAGTCCGTTTGTGGCCGGAGGATTCCATAGTTTGAAAATTCTCAATGACGGGATGCCCGCACCGTACTCCGTCCGCGAAACGGGCGCGATCGGTCTCGGTGACGGCGCTGCTTTTGCCGTACTGACACGCGATGCCGGACCGTTCCGGCTCGCGGCGCATGCGCTCCACAACGAGATGTTTCATTTCACGGGCAACCAACCGGATGGCGCCGGCTTTGCCGCGTGCGCTGCCGCCATCGCCACGACGACCAGCGGCCGGCGCGTCTGGCTGAAAGGTCACGGCACGGGAACGCTCGACGCCGGAAAGTTGGAAGCAGAAATCTTTTCCCGGCAATTTCCCGAATCGCCGCTGACCGGATGGAAAGGCAGCCTCGGCCACACGCTCGGCAGTTGCGGACTCGTGGAACTCGCCGTCGCGGTCGCCGCCATTCGCGGCGGGCACATCCCCGGCACCGTTGGCGCGACCTCGCCCACGTTCACAGACAACGTCGCGTTGGCCTCTTTCGCGGGCGACTCGTTTGACGGCGCCATTCTCACAAGCAATGCCTTCGGCGGCGCTCACGCGGCGATGCTTCTCTCCCATGATTGAGCGCTTTCTCCACCACGTCCGGGTCGAGTTCCCCGAATCCGCAGAATCCGCAGTGGGCGCGCGCAGCCGGCTCGCCGATAAATTTGCCCGCACCGCATTGCGGCGGATGACTCACCTTGGCCTGCTCATTGGCTCCGTGCTGGATGGCGTAAAACTGGAACCGGAAGATGCGATGGTCTACGCGAGCACCTACGCCGAGACTCGTGCGCTCGAGGATTTTCTCACGAGTTTTCCCGCGGCGAGTCCGCTCTTGTTTCAGACGTCGATCCATCCCGGCGGCGTGCAACAAGTACTGATTGGACGGCAACAGCCCATCGCCCGGCTCTGGCCGGTCGCAGGACGTACCCGGCTCGTCGAACACGCGTTGCTGACCGCTTTGATGGAACCGGCGACCAGCGTCGCGTTTGTCGGCGGCGAGGAATGCGGGAGCTGGATGCTCGAACAAGGCATGGCCTCGGGACGAGCCTTTACGTTTGCCACGCGGCTGACTCGCGAGCCCGCGGAGGCACTTGGCAAAATTACTTTCAAACCCGCGGATCGACCCGACGAAGCCAGCCCTTCGTTGGAAGTTTTTGCGCTCGCCCTCGCCCAGCGTCACCCGCTCGCGTGGTCGGGTTCAGGCGGCGAGTGGCAGCTGCAATGGTCATGAATGCCGAGCCGCAACCCTCGCGCAATCCGGGCCCGAATTGGGGTTTCGGTTTTCTGTCGTGGGCAGAACGCTGGTGGCCGCGTTGGTTTTTCCGAGCTGCTTTGATGGCCGGCACGTGGGTCGCGCTCGCCTTCATGCCCAAACAACGCGCGCACTCGCGCGAATACTTGTCGGTCGTGTTGGGCCGGCCGCCCGGAGCAATGGACGTATGGCGGCATTTTTTTGCCTTCATGGAGTCTCTGATGCTCAACCTGCGCGCCGGGCGCGGCGTTCCGCTGGCCTGCCAGCTCGAACCGCAAAACAAGGAGGCGTTCGAGCAACTCGCAAATTCGTCCCAGCCCGCGCTCTTCGGCACGTTTCATTTCGGCAGCTCCGATTTGCTCGGCTACCTGCTGGCCAGCAAAACCCGCCCCGTGTCCATCATCCGCTTGCAGGTGGAAAATTCCCGCGACACCCGGCTGCTCGGCCGGCGTTTCGGCGAAAACGTTTCGTTCCTGTGGATCAACAATCCCGCCAACTTGCTGTTCGATTTGAAAGCCGCACTCGAGTCCGGCCAATCGCTGGCGTTGAAGTGCGACCGGCTTGCCTACAGTGCGAAAACCGAGGCCTTCGAATTCCTCGGCGCCCGCCGGTTATTTCCGTTCACCATCTATTATCTTTCCGTGTTGTTTTCCCAACCCGTGGTGTTCTGCACGGCCATCACGACAGAAAACGACGATGGCATTAAGGTATTTTCATCGCCCGTTTTTGTCCCGGACCCGAACGCCGCGAGGGAGTTGAATTTGGAATCGGCGCGGAGCCATTTTCAAGGAGTGCTAACCGACTTCGAAAAACTGGTACGCGAAAACCCGTATCTCTGGTTCAACTTCCTCCCGCTCAACCCGGTAGCATCAGCCAGTTAGTGGAGCGCCGGGCAATTGCGTGACATTTCCGACGTCGACCTGGTAACGGTAGGTTGCGAGCTCGCCTCGCAACAAGCGCGCTACCCGCGTCGGATAAATCCATTACGAAGACACGTCAGAACGCGCTCATGAGGCCGCATTATGTGCGCGAAAGACAGAGTTGTATCCCTCTCACCGGCCCGGTTGGGTGTGTGCAAAGCGGGAATTTGTGACGATAGTGGGAGTCTAACATGATCGAAGGTGGCGCCATTTTAATTGTCTTCTTGGTCACGGGGGGGATTTTTCTCTTCTCGTGGATCGGCGCGCGGCAACTCTCCAGCGTCACCATTGCCGAGCAACTCGACGATTTGCGACGGCATCGGGAAACATTGCTGCAAAAAAATATCCGCGGCGAACGCGAGGGTTGGGATAGCGTAATGATGCGCCAGCTTGCCGACCGCATCGAGGACGTCGACCGCGAGATAGCGCGCAGAGTGGCTGATCGCTGAGCCGCCCCGGAGGTTTGCGGTCGCCTTGGGCTGAAATCAGCCGTTAGTCATCGCGGTCGAATCGCCGCATGTTTTTTCGTTCCGCTTATCACCTCGTCGCCTATTACCTGACGCTTCTCCTGTTTGGCGTATTCAGCCTAATGCTGTCGCTTTTCTCGCTCGTGGCCGTCGTATTGCCGGGCAGCGACCGGGCTGAACATTTCTTTCAAAGACAGATTCATTACAATTTTGTCTTCTTTCATTGGTGGTGCCAGATGCTGCGTCTCGTCTATGTGAACTATGTGGGATTCGATCAGTTTCCCGCCGGCGGGTTCGTCCTGGCCGCCAATCACCCGGCGCTCATCGACATCACCTGCCTGCTCGCGCGAATGCCCGAGGCCCTGTGTATTTTCAAGCCCGCGATCCGTCGCAATCCCCTCCTCGGCGCCGCGGCCCGGAGCGCCGGTTACCTCGCCAGCGACGGAGGTCACGAACTCCTCCGACGCGCCGCCGAAAAAGTCGCCGCCGGACACATTCTGATCATGTTTCCCGAGGGCACGCGTACGCCGAGTGGAGCGCAGCTCCTCCCGCTAAAAGCGGGTTTCGCGATCATCGCCCGACGCGCAAAAGTTCCCATTCAACTCGTCCGCATCGTGACCGACTCCAATGTACTCACAAAAGGCCGCGCTTGGTGGAAATTGCCAAAATTCCCCGCCCACATCGAAGTGAAAACCGGCCCTTTGCTCCCCACCGACACATCAGCAAGCATTCAAGAACTGACGGCCGAAATCGAAACCTGGTTTCGGACCGGGACATCCGGATGAAATCGCCAACAAACGAATCGAGCGCATCAGATGAAACACTTTGGTATGGCCACGAAAAGTCACAAAAAATTCTCGCGCCGTCCATCAACCTATTCCGAGCGCCTATAGGCGCATTTAGATATTTATCGCCCTCGATCTTTTGCGACTTTTCGTGGCTAAACCTGCCTTGAATGAGTGAAGACCACGCCCGCCGCGATTGCGCTTCTCGCAGCTTGCACGCGTTCACGTCGCAGGGTTTCTTTAAATTTCGTTTCTGAAAATCCCAATGCCGGTTTCCTCCACGCATCTTGTCCTTTTGCCGACCTACAACACGGGTCCGCGACTACTCGAAGTCGTACGCGAGGTGCTTCGTCACTGGCAGCCGGTGCTCGTGGTCGTTGATGGCAGCACCGACGGAAGCGAACAGGCGCTGCAAGAACTGGCAAAACACGAGCCGGCACTGTCCGTCCATCTTCAACCGCAGAATTCGGGCAAAGGCGCAGCAGTGCTGGCCGGAGCCCGCGAGGCCATCGCGCGCGGGTTCACCCACGCGCTGGTGATGGACGCCGACGGCCAACATCCGGCCGCGAGCATCACGGAATTCATGGCCGCCTCCAACCGCCGTCCTGAAGCGCTCGTGTTGGGCCGCCCAATTTTTCCGCCCAACGTTCCGCCGGAACGCCTGCATGGCCGGAAATTGAGCGTGGGCTTGGTTCACTTTGAATTACTCGGCAAGTCAGTCGCCGATCCGCTCTTCGGTTTCCGCGTTTATCCGCTCGCGCCATTGATCACCGTGCTGGGCCGGCGGCGCACTGCGCAACGCTATGACTTCGACACCGAAGCCGCCGTGCGCCTCGCGTGGGCCGGCGTTCCTCCACTCAACCTCGCCGCGCCCGTGCGTTATTTTTCTCCCGTCGAGGGCGGCATATCTCACTTCCATTACTGGCGCGACAACGTCACGCTGGTCTGGATGCACACCCGACTGATCACCGAACTCCTGCTCTGGCGCTGGCCATCCGTACGCCGGCACCAACGCGCCTGGCGCGCCGCCGCACTCGCGCTCGCAATGCTGGGGTGGATTGTTCCCGTCGGCCGCATGGCCGAGGCGGATCCGCTGGTCAACCCCGCTCACCAAATCGCGCCGGATGCTCCCGCCTGGCACGATCTCGCCACCGCGTTTGCGCACAAGCCCGACGTCAGTGCTACCTTTACCGAGCAACGTTTTTTTCCTTTCAAAAAAGCACCCGTCGAACTTAAGGGCGAAGTTCGCGTCTCAGCCAGTCGCGGCCTCAGCCTTCAGTATCTTGAACCGGAAAAACGCACGGTCATCTTCGACGAAAAGGGCGTGCTCATCCGCGCGCCCGCCGGCGAAAAAGCGGCTCCCTCCGATCCGCGCGCGGCCGCCGCGAATGAGGCGCTGCTCAATTTATTGCGTTTCGATTTTCCCGCTTTGGAAAAAGATTTCGAACTCTACGGAGAACAATCTGCCACGACCTGGACCCTCGTGCTCATGCCGCGCACCGACGCGCTGCGTCACAGCGTCGGCCGGATCACCGCTACTGGCGAAGGCGCCACCATCCGTCACATTGAAATCCGCCGCACCGCCCGTCAGGCCATCGAAATCCACATCGACCCGCCCCAACCGCCGGCACCCTTCACCGCCGAGGAATTGAAGACGTTTTTCCGATGAACCGCAATGATCCTGGAGCAAGCTTCGGGCATTGAACACAAGCCAACCATGTCGCCCATCGATCATCGCCTCCACTCCTTCGTAGCACGGGCGTCCCGCCTGTGTTCCCCCGCTCCACAGGCCGGAGGCCCGTGCCACTTCCCAGCAAAGCCGGAACCGTTCAGCTCGGCTCACGGTCGCCGACCAGCTTCGGGGCATCGAACCCAACGCGAATGAATTTCCGCCAACGTCAATGGTCGGGCTGGACGGCGCTGGCGATCATCGCCGCACTCGGCGGAATGTGGCTGCTACGACTCGATTACTCACGGAAAATTTCGACCGACGTCCTCGATCTAATCCCCGTGGACGAACGCGCGCCCGAGCTGACCTTGGTGCGCTCGCTCGCCAGCCAAGCGGAAGCTCGCGCCATGTTTTTTGTCCTGACCACGGCGGACGGCAAACCCGCGCCGACCGACGCCGCGACGCGCTTTGCCAGCGAGCTGACCAAAACCGCCAGTTTTGACCAAGCGCTTTTCATGGGCGACACGTCCGCGCGCGACGCCCTCGGCCACGAGCTTTTCGCCCAACGCTTCGCACTGCTGTTTCCACTCTGGCTGACCAAAGAAAAATCCACTTACGCCGCCACGCACGGAACAGTCGAAAATTTTTCGCCGTGGCTCGCGAAGAAAACCGCCGCCGACCTCGGCCAGTTTCTCGCCACGCCTGAAGCACTCGCCTTCGAGGAATTAATTCCATCGGACCCGTTGCTCCTCATGCCCGGCGCCGTCGACCGCCTCAAGGATGGCCTGAGCCTCGTCCAATCGAGCGCCAGCGGAAATCCAACCAGCCCGTCACTTGTCTGGGCGCGTCTGGCCGTCTCACCGCTCAGCGAGGCGGGACAACAGCCGGCGTTCGACGCCATCGAGCACGCGACCGCTGCCGTTCGCACCCAAGTACCCGGCCTGCGAGTCGCCTACACTGGCGTGAACCGTTTTGCCGCAGCCAGTCGCACCCGCATCAAAAGCGAAGTCAGCTGGCTCAACGCCGCATCGCTCGCCGCCGTGTTGGCCGTCGCGTTTCTATTCATCCGGCGGGTTTATCGCGGTCTTCATCTCGTCCCGGTCGTTTTGCTTTCAACTCTCGGCGCATGGGTCTGCACGACCGCGGTGTTCGAACGCGTGCACATCATGGTGTTTGTCGTCGGCTCGTTACTTTCCGGCGTGGCGATCGACTACGGTTTCTATTTATTCATGCAACCGCCGGTTGGCCCCGACGAGGATTATTGGCACAAGGTTCGCCGGCTCGCGAAACCGCTGCTCGCCAGTTGCCTGACGACCGTCGCCGGATTTACGTTGCTCCTGTTTTCCGAGCTGCCGTTCATCCGACAACTCGGCGTGTTTGTTGGCAGCGGTTTGGTGTCGGCGCTGCTCGCCGCCGTGGTCTATTTCTCCACCGTCAAAAATCCGTTTCTGGAAGCGCGGGTTTTTCGAGGCGAACCACTGCTGACGCCGGCCGCGCGAAAAAATCTGCGTCGCGCGGTGATGGTCCTTTGGATCGTAGCGCTGCCCGGCTTGGCGTTGCTCACCTGGAAGGACGATATCCGCGAACTTGAAATTCCTTCGCCCGACTTGACGAAAGAGAACGCCCGCATCAGCGCGCTTTTTGGCGAACAAACCGACCGCACGGTTTATCTCACTTACGGACCAACCATTGAAGCGGCCCGCGATTCACTGGCATCGCTCGACCAGTGGCTGCAATCGACCGGCGGAGAAAAAGTACGCTTCGTCGGACTCAGCGCCATCGTTCCAACAACTAAACAGGTCGAAGACGCCGCCGAATTCGTCCGCGCGCACCCGAAGTTCTCGACGGAACTCCACGCGGCTTTCGAGGCCGCCGGCTTTGAAGCAAACGCCTTCGATCCGTTTTTCACCGCGTTCAATCACTATGCCGCATCACCGGAAAAAACCCGCCTGACCGCAGCGCTCGGCGCATTGCAGTCCAAGTTGATCGGTCCGGTTGGCTTGCTTTTGCACACGGGTTCCTCGCTCAATTGGTTCGTGACGCTCGTGAGTAATGCTCCCGTCGCTTCGCCGCCCGCGACCACGAACACGATCAGCGCGGGCCAGCTGCAAACACTCAACCGACTTTTCACCCGCTACCGCCGCTCGGCCCTCTGGCTCAGTTTGACCGGCCTCGCCATCGTGGGTGCAGGCGTTTTCCTGACGTACGGTTGGCGGGACGGCGCGCGGATTTTTGCGATTCCCTGCGGCACCTGCCTCGGCTTGTTCGGCGTGCTCGGCTGGACCGGCCACCCGCTCAATCTCTTTCATTTGCTCGGAGCGTTCCTCGGGGTGTGTCTGACGCATAATTACTCAATTTTTTCCGCGACGTCAGCCTATCGCCGGGAGGCGCCGCCCGTTTCAGTGCGGCTATCAGCACTGACCACCGCGGCCTCATTCGGCGTGCTGGCCTTGAGCGGAATCCCCGTCGTGCGCGCCTTGGGTTCCACTGTCGCGATCATGGTGATCACCGCCCTTTTGGTCATCGAGTTCGAACATCTTTCCGGCTTGGGGAAACAGTCATGAGTGACGACTCGTTGCTTTCCGCGTGGGAAAAGACCGTCCGTCGACACGCGAATGATCGCGCGATCACCGAGGCCGCCAGCGGCCAGAGCGTGACGTTTCGCGAATTGGAAACACGCGCCAACGTTTGGGTTTCCCATCACACCAGCGACGCCGCGCAGTTGTCGCGCCGGGCGGTGGTATTTGCGATGCCGAACAGCATCACGTGGATCGAGACATTTCTCGGACTGCTAAAATCTCGCGCTATCGTCGTTCCACTCGACGCCGCCGAACCAGCCACCGCGCAGCATCGCATCGCGGAATCCTTGCGCGCGGGATTTTTGTGGGACGGCGCAAACCTGGTTTCTCTCCCGGGCGCATCTCGCGCAACCTCCACCGATTCGTGTCTCGTCAAATTAACCTCTGGCACGACCGGTACGCCGCGGGCGATTCACTTCACCGGAAAACAACTGCTCGCGGACGCGCGACAGGTGACGGCGACGATGGGAATCAACCCACGCGATTTGAACTACGCGCTCATCCCCTTCGGTCATTCCTACGGCCTCGGCAACCTCACGATTCCCCTGCTCGCGCACGGCGTGCCGGTGGTCTGCGGCACGTCGGCGTTGCCGCATGCGATCGCCGCGGATTTCGGCCGATGGAAACCGACCGTCTTCCCCGGCGTGCCTGCGATGTGGCGGGCATTGACCGCTTCGGACATTACGCTGAAAAGCCTGCGCCTCGGCATTTCCGCGGGCGCACCACTGATGCCCGAAACCGCTCATGATTTTGTCACGCGCTTCGGCGTACGCCTGCATAATTTTTACGGTTCCAGTGAAACCGGCGGCATCGCCTATGACCGAAGCGGCCGGGCGACCCTCAATGGCGGAGTTGGCCGGGCCATGCGCGGTGTAACCTTGAAATCACTGCGCAACTCGCGCCTCGAGGTCATCAGCGCGGCAGTGTTCACTCAGCGTAATTCCCGCCGGCGCGATGGCATCGGCGCGTGGGTCATGGCCGATACCGTCGCGACGGATTCCGCCGGCGAGTTGACGTTGCAGGGTCGGCGCGGGCAAACCGTCAAAATCGCGGGCCGCCGCGTCAGTCTTTCCGAAGTCGCGCAACGACTGCGTGGGGTCGCCGGCGTCCACGACGTGTGGGTCGGAACGAGCACAGGAAGCGAACCAGTGCTCTCCGCCGTCGTCGCGACCACACTCACGGTCCCCGCGTTGCGCACCGCCCTCCACGCGGACACCGCGGCTTGGAAAATCCCGAAAAAATGGATCACCCTTCCCGCCCTCCCCATGACCGCGCGCGGCAAGACCGATACGCGGAGGTTACAAGCGTTGATCGGGTGACCTCCAGTGGCGCGGCCAGCACGCCACCGACCAAAACGAACAGCGTACGTTCGCCGCACTAACCCTACGCACTGCCCCGCTTCCCGTAGGTTCAGACATCCTGATCCCGAGGAATGAGGGTGAGCTCACCTTCACCGCGAATCGG
>JBEPTW010000058.1:0-20644 GCA_041691855.1 Verrucomicrobiota bacterium | reverse complement strand
CATACCGGACCATCTATCACTTTTAGGCTCATCTTGAAAGCTATTTAGAATTAGTTCGTTTCAGGATTCTCCTCAGGCTCGTGCGATGTGGGCGGGGTGCCCTCACCCCGCTTCAGCGTCAGCAAAGATTTCCCCCAACGACACCAAGGCGGGCGACACGAACCTCCGGAATTAAACGCGGAGAACGCAGAGAACGCGAAGTGTTCGGAAAACATCCGCTCCCGATCCCTACCCGGAGACGATCAGTCGGAGGGAACTTTTATTCTGGTTCCCAGCAGAACGCGTCGTTCATTAGGAGAGACCATCAGTCGCTATCCTTCTACGGGACTGCGGATGAACCCGAGGTATGAACCCTGTTCATCACCCTTTTTCTGTCATCGCAAACGCACCGAATTCCCACTTGGCTATTCTAGGCAATGCATTTTGTTGGTGATCTCGCGTTCATGGAGAAACAAAACGAGTTTCTTTTCAGTGAAGGGCCGGAATCGGAATTTTTTCCGCCGGATCCTCGCGGAGGATTTTATCGTGAAGTTGCCGTCGTCTGGCAACTGCCCGTCGGGGAACGCGTCCGCGTTTTACTGCGCAATCACGACGTGTCAGAAGTTGCCGGAACTCTCGAACTGGAACACGCCCCCGATTTGCCGCTCAACGCGCGAGAGCCCCTGCGCTTGTTGGTCGGCGGAGTTTCTTTTCGGAGCACGCAAATTTTGTCATGGAGTATCGCCGGTTGAGCTAGCCGGCTCAGCGGGTGATTGAAGAAGCGCTGCGTATTTTTTCATGGCGGCGTCAGGCACCACCAAACGCAGGGCCTTGCGTCTGTAGGAAAAAAGGCGCGGACAACCCACGCCCACCAATCGAACTGATCGAAGCCGAGAATGAACGAAAATCAGGCCGACGAGGGACGAATTGACCTGCATCTTTTACGGTAGGTTCACTTCGTCGACAGACTTCCTGCACGAGGACATCAAGTAAGCCAAGATGCCGAGTCTACTTTTTTCCACTTTCATCAAAATGCCTCCATGGCGAAAGCCATCATCAGATTGACAATTGACCTCGTATATACACGGTAATCACGCATGTCCACTGTCACCACAAAGGTATTCAAATCGGGCAATTCCCAAGCGATCCGCTTGCCGAAAGCTTGGCGGTTGGCCTCCAGCACAGTCCAAATCGAAAAGACTGGCCACGGGCTGCTTATTTTGGACCCCAAGGCCGAAGCAAAACGGGTCAAGGCGCTCGCCAAACTCTACGGCTCGTGCCCGGAATTTCCCTCGATTGAACCGTTGTCCTTGCCGGAATCGTGATCTATCTGCCCGACACGAACGTCTTTTCTCGCTACCTACGCGGCGACGATCCGCAGGTCAAAGAGAAGCTGGAAAGCAATCTGCGCTTTTGCCGGCTCTCGTCTGTGGTACTTTCCGAATTGGAATACGGCGCCGCCAAGCGGCCCGATCTTCCGGCGTTGCGCACCCGTGTGAAGCGTCTCCGCGAAATCATCGCAGACGAGGCTGACTACACATGCGCGGACGCGGCATATTATGGAGTGGTCCGCGCCCACCTCGCCCGCTTGAAACCGAACGCGCTACCCATCGGCCCCTACGATCTCATGCTTGCGGCGCAGGCGCTGCGGCTAGGTGCGGTGCTTGTCACCAATAACACCGCCGAGTTCGGACGCGTGCCGAGTCTGGTTGTAGAGGACTGGCAGAGGAACAACTGACCGGTTCGAACCACGCAACTGGTTCAACTCGCTCAAGAGGAATTCCCATGAAAGCCGCTGCCTTCCAAGAATCGCGCGAAAGTGTCCGCGGCGCCGGTGCCTATCAAAGGCTACCGCAAGGCCGTCGCCCGCACCGACCGAATCGTACCGCAGTCGGTCGCGCCCATCCGCGCCAAACTGAAGCTAAGTCAGGCACAATTCGCCCGCGCCTTCGGAATAAGCCTAGCAGGCTGTCGGACTTAGAAAATGAAGGCCCTCTGGCATCGATTATTCGGGAGAAAAAAATCACGCGGGGTCGAATATTCATCCATAAACCCCTTCAGACGCCAAAGTCCCACAGTCTGCTAGACAAACAACTGAACATATTGCCCAAACGACCGCTGCGCCGCGAGCCCACTTTCCTAAGTGCGCTGCTTTCCGTACGGCTAATACAGAGAACCCCACGGGGCAACCGCTCCGAATACCGCTCCCGCCAAGATCGGTGAATCCCAGATCGCCTGAAGGCGCCCGCTATCCGACCACATTTTATTTTCCGCTCAACTGAGGGTAATATGGGAATGCTTTTGCCGTACCGGTCTCGGCAATCACTTCAACGGTCTGTTTTTTCACTGTCACTGGATCGAGGGTCCCCGAAAATGTATATAGTTCAATTGCGCCTTCCTGAGTGACTGAAGCTATTGAAATCTCCCACGCGTTTTCGGTCCAGCGTTCTGACGTCTTGGGAAGCAATTTGGCAATTTTATTGGCCTCGTCTCCTGAAACCTTTTCCTTCATCTGCGAAAGATAATCATCCCGCACAGCAGGTCCTAAAAATATCGCTTGGTCCCTCCTATAAACGCCGGAAAGTATAATTCTAACCGCCGATTTTTTTTGCGATTCTGTTAGCTTTGGTGTCGACTCCTTGATCGCGAGATCGGCAACACTGAGAGCATTCGATAATTGAAGAACGTGCCCCGATTTGGGCTCGTACCATAAAACGACGGGGCCAGCTCTACGCCCCTCTTTATTCGAAAGGAATAACACATGAGTATCGAGGGAAGAACCAGCAATCCCATTTATAGATTGTTCCTGATCCAAGAATACATTCCAAGCTCCATCGGCATGTGCAGTATTGAGTATAAAAAGAACAGCGAGGAATGAAAAAACATTTTTCATGATAGATTTTATGGATTACATCCGCGTTACTGAAAACAAGTTGGTCGTTAAATACCTGTTTGAATCCGAAGGATCTTGATGACCCACAATAGTGCGAGATGTTTGTTCAATGTCGTAGCGCAAAAGGATCGCCTCGCGGTCGCGTTCATTGAGTTCTGCGAGCGTATCGTCGAGTATCGGTCGTACCCGCGCCCAATCAAGCGATTCCGCGGAATCTGACCAGGTCATTGCTTGCATGGATTCTGCCTCCTGTTCGCGTCGGCGGCGACGCTCCTCTCCCCGGACGAGTTTCGACGCAGCGAAACGAGTGCTCGTGAACAACCAGCCGGCGAGCACACGCTGATTCGATAGTGAAGCTGCTTTCCGCGCGAGATCGATGAAGACCAATTGCGTGGCATCTTGGGCGAGATGGATGTCACCATTTACCTGACGGAGCGCACACGAGTAAACGAGGTTCACGTGACGTCGCACGAGCTCTGCGAAGTCACTCTCGGAGCGGTTGCGCGCATAGCTTTGAAGCCGGGTGGCGTCGTCCTTCATGGCTGGTGATCATAGCACCCGCCGTTTCAAAAATCGCACCTAATTTTTATGCGGATTTGGAACTATGTCACTCGACGACGTCATGTGTGCCATTCGATGGCACACGCCTCATCCAATGCGTACCGTCAACTCCATCTTGGTTTTAATTATCAGCCAGCGAAAGTCGTCAGGAGATCCGCGTAGATCTTGGCAGAGTCGAGCAGATCCTTGATCCGCGCGTGCTCGTCGACGGCGTGGTAATCGTTGCCACCGGGGCCATAGCCGAGCGTGGGGATTTTCATGACCTGCGCAAAAAAGTGCATATCATTGAATCCCGTCGAAACCATGAATTTGGCCGGACGGCGCCGCACCCGCGCCACGCTTTTCCGCATCGCGGTAAGCAATGGATGCGTCGGCGCACGGTAACATGAAAAATTATCCGAGACTTTTTCGACGACGATGCGACACTGCGGGATTTTCCGCGCGGCACTTTTGAGAAACAGCCGGAGTTCGCGCTCGACCGTCCGGATGTCCTCGATTGGCAAGACGCGTCGATCGATGGAAAAACTAGCAGCAGCCGGGACGGTGTTGATTTTTCCGCCTTCGCCCGCGGCAAACACGCCGCCGAGATTTACCGTCGGATGCATGAGATGCCCGTCGGGCGCACGAAACTTCCGCCGCGCGAGCCGTCGCTTGTAGGCATCGAATGCGAGCACGAGGGCGGACATTTTTTCCAAAGCGTTGACCCCTTTCTCCGGCGTGGAACCGTGCGCGGCTTTGCCCTCGACGTGCACGTTGAGCCAGACGACGCCGTTATGACCGCAGCACACCGCGTTCCCTTCGCCGCCTTCGCCGACGATGGCGTAGTCGGCTTTTAACTTTCCGTGTTCAACCACCCAACCCGTGCCGAGCACGCTGTCGGTCTCCTCATCCGCAGTGAACGAAACCTCGACATTGAAAGCCGGCTTCACGTCGGTTTCACGCAGCGCCTTGAGCGCAAAAACAATGCTCGCGATCGCTCCCTTCATGTCCGCCGTGCCGCGACCGTACATCCGGCCTTTTTCGATCACCGGATTGAACGCGTCGCCGTGCCGCCATTTTCCGGAGACTGGAACGACATCGTAATGGGCGTTGAAATGAACCGTTTTTTTTGCGCCCGCATCCCAGAATCCAATGACGTTGTAACGCGGAAAATCGAGCAGGTCCGGTTGCGTTTTGCTTTGGAGCACCCTGGGAATTGGAATCCGACGTACTTTTAGACCCGCCGCGCGCAGCGCCGCCGCCAGCACGAGCGTTATTTCCCCGTAGTTTTCTCCCGGCGGATTGAGCGTCCGCAATCGGATGAGTTTTTGCAAAAACTCCGCCAAATCGGCCTGATGCCGGTCGAGATAAAGCGCGGGCAACAGCGCCTTGGCTGGGGGTTTCGTCGTCATAAGTTTCTGCCTCCAGAAAGGACCATAAGCGGCGAGGAAACGAGAACGATTATCGGCAAAACTAGGGTTATCAGCTCATCCAGCGGCATTCGATGCGGTTAATTTTGACAGCGTCCGGCGGCCCCGCACGATGGCGGGCCACATGGCACTCTCGGACATGCGCAAAGATTATGGGTTGGCGGGGTTGTTGGAAAAAGACCTCGAAAAAAATCCTTTCCGCCAGTTTGAAAAATGGTTTCAGGAAGCGGAAGCCGCCAAGATCACTGAACCGAACGCCATGACGCTGGCCACGGTGGGTCGCGACGGACGCCCGGCGGCCCGAACAGTTTTGCTCAAAGGCTGCGACGGACGCGGGTTTGTGTTTTATACCAACTATGAAAGTCGCAAGGGCCGCGAACTTGAAGCGAATCCAAAGGCTACGTTGCTCTTTCCGTGGATCGCGATGGAGCGGCAGATCATCGCCGAAGGTGCGGTGACGCGGGTTTCGCGCGAGGAAACCGAAGCCTATTTTCATAGCCGCCCGCGCGCCAGCCAACTCGCCGCGTGGGCGTCGCCGCAGAGCACCCCGATTGCCGGCCGCGCCGTGATCGAGGAGAGTTACCGCGTGGTGGAAAAGAATTACGAGGGACGCGAAGTGCCATTGCCACCGCAGTGGGGCGGTTTTCGGCTCGCCCCTGAAACGGTCGAGTTCTGGCAGGGTCGTCGCAGCCGGTTGCATGACCGCTTGCGTTTCCGCCGCGAAAGCGGGGAGTGGGTCGTTGAACGTTTGGCTCCTTAAATTACCCATGGGCGCTACGGTCAAATTCCAAGAATCCCTACCCGTCGAATGGACGGCGCTCAGCGCTTTGTCTGACGCAGCGGCTGTCACCAAGAACAGTTGGGAGCGCGGTGGGGTTCAAATCGTATACGCCAATCCGGCGTTCTGCCAATTGACCGGCTACATGGCAGACGAACTTGTCGGGCAGAATACGCGATTGTTGCACGGCACGAAAACCGACCTCACTCCTCTGCACAGTGTCCGGCCGGCGCACCAGACCAGCGGCGAGGGCTGGCTTTGTCGCAAGGACGGTTCGGCGTTTTTTGCGCGGTGGGAGTTTAATCCACTCCCCGGTCCTGATGGATCAAGCGGTGAACTGGTGGCGGTTTACCGTGATCATTCCGAAACCAAGCGCCTGCGCGACGCGCTGCTGGAGTCTCGCAAACTCGACACCGTGGGACGCCTCGCCAGCGGAGTCGCCCACGATTTCAACATGCTGCTTTCGATCATCGGCGGCTATTGCGAAATCATGAGTCGGAAGATCACGGCCGTTCCGGGCGCCAAAAAGGACCTCGCCGAAATCCAGCGCGCCGGGTTGAAGGCAGCCACCATCGCGCGGCAAATCCTGGAATTCAGCCAACGCCACGAAGCCGAGGTCAAGGTCGTGAATTACAATACGCTCATCCGGGAGATCGCGGAAATCCTCCGCCGTGTCGCCGGCGAAGAAGTAGCGTTGGAGTTGCGGCTCACCTCCGGTCTCGGCAACACACGCATCGATCCCACCCAATTCCAACAAGTGTTGCTCAACCTCTGTTTCAACGCCCGCGAAGCGATGCCGAGCGGAGGCAAGCTCACGATCCGCACCTACAATCACAACGTAGCCTCCGATGCCGACCGCCGCGCGCCGGGCATGCACCAGGGATTTTACGCCGCCGTGCAGGTTACCGATACGGGGCACGGAATGGATCTGGAAACGCTCGGTCATATTTTTGAGCCATTTTTCACGACAAAACCAACGGGCACTGGCTTGGGCTTGGCGACGGTTCTCGCGATCACGCGCGAGCATGACGGTCATATTACCGTGCAAAGCAAACCGGGAGCCGGAACCACCTTCGAGGTTTTCCTGCCGGAAACACCCGAGCAAGAGCAGATCAGTCCGGTAAAAAGCGCCCGCCTCCCCGTGACCAAGGGCTCGGAGACGCTTCTGTTAATCGAACCGGACAGCGTCCTGCGAAAAATGATCGCCGGCATCCTCGCGACGGAAGGTTACCAAGTGAGCAATGTCGCCTCCGCCCGTTCCGCCAGCCCGTTTCTGACCAAGCGAAAATTCGTGCCTCAGCTGATTCTGGCGCACGCGCATGAGAAATCCGTCGCCGCGCTCGTTCGGAAGTTCCACGCAAAAAATAGCGCGCTTCGTTTGATCAACCTCTCCGCCGAACCGCCGGCACCACTCCCCAAATTTCTCCCCTCTGCCATTGCTCATCTCCCCAAACCATTTGCGCTCAGTAAGCTGACAGCCGGCGTGCGCACCCTCCTCGACGCCCGCGTGCGATGAGAATTTTGCTGGCAGGTGCATCAGGGCTCGTTGGCGCCGAGGTGGCCCGCCAAGCTGCTGGCGCTGGGTATGTCGTGATTGGTTTGGTTGGACGCTGGACCGGTGCGATTCCTGGTCTTACCGAAACGCATGCCGTTGATCTCACCGACGGGGTTGTCGCAAACGAATGGGTCCAGCGCATCCGGCCTGAGGTAGTCATTAACGCCGCCGCGGTCTCCGAGCCTGCGGCGTGTGAGACCAATCCAATCCTCTCCCAAACTCTTAACGTCGCCTTTCCCGCGACTCTCGCCGCCGCCGCCGGAGCCGTATCGGCACGCTTCATTCACATTTCCTCTGAACAGGTTTTCGACGGAACAAACGGCCCCTACCGGATCGGCGATCCGCCGTCGCCCATCAATTTATATGGACGACAAAAAGTAGAATCGGAGAAGTTGGTGCTATCGGCGGCGGCAAATTCGGCGGTCGTCCGCGCGCCCTTGCTGCTGGGCAATAGTTTGTCGGGAAAGCGCAGCGTACACGAAAAACTTTTGGAAACTTGGTCCGGCGGCGCCGCCGCGCGATTCTACATTGACGAGTTCAGGCAGGCTTGCACGGCAGGCAATCTCGCTGCGGCGTTGCTGGAAATTGCGACAAGGCCGGATTTGCGCGGCGTCTTCCATTGGGCCGGCGCTGAGTTGTCTTCACGGTATGAGTTGGGTCAACGACTCGCGGCGCGCTTTGGCGTGCCGCTCGCGTTGGTCACAGCCGTGCGCCGCGCGGAAACGCCAGCCGTGAGCGAAAAACGTCCCGCCAACCTTGCCCTCGATTTGACTCCCTTGAACAAGGAACTGCGGTTGAAGGCACAGACCGTCGACGAAGCACTGCAGGAACTGGTAGTGCCGATGCATCTTGGCGAATGGCCGCGCAAAATGATTTTTTCGCCGCCGCGATGAGTTCGCTGCATCTGCTTCCCACGCGCACCGCCGGAGCCGCGGAAAATATGGCGTTCGATTTCCTGCTGTTGCAACGCTACCCGGAAACGACGCCACGCTTCCGCCACTATGACTGGCGCGGTCCCGCGGTCACTTTCGGTTTCAGCCAGAAAATTGCCTTCGTCCGCGAAAATCTCCCGACCGGCGAACGGCTTGATCTTTGCCGTCGACCGACTGGTGGCGGAATCGTCGATCACCGGAACGATTGGACATACGCCCTCGTGTTGCCACGGCCGCACCCGCTCTATGATGAACGCGCCACGCATTCGTATCGAATCGTGCACGAGTGTCTTGCCTCCGCGCTTTCGTCCCTGAACCAACCGGCGGAATTGAAAACCGTGTGCGAACCAAACGAATCTTGCGTCGCCGCAAAATCCAGGCCGATCGGCATCATTCCCGGCGTTTGTTTCCAATGGGCGGAACTCTACGATGTCGTGAACACACTCACTGGACAGAAAATTGCCGGCGCCGCGCAAAAGCGAAACAAACACGGACTGCTGTTTCAGGGTTCGATCGAAAAAAACAGCGTTGATCCACTCGACTGGGACGAATTTCAAAACCAATTCGCTTCCGCCTTGGGCAAAGTCCTAAACGTCGATCCCGTCGAAACCCCGTGGCCCGATCTCAACGAGGACGAGGTATCGGGCCTGATCGAACAGTATTCCGATCCTCAGTGGATCGAGTACCGCTGATCCTGAATTCGACCGTTCGATCTCGTCCCAGAGGGCACCGAGTTCGGAAGGGAGGAGAGAGAAGGCTTGGATGTGAGTTGATCAGCAAGTTTGAACTCACCTCTCGGGTGATGGTGCATTTCGGTAATTTCCTGCGGCATTTCTCTATGGGCTCCGTGCTTACCTCGGTGTACTCTGTGTCCAACTCTGGTTTCTAGGCTGATCAGCCCGAGGCGGCGGCGCGGAGTTTCGGAGCGAGCAAGCTGTAGATGTAGTGGTCGACGTGATGATCGTATAACCATTCGGCCTTGCGCAGTGTGCTCACACGCTTGAATCCCAGTTTCTTCGGAATTTTTTGCGCGCGCAGATTATCCGTCGCCGTCGCGAGAAACAATCGGTTGAGCTGCAATTTCCCGAACGCATGATCGACGACCGCCCGGCAGCACTGGGTCATGATCCCTTGGCCCTCGCTTTCCGGCGCGAGCCAATATGCCGGAAAACCCGCGCGATTCGCCCAGTCGATGCGATTGTGGCCAATCACCCCGGCCAGCCGACCATTCGACCAAATTCCGCACGTAAACGCCCGCGACGCCGCGTTCTCACGCAACGCGGTCGCAATGTATTTTTCCGTATCCGACAACTTTTTGGTCGCGTCTACCCACGGCAGCCATTCCCGCAGCTTGGTGCGATTCGCGTCGACCAAGGCAAACAAGACTGGTGCGTCCTGCGGCTGAATCAGACGCAGTTCCAAGCTCGGATTGATTTTATGCAGCAGCATTTTGATCGCCTCGCCAGTGCTTCATGCCGGCAGAAAAAAGAAGAGAATCGCGATGACAAAATAAAGAGCGAGAAGCTGGACACCTTCGAGCCAATTGCTTTCCCCGTCACCGCTGATTTGCTCCGTGACAAACACCGCTGCGACCACCGCGATGACCTCCGGCAGGCTGAACTCGAGGCTTAGATGCTTGGAAAAAAAGAGGCTCACCAACACGAGCACCGGAGTAACAAAGAGAGCGATTTGCAGACTGGACCCAACTGCAATGCCGATGGCCAAATCCATTTTGTTCTTCAACGCCATCGTCACCGCCGTCGAGTGTTCCGCAGCGTTGCCAACGATCGCGATGACGATCACCCCGACAAAGGTCTCGGTGACGCCAAACGACGAGCGCGCCGCTTCCACCGCGCCCACCAGAAATTCCGACATCCATGCGACCGCGCTGGTCGCAATCACGAGCGTCATCACGGCACGGCGGATCGGCCAGACGTGCTCCCCCTTTTCCTCCGATGATTTATCCCGTTCGCCCGTGAACAAGTCGCTGTGAGTAACGAGCGAAAAGATCAGCAACGCCACGTAACTCAACAGGAGCACGATCGCGATCGCCACGGAAAGATCCTGTTCTGCCACGGGCGTCCATTTGCCCGGGTCTTTGTCGGCGGCGACGTGAAAGACCGTCGGTATCACCAACGCAAACGCCGCCAGCATGAGCGCCGTGCAAGACGCACGCACGGCGGTTTTATTAAATTGCTGTCGCGAATGACGCAGCCCGCCGCAAAAAAGCGAAACGCCAAGCACGAGCAGGAGATTGCCGATGATCGAACCGGTAATGGATGCCTTAACGACATCGATCAGCCCAGCTTTCAGCGCCATCAATGCGATGATCAGTTCCGCCGCGTTGCCAAAGGAGGCGTTCAACAATCCGCCCACGCCCGCGCCCAACCGATGAGAAAGCTGTTCCGTCGCTTCACCCATGAGCCCGGCGAGCGGCACGATCGCCAGCGCCGAAATCACGAACAGCGCCGTTTCATTGTGCCAAGAAGGGACGTAGCGAAGAGCAATCGCCACCGGGATGAAACCGAGCAGCCAGTTGAGCGAAAACCAGGATGATTTCTCCACGGCAACACTCATGATTTTTTTTCTGATTTCACCAACGAAATCACGCATTCGAGATGCCGCGTCTGCGGAAATAAATCGAACGGTTGAACGGCCGCGAGGTGATAGCCGGCAGCGAGAAACCCCTTCAAATCGCGCATTTGCGTGGCCGGATCGCAAGACACGTACACGACCGCGCGGGGGCCAAACGCGAATAGTTGCGCGAGAAACGGCTCGTCACATCCCTTGCGCGGGGGATCGATAATGATAACCGTGTCGTCAGCAGGAAAGGTCAGTCCGGCAAAAATCTGCGCTGCATCGGCGGCCATAAAAGTGGCGTTGGCGATGCCGTTGGCGGCGGCATTTTCCATCGCAAACTTAACCGAGCTCGCGCTCAACTCCACGCCCGCGACCCGCTCGAACGCAGCGGCGCAGGATAATGCAAACAGGCCGCTTCCACAGTAAGCGTCGACAAGAAATCTCGCGCCACTTCCCGCCGCTTGCTGGCGCACATATCCAGTGAAGGCCGGCAAAATAAACGGATTATTCTGGAAAAAATCCCGTGCAAGAAAATGCAACTGGAGCTCCGGCGACCCCGCCGCAGAACTACCCGCGGCCGGATTCGCCTGCGTTCCCGTTTGGTCAATTACTTCGGTGATAACTGCGTCGTAGTCCGTCGTAACTCCTTCTTTCGCGTGTCGGAGAAGCACGGTCGCGCCTCGCTCATACTCGCCCGCTGCGGCTTTGGTTCGAACGCGCGTACGCACCTCGGGAAGCTTGGCGTTAATCTCCGGCGTGGCGATGGGGCATTCCGGAACATCCACCAACTCGAAACGGTTCGCCGCCTTAAGAAATCCAATCGGCATATCTGTCGCGGCCAAACGCGTCGCGGCCGGGTCTGCGGCTTGGGACGCCTGAACTCGCGGCGGATTAAAATGCGGCGTGATCTTCGACCGGTAACCAAACTCCTTCGGTGAAGGGATTACCGGTGCCACGGGAAACTCGACTCCAGCCATGTATTTCAGGAGTTCTTCCACCTGCTGGCGCTTCCATTTCAACTGTTCGGCGTAAGTGAGGTGTTGGTATTGACAGCCGCCACAACGCCCAAAGAGCGGGCACTTCGGATCGATGCGATGCGGTGAAGGCGTCAGGACTTCGAGCAGATCGGCCTCGGAAAAATTCTTGTGATTGCGATACACGCGCACTTTTACGCGCTCGCCCGGCAGCGTGAACGGAACCATCACGACCCATTTGCCTTCACCCAAAATGACGCGACCCAAGCCAACGCCCAGATTCGTGAGCGTGGACACCTCGAGCTCCAGCTCGTGATGGTAGGGAAAGGGATGATCGTTGAATTTCTTTTTAGCCACGGATGACAAAGAACACACCGCAGGGGCCGGTAAAAGGAAATTGCTGCGTTCTGTTTCCGTGTATTCCGTGTGTTCCGTGGTTCCCTCCTCCGAAAAGATCACCAGCCTGCAGAATCCGCGCGTCAAACAGCTCGTGAAGTTGCGCGACCGGCGCGACCGCGACGAGGCGGGGCTTTTCTTGGTGGAGGGCTATCGCCAAATCCGCCGGGCGCTGGAAAAGAATGTCCGGCTCCAGGAACTCTATTTTAGCCCGGATTGGTTTCTCGGCGAAAATGAGCCCGCCCTGATCGAACAAGCCCGGCAAGCCGGGGCGCAATTGTTTGAATTGTCGAAAGACGCGTTCGCCAAGTGCGCCTATCGCGACCGCCCGGATGGATTGCTCGCCGTGGCACCGCAATGGAAACTCAGTCTGAATGATCTCGCTGTCGCCGATCGAGCTGTAGCCGGGGGCGCTGACCCCGGTCCGTCGGCGTCCGAACCCGGGTCAGCGCCCCCGGCTACAAAGAAGGTGCCCTTTCTGCTCGTCGTGGAGTCCATCGAAAAACCCGGCAATCTCGGCACGATTTTGCGGAGCGCGGACGCTGCGGGTGTAGACGCGGTCATCGTCTGCGATGCGGTGACCGACGTCTTCAATCCCAACGTCGTCCGGTCATCGACGGGCGTTTTGTTTTCCGTTCCGATCGTGGTGGCTGAAAGCGCAACGGTGCACGCGTGGTTGATTGAGAAAGGAATTCGCATCGTCGCTACGACGCCCGACACGCCGGACATTTATACGAAAGTCGACCTGACCGGCCCGCTCGCCATCGTGATGGGCAGCGAGCAATACGGCTTGAGTGAATTCTGGCTGAAAGAGAGCAATCTCCTCGTCCGCATCCCCATGGCCGGTCAGGCGGATTCACTGAATGTCGCGATGGCGACAATCATCACACTCTTCGAAGCTGTGCGGCAGAGAAATGGGTGACCCGCTTTATTGCGAGTTGCGCAAATTCTCAATTAAGTCGGCCGTGCCCTCGGCCATCGTGATGCGTGGGGTGTAGCCAAAATCACGGCGCGCGGCAGAAATATCGAACCAGTGGTCGGTCGCCATTTCCTTGGCAACGAAACGGGTCATCGGCGGTTCGCCTTTGAGGCGTAGAACGCTCCACAGGATTTCCATCGTCGCACCTGCAAAACTAGCGGTACCGAGCGATACGTGTTTTTCAATTTCCGGAATGCCTACGCCGCGCAGCAGTTCGTTAATCCACTCCCAAAGCACGACCGGCTCGCCATCAGTGATGAAATAGGCGCGTCCACCCGGGTAGTTCGCTTCTGTAGCCGGGGGGGGGGGGGGCGCGGCCGGCGCCCCCCGCCGGGGCGGGGGGGCCCCCCCCCCCCCCCAAACGCCGCCCCCCACCGCCCGCCCCCACCGGGGCCCCCCCCGGGGTTTTGCGCTTGGGGCCCGGGGGGGGCCCCCCCCGGGCCCCCCCCCCCCCCGGGCCCCCCCCCCCCCCGGCTACAATAGCAGAGGCTAACGCACGTTCAGCCAGCAAGTGGGCGTCGACGACGTTCGTGATGTGAGTGAGATCAACTTTGTTGCGGCCGTTGCCGATGATTTTCAAGCGGCCGCGACGGGCGAGAGCGATAACACGGGGAATCAGGTTTTTATCACCGGGTCCCCACACCAGATGCGGGCGCAGGGAGACCGTCGCAAGTTCTCGCGAATTCACCGCGCTGACGAGCCGCTCCGCCTCAGCTTTGCTCGTCGGATACGGACTGGGCGCATGCGTGCAAAGCGGCGCGGATTCATTGACGCCACGCAAATCGCCGCCGGTGTACACCACACTCGGAGAACTGGTGTTGATCAGGCGCGAAACCCCAGACGCACGACACGCGGCAATCAACGCACGCGTGCCTTCAACATTCACTCTTACGAAATCTTCCGCCGGACCCCAGACACCGACGCGCGCGGCGACGTGGAAGACGGTAACTGCGCCTTCGCAACCCCGACGCAAGGCCGCCGCATCCGCCAGATCGCCCGGTATCACTTCAGCGCCGCGCTTCGCCAGTTCAGGCAACGGACGACGCGCCAGCACGCGGACTTTTCGTCCTTCCGCGAGCAATCGTTCAGCAATTTTGCCTCCAATGAAACCGCTGGCCCCAGTGACGAAAACCGCGTCACTCATGACAAAGGCTCCGGTTCATACGACGCCACAGTTGCGGCCCATTGCGTCAGGGTGAGTCGGTGAATTTTGGCGTTGTGGCGCACGTCGACCGGGAAGCTCGGATGGAAAAAGAATTTCCGAATCTCCATCGTGTGCGGCTGCTGCTTCGCCAGCTCTCGCAATGCGGCAGCCAAGGTTGCGTGATCCGTCGTGATTCCAATCGCCGGTTGAACGACCAGCGCCGGTTCTTGGGTGCCGCGCCGGCCGAGGCCAATCAAAGCGCATCGCACAACTTCGGGATGACCGCGAAATATCTGTTCGATTGGTTCGGTATAAAGCCGACCCGTCGACGTTTCTACGCGTTCGGCGATTCGTCCGCTGAACCACAAGCGTCCCTCATCGTCGATGCGCCCGGCATCGCCCATTCGATGCCAGATAGCGCCGTTATCATCGCGAATTTTCGCTGCGGCAGTGGCTCTTGGAAGTTGATCGTATGCTTTCGTGATGGTTGGCCCGGTGACAATAATCTCACCGACAAAGCCAACCGGGAGTTCGTGGGTTTCGGTCAGCCTCGCCAACGGCCCTTCGTGAACGGCGATGATTTTCACCCGATTTTCCGCCAATGGACGACCAATCAATGCCCCCAGTTCAGGACGAATTTCAATTTCTTCCGATGAAGTCGTCGCGACCGGCAGGACTTCGGTCGCGCCGTAAGGACTGTGTAACTTTCCGTTGGGCAGAACGCGTGACGCATCCGCCCAGAGTGAAGCCGGAACCGCCGCACCCGCACACAGCACGCGGCGCATGCTCGGAAGGGTGATTCTATTTTCGAGGCAGTAATCGAAAATTTTCCGCCAAAGTGTCGGCGAACCGAAAGAGGTGGTCACCTGTTCCTGCTGAATCGCACGAACAATTTTTTCCGGATCGACCGCAGCCGGTCGGCTCGGGTCCAGCTCTGGAACGACAGTCGTCATGCCAAGCGCAGGATTAAAGAGCGCAAAAATCGGCAGCATCGGCAGATCCACTTCGTCCGGCAATATGCCGTAGGTATCACGTACCAGCCGGACTTGGGCTTCAAACATTCCGTGCTCGTAGCAAACGCCTTTGGGCGCGCCGGTCGAACCGGAGGTGAAGAGAATCGCCGCGAGGTCGTCGGCACCGCTGGTGACGATTTCAAATTTCAAATTTGTCCGCGCAGATTTTTTCACGACTCTGGCGGTGGCGGAGCTGCTCGCCCAAACGCGAACTTCAACGGAAGCAAACGCGGATCGAAACAACCGGCTCATGACCTGCGCGAGTGGGATGCCGAGCAAAACCCGCGGTTTGGATCGGGCGATACACGTCAGGAAATTTTTCCGGCCCATGCCCGGATCGATGATCACCGGAACTGCGCCGATTTTGAAAAGCGCGAACGCTGCGGCGATCAGCGGTAATCCCTGCCGCACCATGACGAGAACCCGATCTCCGCACCGAACGTCGCGGGATTTTAATTTAGTCGCCCATGCATCGACTTCGCCGTCCAGTTCCGCAAACGAAAGCGAGAGGTAATCGATTTTTCCATCAGCGGTCCGTCCGCGAGGAATTTTGATCGCGGCTCGCTCCGGCTGGCGGGCGGCCATCGAGGGCAGATGGCGGGCGATGTTGGCGGAATCGGACACTGTTATTTTCCCGGTCAAAAACGCAGCGAGGTCGCTGCGTCTCCAGTTTTTACTTTGTCCGCCACATTCACTGCTTGCGCGAAAATTTTTCCTAACTTTTCCACGCCGGCTCGGCTTTCAGCAAATTTGCCTGCCACGGGAGCAGCACTTTTTCGATGCTGGACGGATCACGCGCGATTTGCACCAGCTGCGCGCGAGTCGCGATCAGGGTGGAATCGAGATTCAAAGTTTGCGCGAGCCGGTCGCGATCCGCTTTGAGCCGGTCCTGTCGAGCGAGTTCGTCGGGATTCATCGGCGCAAATTCCCGGCGACGTTCCCGGCGCGGCAGGGAACTGGGATCGGTTTCGAAACCTTTGCGGACCGCCTCGGCGAGACTCGGATAAAGCCGGTCGTGTCGGCGACCCAGATTGACGTAAAGGACTTCGTCGATCGGTCGTTCTTCATCAGCCGCGCGGGCGATGCGGCCGAGCATTTCGTTGCCGACCACCTTGAACGGCGGAGTGTTGATTTTTTCCGCCCAGCTTTCGCGCCATTGCCAGATAGAGTGCAACACTGGCAGGCCGCGCCCGCGCAATTTTTCCGAGCCACTGATGCGCCAGGCGTTCTCGTCCGGCGCGGAAAATCCATCGCGGCCGACTTCGATTTGCCAGCGGCATTTTTGTTCGAACCACTCCAAGCGGCCGAGCTTGACCAATTCATCGCGCATCCGGTCGCGCAGCCCGAAGAGGTGAAACACATCCATCGCGGCATAATCGAGCATGTCGCGATCCAACGGACGTTGGGACCAATTGGCTTTCTGGTGGTCCTTATCGAGTTCGACGCCAAAATATTGCAGCAGCAATGCGGCGAGACCGAAGCGCGGAATGTTGAGCAGTTGCGCTGCAAACATCGTATCGAATAATTCCATCGGCTGGAACCGGCAGAATTCCCACAGCAGGCGAAGATCGTAATCGCTGCCATGCATAATCAGCGGTTTGGCCGCGAGCCTTTGCCACAACGGGTCGAGCGGCAGGTCGGCGAGGAGATCGACCAGATAAATTTCGCCGGCGGCGTGAATTTGGAGCAGGCAAATCCGGGTGCGGTAGCGGAAGAGATTGTCGGCTTCCGTATCGAGCGCGATTTCCGTGCAGCGATCGAGCGCTGCATACAAGGGTGTCAACTGCTCGGGCCGGTCAATGAATTGATAATGAAGAGACGTATTCAAGCGGATTGCGGGGTTGTTTTCTCCCATGCGGAAAGGAAATCGTCAATCAACAGTGGCAGATCGGAACTGTAGCCACCTTCAAGAATTCCCGCGGCCGGGAGCGAGCTTTCACGCAGCCAACAACCCAGTTCAGCGAAGTCTTCCCGTTCGAGGGTCATTTCGGTGATCGGATCGTCCACGTAGGCATCGAATCCGGCGGAGACGAGGACAAGATCAGGTTTAAACTCAACCACGGTTTCCCATGATTTCGCCAGTGCGTCCCTGTGTTCCGATCGTGGGGTGTGAGGAGCCACGGGAAAATTTTTGCAATTGGCGGTGGAGCGGATTCCCGTGCCGGGATAGCCGGGGGATTGATGAATGGACACAAATAATACGTTTGGCCGGCCCTCAAGGATGTCCTCCGTGCCGTTGCCGTGATGCGCATCGAAATCCCAGACTGCGACGCGAAGTCCAATTCGGAGAACGTGAAGCGCGGCGATCGCGATCTGGTTCAAGTAACAAAACCCCATGGCCTCCGAGCGCGTGCAATGATGGCCCGGTGGGCGCATCAGCGAGAACGCTCGCTCGCCCGCGAGGGCAGCGTCCGCAGCTGCGAGCGCGGCACCCACGGAGCGGCGCGCGTGAGCGTAGATTTCAGGAAACCACGGCGTGTCGTCGTCGATGTCGGGCGCGTGTTGCAGCCGCTCGATCAATGCGGGTGTGTGCGCGGTGAGGAGCGAATCTTCGCTCGCGATTTCAGCTTTTCGCCATGACCAGTCCGGATGCGCTGGTTTCAAATGCGCCACGCTTCGGATGATGCGGGCCGGTTGTTCCGGCCGCAGGTGCGAGCCGTATTCAACACAGGAAAAATCGTGGAAGAGAATCATGTAAAAGGTCCGCCTACGGACCGACCGGAAACCAAAAAAAAGCTAAATCAGACGCTTCAGCAAGGCAGGATTATCGCCGAGCAGTCCATCGATTCCGCAGTTAATAAGCCGCGTGGCCGCGCGTGCATCGTTAACCGTCCAGCACCACACGGAAAAGCCCCGCACTTGGAAAAAGGCGGCGTCCGCCGCTGTGCGGATCGCGCGGTGATTGATACTGAGCCCATGCGCTTCACAGGCCTTAAGTTGACGGGCGATTGATACCAACGACCGCCGACCCTCCGAAATGAGCATGCGCGGAATCGTTGGCGCAAGTTTGGCGGCCTCAGCGAAGATGCTCGGTTCAAACGAGGCTAGAATAACCCAACTGGCCGCACGGGCTTTTTTGATGACTGCGATCACCGGCGCAACCGGAGTGCCGCGCTTGAGTTCGATCTGAACGACAATGCGGCGACGCGTCACAGCTAGTACGTCCGCCAGACGCGGAATTCCTTCATCGCTCTTGCGCACTCGCAATGGTTTCAATTCCAACCAGGTTTTTCCGGACAACCGCCCGCGCGTCCCGGTCAACCGGCGAAGGTTATCGTCGTGAAAAACCACCGGTACCTCATCGCGGGTGAGGTAAACGTCGAGCTCGATGGCATCGGCATTCAAAGCCATCGCCCGGCGAAATGCCGCGAGGGTATTTTCCGGAGCATCGGCGGAGGCGCCGCGGTGGGCGATAATCAGCGGAACTGCCATGGCCCGAAAACAAACAGAGCCGGGCCAGGAAGCGACTGGAGATTTCTGGTGTCTTTCTCTCTTTTTGTGGCCATTAAACCCGCATGAAAGTCGTCGTGCTTTGCTCCGGTGGCATGGATTCCGTGACTGCGCTCTATTGGGCGCGGAAACACCATGCTGTAACTGCGGCGCTCAGTTTCGATTACGGGGCCAAGCATAATCACCGGGAGCTTCCCTTCGCCGTTGAACACGCGCAAAAAATCCTGGCGCCGCAGCAAACCATTTCGCTGAATTTCATCGGTCAGCTGTTTGCGTCTGATTTACTGAAATCCGGCGGCGCGATTCCCGAGGGACACTACGCCGACGAGAACATGAAACGGACGGTGGTGCCGTTTAGAAATGGCCTTATGCTCGCCGCCGCGTGCGGTTTTGCGGAGAGCGCCGGCGCGGACGGGTTGGTCATCGCGGCGCATGGCGGCGACCACGCGATTTACCCGGATTGTCGGGAGGATTTCATGCGCGCGATGGGCGATGCCATGCGCCTCGGAACCTACGCGCAGGTGCAATTGTTACGGCCATTCATCAGGATGAACAAGGCGGACATCGCCCGGGAGGGCGCAGGACTCGGCGTGGATTATTCGCGCACGTGGTCGTGCTACAAAGGCGGTACGATTCACTGCGGCGTATGCGGCACATGCGTCGAGCGCCGTGAGGCGTTCGAGCTGGCGGAGCTGCCCGATCCGACAATTTACGAATCAACTCCCCCTCTGCCGGTCAGACCGAAGAAGGAGACGGAGAATGATTAGGCTTAGGAGAACGATGAACGATCGCCGAACGAATCGATCTCTTTTCCAAACTTATTTTATTTCACGCCCGCCATGCTGATTTCCGAAATATTTTATTCGCTCCAAGGCGAAGGAGAGCTGACGGGAGTGCCGTCGGTTTTTGTGCGCACGAGCGGTTGCAACCTGCGTTGCAACTGGTGCGACACGCCCTACGCGTCGTGGTCGCCCGAGGGAAAACAAATGACTCCGGATGAAATCGTGGCGGCGGTGGCGGTACATCCTGCGCGTCACGTCGTGCTGACCGGCGGAGAACCGATGATCGCGCCGGAAATTCATGAGCTGGCTTTTCAACTGCAGGAGCGCGGTTATCACATTACGATCGAGACGGCCGCGACAATTCCGCCGCGCGGCATCGCGTGCGATCTCGCCTCACTCAGTCCAAAACTGGCGCACTCCGCGCCCGACGCGCGCCTCGACGATACGTGGCGAAAAAAACACGAGGCGTTGCGCTGGCAACCTGCCGTCGTGGCGAGTTGGATCGCCGTCGCCAACTATCAATTGAAATTTGTGGTGGGTCGCGAGAGCGACGTGGACGAGATGGAAACGATGCTCCGGGAAACGGCGTGCGCCATTCCACCCAGTAAAGTATTGCTCATGCCAGAGGGAATCACCGTAGAGGCATTGCGCTCGCGGGCGGGATGGTTGAGCGAGATTTGCAAGGCCCGCGGCTATCGCTATGCGCCGCGATTGCACATCGAACTTTACGGCAACAAACGCGGCACATGACAATCGCTTGAGCCCGTCCGCTGCTGCCGTCGGGCAAAATTTCGGCCCGAGCTGGCGGAACTTCACGCCCGAGCCGACGATCGCGCGGTGACGCAGCGCGAGGTGATTTTCGTGCTGCGCAATCGCGCTTATTTGCTGCTGATTATTCTGCTCGCACTCCCCCTTCATCCAACCGGTGCCGCTGCCGGGTTTGTCGATCGTGTTGATTCCACTCCACTTGTCGCTGGAGCTGGGTCCGTGGCTCCCGATGCAAATCTAGCGAGCGAAGCTACCAGCGGAGTTTGGGAAAGTACTGACGATGACAGCCAAATTGCCGCGCACCTTGGAATCGGTATTACGACCTCACTGGCCGGCGGTGACCCCTGATGCGCGACAACCCACGCGATGCCGGCACGCAAGCGTATGGCGAGACCGGCCTAGTATTACTACGTTAAGTCAAAACAACGACAATGTCATCAAACTTGCTGCC
>JBEPTW010000057.1:0-20750 GCA_041691855.1 Verrucomicrobiota bacterium | reverse complement strand
GACACGCCATGCGAGTCACCGCTCCAAAAAAACTTTTCCTTACACTTATTTCACAGATCGCGATTGCCCTTGTGAAAAAAATTTCATCGCTGATGCGAGCCCCATGAGAAAAATTTTCGGGATCGTTTCATGGATCGACCTGCGTTCGATCACGCGTGCCCAATTCCGCATCACCAAAGTCGGAAGGATGACGCGCTGTCGGATCGAAAAACTCCCGCCCCGCTCCGAAAATCTTCCCCGCGCTGCACAAGAGTGCCGCTTGACGCTGACTCCGCCCCGCTCCTAGCCTCCCCTCACCACATCCCAGATGGCAAAACGCAAGAAGCCCAACCAAGACCAGCCCGAACTTCCCCTCGACGCGGCCGCCCAAGAAGCGAAAGCCGAACCCACGCCCGCCGCCAAAGCGCCCGAGGACACACCGCCCGCCGACGCACTCGAGGTCGCCGCTCCCCGCAAGAAGGGAGTCAAGGTCCAGGACGACACCGCTCCCCTTGCCCGCAGTTATCGCAATTGGTTTTTGGAATACGCGAGCTACGTCATTCTTGATCGCGCTGTTCCCCACATCGACGACGGCTTAAAACCCGTCCAGCGTCGCATTCTTCATACCCTCTGGGAAATGGACGATGGCCGTTTCCACAAGGTCGCCAACGTCGTCGGCGCCACCATGCGCTTCCATCCCCACGGCGACGCCTCAATTGGAGCCGCACTCGTCGCGATCGGCCAACGGGCATTCCTGATCGAGCCGCAGGGGAACTACGGGAATATGCTCACCGGCGATGAAGCGGCCGCCCCGCGTTACATCGAAGCGCGCCTGACTCCTTTTGCGAAGGATGTCCTGTTCAATCCCAAGACAACTCCTTGGCAGCTCAGCTATGACGGTCGCGCGAAGGAGCCGGTCACTCTGCCCGCGAAGTTCCCGATCGTCCTCCTCGAAGGCGCCGAAGGCATCGCGGTCGGCCTCTCCACCAAGATCCTTCCTCACAATTTCAACGATCTCTGCCGCGCCGCGATCAATCATCTTCAGGGCAAAACCTTCCGCATCTATCCCGATTTCCCGACCGGCGGCATCGCCGACTTCGCCGAATATAACGACGGCGAACGCGGCGGTAAGGTCAAAATTCGCGCGAAGATCGAGGTTCGGAGCAAATACCTGCTCGCAATTACCGAATTGCCCTTTGGATCGACGACCGAATCGCTCATCGAGTCCATTCTGTCCGCCAACGCCAAAGGCAAAATCAAGATCAAGCACGTCGACGACAACACCGCCGATGCCGTCGAAATTCTCATTCACCTGCCCCAAGGCAGCGACCCCGAGAAAATCATTCAGCAGCTCTACGTCTTTACCAACTGCCAGATTCAACTCTCACCCGCCGCATGCGTCATCGAAGCCGACAAGCCGCAATTCCTTGGCGTTAGAGAAATCCTCAAACGCAGCGCGGAAAAAACCAAGGCGCTCCTCAAGTTGGAGCTCGAAATCAAACTCACCGAGCTGGAGCAGCAATGGCATTGGGATTCGCTCGAGCGGATTTTCATCGAAGAACGCATCTACCGCAGAATTGAAAAATCGAAGACTTGGGAGGAAGTGCTCGGGGAAATCACCGAGGGCCTGAAGCCATTCCTGAAACAGCTTCGTCGCGAGGTGACCGAGGAGGACATTACGCGCCTGACTGAAATCCGCATCAAACGTATTTCCGCCTACAATCGCTTTCAAGCCGACGAAGCGATGAAGAAAATCGAGGAGAGCATGCAGGAAACCAAGGCGAACCTAAAGAACCTGACGGCGTACGCCGTGGCTTGGTTCGAAATGCTCCAGGAAAAATATGGCAAGGGACTGAAGCGGCGGACCATCTATGACGAGATCGCGCAAATCAACGCCGCCGAGGTCGTATCCGTCAACCAACGCCTCTACGTTAATCGCGAGGATGGTTTTATCGGCCTCAACTGGCGCCAGCACGAATTCGTCACCGAGTGCACCATTCTCGACAGCGTACTCACCATCATGGGCGACACTTCGCTCAAAGTGACGAAAGTCGCCGACAAAACTTTCATGGGGCTCGACATCAAGCACGTCGCCATCTGGCCGCAGGAAGGCGACACGAAGTTCTACACCATGATTTATCGCGACGGGCCCGAGGGAAAAACGTACGCGAAAAAATTTCAGATCGGTGGCCTCTCCCGCGACAAACTGTATCCACTCGCCAAAACCGAAGGTTCGACGCTCGTTTGGCTGGATATCGCTGAAAAAGAAAAGGACATGCCAAAATCCATCCACCTCTCCCTCGACGGCCGCTCCGGCGCCCGGGTCCGGGAACTGGATTTCGATCTCAGCCCCGTTCCCGTTTCGACCCGGACCTCCAAGGGCCTGATCGTAAGCAAATGGGCGGTGAAGGAAGTAAAGAAGAACGACCTGGACCTAAAATAAGCCGTTTTTCCATCTGCTCGGCCCCAACTCTCTGGTCGAAACCCGCGTTGAGTTTTGCCGCAAGTCCGACTTAAGTGTCGCTATGCTCACCCGTGATCTTCGCATCCTGACGGTTATTTCCCTGGCTGCATTTTCATCCAACAGCTCCGTCACCGCTGCCGAGCCCACCAATCTTTCGCTCTGTAAACAGGAGGTGGCCGCGTACGTCAAACGCGGGGAATACGCTCAACAGATCGCAGAAGTTGCGCTCAGGGCGAATCAATATCTGACAAAGCGCATCGCTGAAGGAGCAAAACCGGGCGAGAAACTGGCGATCGTTTTCGATGTCGATGAAACGATGCTGAGCAGCCTCAGCGAAATCGAGGCCAACGATTATGGATACGTCCCGAAAGCGTGGGATCAATGGGTGACGGAGGGCCAAGCCCCGGCAATCATTCCGGTTCACGCCATCTACGACACCGCGTTACGCGGAAAAATCGCCATCTTCATCATCACTGGTCGCAAGGCGAGCGACCGCCCCGGAACGGAACGAAACCTTCGCCAGGTTGGTTATGAAAAATGGACGGGATTAACCTTCCGCTCAGGCAAATCGGATGCGTCTCTCAATAATACGGAGTTTAAAACCGAGGTCCGGCGCAAAATTACGGAAGAAGGCTACCGCATCATCGCCAACGTCGGTGACCAAGCCAGCGATCTGGCCAATGGATACGCCGAGCGAACGTTCAAGCTGCCGAACCCATTCTATCTGGCCAAATAATTGCGCGCTCCGAACGGCCTGAAGACTCCGAAGGAATGCGGGCCAGACTTCGGAGCGGCACCGCCTAAAGCGCCTGGAAATTCCCCTGGCTGAGCGGGAAAATCGGATAGCCAAGACGCTCGGAGCTCACGCGTTCGAGTTCGAGCGCCACCGTGTAGTTGTGCGAAACAAAGCGCAAAAATTCCCGGCGTGGAATGCACAAGCAGCGCGTCCCGGGCCCGGCCGTCACTTGCGCCGTGGTATTACTATTCTGCAAAAGCCCGATTTCCCCAAAGAAATTACCACCGCGAATGGCGCCCCGAATCTTGCCTCGGCTTGAGATTTTTGCCTCTCCCTCGAACATGATAAAGAAACTGTCGCTGTAGAATCCATTTTGAAGGATCACATCGTTGTCCGCGTAGTTCACGATGCGCGACAGTTCCGCACAGCGCTGAATGGCCTGGATGTGCCAGTTTTCGCAAAGTTTGATCCGGGAGAGAAAAGGCAACTTCTGCACCTGACTGGTGATCGCGATCGCCGGAATTTGCGAGACGATCAGTTCATCCGCGACCGCCCGATCCAAGCGGAGCAGCAATACCGGCGTAAGGGTGCGGTACATGAAATCCGGAAATTCGCGATCCGCGACCGAATGCAATCCAACGAGTTCGTCCTCGCAAAGCACCTGCACGAGGACCCGACGACCGCTGCGCACTTTGCGATAAACCCCCACCTTGCCGGAGAGAATGAGGGAGACATGAGAGGCCGGTTCGTCAGGCTGATGCAGGATTTTCCAAGCCCCGAAACGTTGGGGGCGAAACGCCTTCGCAATGGAACGTTGAGCCGGAGGCGGCAACATGCGGAGCAGCGGGGATCGCAGAATGGCACGAAGGCGTGCACTTTCGTCGACCGCGACTCCTCCGCGCCCAAATATCCGCCGGTACCAAAGCCTCAAATTGTTCCGATGGACCAGCGCGCGATCCGTGGCGAAAAGATAAAACTCCGAGATGAGATAAATCGCGCCCAAAACCGCGAGCGATCCGAACACCGCAATCGCGAGCCGGGGACCCTGCGCCCTCCAAAAAGCAATCTCCCATGGCGGAACATCGGTGAGCACGCCAAAGAAGTAACCCAGCGCCAGCGTCCAGAAAATCCCATAGACGATTTCAATCCACGTCGCCGGATTGCGCAGGTTCTCGCGCAGAAGTTTCCAACGCAAGCGGGGCGTGCGGTTGGGCGGGAAAGCAAAATCCGATTCGGCGTCGCTCAAGCGTTTTATCGCGCTGGCACGAATCATTTGGCTCACGCGTCCACGGAAAATCGGCCTGAGCAGGACCAACAAGCCCGCGAGCGGAAATATACTCCACCCGGGGTGATTCCACGTGAGAAATCCGGTCGTCGCCGCGAGCAGAGCCAACGGAGCCAAGGCCACCAGACGTTGATCGCCCGGTGAAAGCATCCGCGAATCGCTGATCCCGAGAAACCACCGCCGGTACGAATAAACCTCTCCGCCCGCTCCGCGCAAAAGCGAGGCCGATAATGCCGCCCCGGCGATCCCGGCCGCCAGCATGATCCCGACGCTCGCGGCGTAATCCACGACGGTCGTCGGCAGCGCCGGCCGCAGGGCAACCGTACAGCCCAGTCCCGCCACAAACAGCAGCCACAACACCAACCGCAGGCGCGACGGTTTGACTGCCACCATCCAGTTGATCGCGGGGACCGCGACCACCGTCTGGCCAGGTTGGACGATGATCCGGGCTTTCACCGCTTTCAAAACCAACTCATAAAACTCGCCCAGCGCCGGGCAGATGCGGTCGTTGATCACCGCCTCAAGCACCTGCGGTACGGTGTGGGCCTCGCTAAAACGCGAAAGGACCTGCCACTGCCGCGAGGTAATCGCCAGATAGGTTCGTTCTGGAACATTTTTGACGATCAACACGCCGCCAAAAGCCTTGGTGCGTTCCAACTGGGAAGCCAACTGCCAGCTCTTCGCCGTAAGAATGAGATTGATTTCCATGGTGGGCCGTTAATTCAAAGTTTCGATTTGAACTCGGTCCGGGCGGACTCAATCAACGCGGAAAGATCCGCCATGCGGAATGGCTTGGCGAGAAACGCCAGGTCGCGCAGATCGGAAGGCCACCAAGAAACGTCGGCCAGATGGCCGCTCATCACCACGATTTTTGCCAGCTTCAAACGGGCCTTGAGTTTGCGGGCCAACGTCAGGCCGTCCATTCCGGGCATGAGCACATCGGTCAACACCAGGAGCGGCTCGGACGCATGTTTGTCGAGCGCTTCAAATGCCTCGGCGGCGGTGCCAGCAGTTACCACGGTCAATCCGCCTGTGCCCAGCGCGGTCGCGATCAATTCGTGCATCGGCTTGTCGTCGTCCACTACCAATACCCAATCTCGGTCCGGTTGTGCACCGGTGTCTTGTTGTTTTGATCCGATCATAAGTTTCGAATTCGATTTAAAGCGGCTGTAGAGAGAAAAATCAAAGGAGCGGCGCACGCCAAACCTCTCGGTCTAGTGCTGTGTATCGCAAAAATCCTACTGTCATAACTACCGGAACAATGTGTCGGTTTTCTAACACAAAAGCGACTATTTTAACCGCTACCGGCTCGCGATTTAGGGACAATTCAAGCATTTCATTCCAAAAAAGTCGAAAATCACTTGGACGGGGCCGTCGGCACGGCTTTTTCAGCGGGCGTTTTTGGCTTAAATGGCCAAGTGCCCAGCCACCACGATACCGCCGTGGCCAAGACGATTAAAACGACCAAGGTCGTCCAAAAACGCCGTCGTCTGGCCGCATCCTTGTCTTCGTACGGATCATCCAAAGTTCGTTTCGACCCCGGAGGGAGTGCCGCCAATTCGGTCAAGGCCGCGCCAAACGGAATGTTAATTTTAACCCGTCCGTTAATCGCCCAGCCGTTGGCGTCCAAAATCGGCCCGAGCGTGCGCTGGCGCAATTTCAGCCATGCAATCACCACGGCCGGCACCGAAATTACGAGGATGATGCCGACGATCACCAACGGATATTGCCACCACAAGAGCTTGGCCAGACCGAGACCGACTGCACTCAGTGCACCTCCGATCGCACCGACGCCTACTCCGAGGGCGGCCACCGTTCCGACATCGATTTTCTTGGCCGGGGGAGGAAGCGCGCCTGCCGCCACTGCAGCTTTCTCCGCGGCCGCCTTGTCCGCATTCGCCACGGTGTTGGCGGCAGCCAACAGTTTATCGTTGGCCGCTGCGTCAGCTGCTGCCGCGCGTTTCGCCACCATCTCATCGATCATACGGACCAACTTTTTGTACGGCGACCAGAATGCCTGGCGCAGACTGATCGGGTTATCGACCAAGCTGGTGATCACCGCATCCCAATCTCTGCCCTGCCGGTCATAAAACACGCCGTGCCGGCCAACAAACAGGTAGTCGCTGTCGCCTTGCATGAAACACGCCGCGATCATGCGGGCGGGCTCGCCGGCCCGGGTGCACGCGCAATACGCGATGTAGGTTTTGCTCATCGCCGTGAGCGGATTCGGACCATCCACCCGGATGCACAATTCCGAACTGCGGCTGTCCAGAAAAAGCGTGCCCGCTTGAAAAATCGCCAGCTTGTCCGGGGAATAAAAATCCGAAAAATTAACGAAGTTGTTCAACAGCGCGCGCATGTCCCGCGCATAGTGTGCCAGACGATCAACATCGCTGATCGCCTTGAATTCAGGTTCCAGCGCCTTGTCCTGCGCCACGAGTTTGGCGAGCACTTCCCGCCCCTTGCCGGCGAGAATCTCCTTCACTCGCACCAGCCCGAGTTTTTCCACGGTCGATCCCGTCTTGCCGCCCAACCAGTTTTCGTAGGGCGCAAACTTCGCATTCAACCCGGCCCATTCCGCTTCGTTCAGCGATGTCCGGCCGGCACCGAGAACTGGCGTCACAACTGCGCGGTGCAAAGTGGAGAGCGCGGCGGCCCATGCTGGATTGACGCCCTCGATCAACGGCACCGATTTGCCGGCCTCGATGCGCGCCAACGGAAAACCAGCCACTTCATCCGCGGTGATTTTCAAATCCTGGGCCGCGATCGCGAGGTATTCGTTTTCCGCTCGGTTGAGCGCGACCGTCGCGCGTGCATCGAACGCCGCCAGACGACAACGCCCAAAAAAATCCTCCACCTTCGCGCGAATCGTGCGCAACGCCGTACAAGCCGCTTCGGTCGCATCACCCAGCACCGCAATTTCCTTCGAGGAACTTTGCTGCACCCACGTCACGTAGGCTGTGAGGTCGGCGAAAAACGTATCCACATTTTCCGCCGTCACCCCGATCGAACCGGTTCGATCAGCTGTGCCACCGAGACAGGTAACGATATCCTTAATCAACGCTTGAGCCGCCGGATCGTCCGTCGCTTCAGGCGGGATGACGCCGTCGCCATTGAGCGGGCTCGCCGAAAAAATCTTCGCGGTATCCGCCGTGTCCGCCGCCGAAATGGACTCCGCGCCCTTCTTGCCAACGTTGGCAAGGATCTGTCTCGCCGAGGCGAGAAGTACCCGGCCGTCGTCAGTCGTGTCGTTGATCGCAGCCAGAGGGAGGGAAGCGCCGCCTTTCAACAAATCGCCCGCGTCCTTCAGGCGAACCGCCGCCCATTTGATCGCCGCCAACAGTTCCGGCACCCGGATGCGGCCATCGGCATCGGAATCGATTAACGCCAAGGTCTTCTCGTCGAGCTCGAGGCCTTTGACCGGGCAACTGAGAGCCACCCATAATTTTTTGTCGAGATGCTCGAGATTAAGGACGTCGGCACCGGTTTCCAACATCACCTGATCGAGACCACCGGTGCGAAAAAATTTCCAGGAATGCATAAAAGTAAATTGTAGGCCAAAAAGGCCATTCGCATCCTTGAGGGCAGGAAGGTTTTGGCAAATGAGAATGACGCTCTTCCCGCGATTTCCATTGAAACCAAAAGAAGTCCGGGCCGGCAACCGCTCGACCGGAATAAATCTCTCACCGTAAGGCTCGCCAAAACGGCGGCGGTTCGTACTCCATTTATTCCCACCATGAGCACCGCTCCCACCTCGACCGTTCTGGAAATCCTCGCCGCGCAACTTGCAGGCGAACTGCATTTCGACCGGACCATGCGGAGCCTCTACGCCACGGATGCATCCGAATACCAGGAAATGCCCGTGGCCGTCGCCCTCCCAAAAACCGAAAACGACGTTCGCGAATTGATCAGTTTTGCGAATCAACAGCGCGTTGGCCTCATCCCGCGCACTGCGGGAACCTCGCTCGCGGGGCAGGTCGTCGGTTCCGGAATCGTGGTGGACGTGGGCCGCCACCTCAACCGCGTAGTGAGTTTCGACGCGACCGCGCGGCGCGTGCGCGTCCAACCGGGAGTCGTGCGCAATGAACTGAATCTTTTTCTCAAAACGCACGGGCTCCATTTCACCCCCGAAACCTCCACCGCCAACCGCGCGATGATCGGTGGCATGATCGGCAATAATTCCTGCGGCGCCAACTCCATCGTTTACGGCACCACGCGGGAACACCTCATCTCCGCGCGCGGTTTTCTGAGCGATGGCTCGGAAGTGACGTTCGGTCCGCTGACGAAGGAGGAATTCGCCGCCAAATGTTCCGGGACCGATTCACTCGAAACGAAAATCTACCGCAGCGTTCGCGACCTGCTCGGCGATTCACGGAATCGACAGCTGATCATCGACAACTATCCAAAATCAACCGTCACCCGGCGAAACACCGGCTACGCGCTGGACCGGCTGATGACATGCCACGTTTTCGACCCGGCGTCGGATCAGCCGTTCAATCTCTGCCAGCTCATCGCCGGTTCGGAGGGCACACTTTTTCTTGGCGTGGAATTCGAACTGAATTGCGAACCACTCCCGCCACCCGGCGCATTGATGTGCGCCCATTTTAAAACGATTCAGGATTCCCTCCACGCCACGCTCATCGTGATGCGTCACCGACCATTCGGTTGCGAGTTGATCGACCGCCACATCCTCGAGTGCACTAAGGCCAATCTCGAACAGGTCAAAAACCGCTTCTTTGTCCAAGGCGATCCGGGTGCCGTGCTCGTGATCGAAATCCGCCACGACCAACGCGCCGTCATCGAGGCCACGATGAAAACGATCGAGACCGAGCTGCGCGCCGCCGGTCTCGGTTATGCGTTTCCCGTTTTGTGGGGCGACGATTGCACGAAAGTCTGGGATCTTCGCCGCGCTGGACAGGGCTTGATGATGAACGTCCCCGGTGACGCCAAACCGCGCGAGGTCGTCGAGGACACCGCCGTCGCGGTCGAGGATCTGCCCGCGTACATCGCCGAGTTCGACGGACTGATGCGCAACAAATACGGCATCAGCAGCGTGTACTACGCCCACGCTGGTGCGGGCGAATTGCACACGCGCCCGCTCTTCGATTTGAAAACGCAGGAGGGCATGCGCTTCTTCCGCAGCATCGCCACCGACGTCGCCGCGCTCGTGAAAAAATACCGCGGCTCGCTTTCCGGTGAACATGGCGACGGTCGTCTGCGCGGTGAATTTATTCCGTTCATGGTCGGCCCCGAATGCTACGCGATGATGCGTCGCGTGAAGGAAACCTTCGACCCGCACGGCTTGTTCAATCCCGGCAAGATCATCGACACGCCGCCGATGGATACGTCGTTGCGGCATGGACCCAATCATCCGTCGCCGGAATACAAGACGGTGTTCAACTTTCGCGCCGCGCAAGGTGTTCTCCGCGCCGCCGAAAAATGCAACGGCGTCGGCGAGTGCCGCAAAACCCACCTCATGGGCGGCACGATGTGTCCGAGCTACATGGCGACGCGTAATGAAAAGGACACGACCCGCGCCCGCGCCAATATGCTGCGCCAAGTCCTGACCGAATCGCGCGCCGACATGAACGCGTGGGACAGCACCGCCGTCAAAGACGTGATGGACCTCTGCCTTTCGTGCAAAGGCTGCAAGTCCGAGTGCCCGTCAAATGTCGACGTCGCCCGACTCAAAGCCGAATGGCAACAACACTATTACGACGCCAATGGCGTTCCGTTGCGCTCGCGACTCGTGGCAAATTTCAACAAAGCCATGCGTCTCGCCGCCATCGCGCCGTGGTTCTACAATTGGGCGGTCACCGCGCCTGACGTTTCACGCTGGATCAAACAGTTCTCCGGTTTCGCGCTGAAACGCAGCCTACCCGAACTCCATTCCACCACTCTCGCGGCGTGGCACGCCAAACACGCGAATCAAGGTGGAACCCGACCTCCGGGCGGGTTTTCGGGCTCATCGCACCACACCAACCTGCCCGGAGGTCAGGTTCCACCTGCGCCCACCAATCCCTTTCCGAACGGGCGCGTCTATCTTTTCTGCGATGAGTTTACCAACTACAACGACACCGCCATTGGCATCAAGGCGATCCAGCTCCTCAACCGCCTCGGCTACGAAGTTGTCATACCAAACCACGTTGAAAGTGGCCGTGCCCATTTTTCCAAGGGACTCGTGCGCGAGGCGAAAGCGTTCGCCATCCGCAACGTCGAACTGCTCGCCGATGTCATCACCACGAACACGCCGCTCATTGGCATCGAACCCTCGGCGATTCTCGGATTCCGCGACGAATATCCCGATCTCGTCCCGGATGAATTGCTCGCTGACGCACAAGCGCTGGCCAAGAACGCGTTGCTCATCGACGAATTCATCGCCCGCGAAATCGACGCCGGCCGGATCGGTCGCGACGCGTTTGTCGCGCGCCCGCAAAGCATCAAGCTGCACGGACACTGCCACCAAAAAGCCCTGTCGTCGCTCATACCGACCGTGAAAATGCTGGAGTTACCGGCTGGCTACAAAGTGACGCTTATTCCCTCGGGCTGCTGCGGCATGGCGGGTTCGTTCGGATACGAGGCAGAGCACTTTCAAATTTCCCAACAGATCGGCGAACTCGTCCTTTTCCCTGCCGTCCGCGGCGCGTCGGACGAGACGTTGGTCGCCGCACCCGGCACCAGCTGTCGCCATCAAATCAAAGACGGCACCGGTCGGATCGCGCTGCATCCCGTGGAAATCCTCCACGCCGCCTTGAAATAATCATGTGCGGGCGCGAGCTTGTTCGCGAGACCGCATCTCCTGAGTCGCGAGCATGCTCGCTCCGACCATTCCAATCTCGACCGAGGCCCGATACCGACCGTCGGAAGCAATCCTGATTTTTTCCATCGCAACCTGAAAAGAACCGCCTCCCCGACTCCATCCGGCCGGCATTTCGGTCCCTTCGTCAACAGCCTTTCTTTCGGGCTTAGTTTCTGCTTTCCTCGGACGAGTGTATTTCGACTACGCTGAACGCCGCGCCCGTCTCGCAAAGACTCTCCAACTGACCGATGAAATTCTCCTCGTCGGTGCCGGCAACCCGCTGCCCAAGCCCGAACTCAGCGAGCAGATGCTCCCGTTCATCGCGCATCAGGAATATTATTACCTGACCGGAATCGCCGACGCATTTGGTGGGATTGTGGCGTTCGATCCGCACGACCAGAAAGGCGGCCGGGGAGACGCCGGTTGGATTTCGTTTGTGCCGTTGGTGACGGAAGCCGAACAGTTGTGGGAAGGCCGCCAGCAATTATCCGGAGAACTGCTTGAGAAGTTCGCGGCGTGGATTGCCGCGAGAAAAAAGCGTCCCGTCATCCGGCTCGGATCAGCGATCCCCGGAATCAGGCACGAGGAGCAGCTCACCGCGTCAACGCGGGAGATTTTCCTGCATTTGCGCCGGTTGAAAGAACCCGCGGAAATCGACCTGATGCGGCATTGCGCCTATAAAACCGCCGCCGGATACGCCGCGGTGCAGCCGATGCTGCGTCCCGGTTTCTCCGAGCGCCGGATCCAAGTGGAAATTGAAGCGGAATATTTCCGACGCGGCGCAACGAAGGCCGGCTACGACACCGTCGTCGGCAGCGGTCCGAATTCGGCATTGCTGCACGCACCTCCCTCGCAACGGGCGTTCAAGGAGGGCGATTTTATCCTAATCGATTCGGGTGCCGAGATTGATCGTTACGTGATCGACGTCACGCGCACGTACGTCGCCGGCCGGCCCACCGCCTTCCAACGCGATCTTTTTCAAATCGTCGTCGGCACGCAGAATCGCGCCATCGCCCGCTGTCAACCCGGCGTCGAGTGGAAGGAAATTCATTTCTCCGCCGCCACCGATCTCGTCTCGGGTTTGGTCGACATGGGCATCATGCGCGGCGATCCCTCGTCGCTGGTTGAGCAACACGCCTACACTTTGTTTTTTCCCCATGGCATCGGCCACATGGTTGGCCTCGGGGTGCGCGACGCGAGCGGCCGCGAGCCGGGCCGGCCGAAAGACTCGCGGCCCTGTCTCGCGCATCTGCGCATGGACTTGATTCTGCGCTCCGGCTACATCGTGACCGTCGAGCCAGGACTTTATTTCATTCCCGCGTTGCTCAACAATCCGCTTCACCGGGAGTTTTTTCATGACTGCGTGAACTGGTCGATGGTGGATCAACACATCAACATCGGTGGCGTGCGGATCGAGGACACAATTCTGGTCAACCACGGCGTGCCCGAAAACCTCACGCGGATGATTCCCAAGACGATTTAAAGGCTGCACGTGAGGGAACGGTGTTTGGACAATGGTCCGCGCGACGCGATCTCCTCGCACGCCTCGTCGCCCGCCGCCAGTTGATCGTCGGCCAGCGGGTAAGCACTTGCATCAGGAATGCCAACGAACGGAAGTAAGACCTGCAAAAATATCCCGGCTTCGCTCGGCGTTCCCAGCGTTGCCCTCGTCAACTGCGGGTACGTCAACCGTGAGGCGTTCCAAAGCGTGGGTGCACGGGAGCATGCCATCAAACGATACAGCAGCGTCCATCGGGAAGAACGCCCACGCGAAACATCGCGATGAAAACAGCCCACGCGAAACGAATACTCCTCCGGAAGCGCGCCGCCGACCTCGACCAACTCCAGCACAAGTATCTCGGGGCCAATCGGGTATTCCGTTACCTCGCCGGACTCATCGCGCAAATGCCAAAAAAGGATGCTCTCAAGGTGAATCACTGCGGGCGTGAAAGTGGATCGAGGTGGCGGAAAATTTCTGTTCGACAAAACCCGCCCGCAGCCTTCTTTTCCCGTCATGGCCTCGCCTGAGAAAAAGTCCTTTTCCTTCCTCGTCCTCTTCCTCGATCTGGTGTTCACCGCCATCGCGTTTTGCATCTTTTACTGGCTCGTGAACAACCACGTCCCGTCCAACGATCCAAAGATGATCATGCTCTGGGGCGGCCTCGCTTCCGCCTGCATGACCGGAGTTTTCTGGCTGGCGTTGCAGATGATCAAGACGGTCTTCGTTTTCCAGCGGGACTCCCGCAAGTAAGTCAGGCCCGCATCCGCGGGTTCACTCTCCGCTTCGGCGGCTAACCCCATTCGTTCGTGGCCGCCACTCCCAGCTCAACCCGCCGCCGGACGACTGTCGCGGTTGAGGATTATCTGGAGAAAATCGAACAGCTGATCGCGCAAAAAGGCTACGCGCGCGTGGTGGATATTGCTGAAGGCTTGAAGATTTCCCAAGCCAGCGTGACCGCCATGGTTCAGCGGCTCGATGCGGAGGGCTTTATCAAATACGAGAAATACCGCGGCATGGTGCTCACGAGCTCAGGCTTTGAAGTCGCCCGTCGCATCGCACATCGCCACGAATTGCTGACCGATTTCCTGCGGGTGTTGGGAATTTCGGACGAAAAGATTATTTACGACGACGTCGAGGGCATGGAACACCACATCAGCCCCGAGACCTTCCGGGCGATTGAAGCCCTCACGCGTCATTTGGAATCGAACCCAGCCATCGTGGCCAAAGCGATGTCCGCCGCCAAACCAGCAGACCGCTGAGCGTTTACATTTCCGGAACGGCAAAAATGTAAACTAATAGAATACTTAAGCGCTCGGGCCGGACGGAGGATTTTTCCTTTTTTGCAAAGCGACGCGTGGTCGCGAACCGGTCGCGCGGGACGAACCTCGCGCGACCCACCAATGCGGTTGCCGCTTACGTGACGATCAACTCGTCCTTGCGACGGCGCTTCAATTGCGCGCCGACAAAGATCGCGACCTCATAGAGCACGATCAACGGCAAGGCGAACATCGTCTGGTTGAGCGGATCGGGCGTCGGCGTCACGACCGCCGCAATGATAAAGATGACCACGATGGCGTGCCGGCGGTATTTGCGCAGCGTCTTCACTTCGATAAATCCCATATACACCGCGAGCACGATGAGCAGCGGGAATTCGAACGCCGCGCCCATCCCCAGCACGACCCACATCAACAGACTGTAGTAGCGGTCCGCCGTCCACATCACGGAATAACCGAGCAGTTCGTTCAACTGATAGGAAACCCGGAGGGTACTGGGCGTGAGCAAAAAATAACCAAACGACGCTCCGCCCATGAACAGCATCATCGCCGAGGCACACGTGGGCAGCAGAACTTTCATTTCCCGCTTCGTCAGCGCGGGCGCGACAAATTGCCCGATAAAAAACAAAAAGAATGGCAGCGATAAAACAAAGCCACCGATCAAACAGATGTCGATGATGACGCTGAACACTCCCATCGGGCTGTTCGTGATCAGGTCGGTCCCCATCTTCGGAAACTCCGTCCGGATTTTTTCCAACGGCCAACTCAAGACGTGGGCGAAGTTGTCCACGAAATATGCGATCGCCGTGACGAAAACCGCGAAAACCACCGCGCACTTGATCAGCGTCATTCGCAAATCCTCAAGGTGCTCCAGAAACCCCATGGCTTTTTTGCCAACTGGAGCGTCGTCATCCCCTGCGGGCAGGGCATTTTCCTCGTATTTGCTGAATGGGGTTTGATCGCTCAAGGTCCGTCCTAGAAACAACTTTTCCGCAGTTCCGCAACCTCCGTCTTCCGGCCTTTTCCCGCTGAACGAAAGTCGGGTGAATTCAGCCGGAAAGGCCGTGTCCGCCGTTGACACTCATTCCGCGCTATCATGCGATAACCGTCCCAATCGTTCATTTTATCCCAATCCATATGGCCAAGAAATCCACTGCCAAAAAAACTGCCCCGAAGAAGGCACCCGCTGCCAAAAAATCCGCCGCCAAGGCCCTCAAATACGTTTATACGTGGGGCGCCAACAAGACCGACGGTAACGGCTCAATGAAAAACCTCCTCGGCGGCAAGGGCGCCAATCTCGCCGAGATGACCCGCATCGGCCTGCCCGTGCCTCCCGGTTTCACGATCACAACCGAAGTCTGCACTTATTTCTACGACAACAAACGCACTTATCCGGCGTCGCTGCAGGCCCAAATGGAAGCCGGCATTAAGAACATGGAAAAGATCATGGGTTACAAGTTCGGTGACGCGAAAGGCTTCCCCCTCCTTGTCGCCGTCCGTTCAGGCGCCCGTGATTCCATGCCGGGCATGATGGACACTATTCTCAATCTCGGACTCAACGACGACACTGTTCTTTCCCTCGCCGCTGCCACCAAGAACGAGCGTTTCGCTTGGGACTGCTACCGCCGCTTCATCCAGATGTATTGCGACGTCGTCATCGGCGTGCAGAAGCGCGAAGGCGAAGACCACGATCCATTTGAGTCGGTCATCCACGCGTTCAAGCACGAGACCTATCACCGTGACATCATCGACAGCGAATTGACCGCCGCCGACCAGCAGGAACTCGTCAAGCGCTTCAAGGCGATGGTCAAGGACCGCACCGGCAAATCATTCCCGAACAATCCGTGGGATCAGCTCCGTGGTGCCGCCGGCGCCGTCTTCGGCTCCTGGATGAATGACCGCGCCAAGGTTTATCGCGCGAAGTACAACATTCCCTCTGAGTGGGGCACCGCCGTCAATGTGCAGGCCATGGTTTATGGCAACACCGGCGAAACCTCCGGCTCCGGCGTGGCGTTCACCCGCAACCCCGCCAACGGCACGAATGAATTCTACGGTGAATTCCTGATCAACGCCCAAGGCGAAGACGTCGTCGCCGGCGTTCGCACTCCGGAACCCGTCCTCAAGTTGAAGGACCAGATGCCCAAGTCCTACGCTGAGCTACTCAAGGTGCGCAAAACCCTCGAGTCGCACTTCAAGGACGTGCAGGACATCGAATTCACGATTCAGGAAGGCAAGCTGTTCATGCTGCAAACCCGCAACGGCAAGCGCACCGCCGCCGCCGCGCTGAAGTTCTCCATCGATATGGTGAAGGAGAAGCTCATCAATTGGGAAACTGCGGTCCTCCGCAACCCGGCTGACCAGCTCGAGCAGTTGCTCGCGCCGATCTTCGATCTCGCCGATGTCAAAAAAGCGGCCGTCATCGCCAACGGTCTTCCCGCCGGCCCCGGTGCCGCCACCGGCAAGATTTATTTCAACGCCGACCGCGCGGTCACTGCGGCCGAGAAGGGAGAAAAGGTTCTCCTCGTTCGCGTCGAGACTTCCCCGGAAGATCTTCGCGGCATGATCGCCGCCGAAGGCATTCTCACCGCTCGCGGTGGTGTGTCCTCGCACGCCGCGCTCGTTGCCCGCCAGATGGGCAAAGTTTGCGTCTGCGGCGCGGCCGCTCTTCAGGTCGACTATGACAAGAAGACGGTCACCGTATCCGGGCAGACATTCGCCGAAGGCGATTTTCTCTCGATCGACGGCACCATCGGCGTCGTTTACGCCGGCCAGATCAAGACCGCTCCCTCCGAAATCATCTCCGGTTTGCTCCACGGCGACAAAGCCGCGCAGGCTACGCAAAAATTCAAGAGCTACAGCCAGCTTATGAAATGGTGCGCACAAGCCACCAAGCTCCAGGTCCGCACCAACGCCGATACGCCCGAACAGACCGCCCAAGCCGTGGCCTTCGGTGCCGTCGGCATCGGTCTCACCCGCACGGAACACATGTTCTTCGAGGGCGACCGCATCGACGCGATGCGCGAGATGATTCTCGCCGACAACCTCACCGAACGCGAAAAAGCGCTCGCGAAGTTGCTGCCTTACCAACGCGACGATTTCTACGGAATCTTCAAGGCCCTCAAAGGCCTGCCGGCGACCATCCGTTTCCTCGATCCGCCCTTGCACGAGTTCCTCCCGAACTCCGCGGAACAACAAGCCGCCCTCGCCGCGAAACTCGGCATCGACGTCAAAAAGATCGAGCACCGCGTACACGAACTCCACGAGTTCAATCCGATGCTTGGTTTCCGCGGCTGCCGTCTCGGCATCAAGTATCCGGAAATCACCGCGATGCAGGCGCGCGCTGTACTTGAGGCCGCCGCAGATGCGAACAAGGCCGGCTTCAAGGCCAAGCCAGAAATCATGATCCCACTCGTTGGCTTCAAGAAGGAACTCGATCTCCAGACCGCGCTCGTTCACCGCGTCGCCGCGGAAGTGCAGAAAGAAAAGAAAGTGAAGATCAACTACACGGTCGGCACGATGATCGAGATTCCGCGCGGCGCGCTCACCGCCGACGAAATCGCAAAGACCGCTGAGTTCTTCAGCTTCGGCACGAACGATCTCACGCAGACCACCCTCGGCATGTCGCGCGACGACTCCGGTTCCTTCCTCGGCGCTTACCAAGAATCCGAGATCATGAAGAAGAACCCGTTCGCCTCGATCGACCAGACCGGCGTCGGCCAACTGATGCAGATCGCGATTGAAAAGGGCCGTCAGACCCGTCCCGACATCAAGCTCGGCATCTGCGGCGAACACGGTGGCGATCCGGATTCGGTTAAGTTCTGCCATAAGCTCGGCCTCAACTACGTGTCCTGCTCGCCTTACCGCGTGCCGGTCGCCCGTCTCGCCGCCGCGCAAGCCGCGATCGCGGACAAGAAGAAGTAAGCCGGACGAAGCGTTAGCGAAGTTTATTTGTCCTAAAGCCCTGCGCCTTAACCGGCGCGGGGCTTTTTTTTGGACAGACACCGCGAGGAACTCCGGAACGCAAGCGATTATATAAACACCTATTTCATAACAGTATGGCATCAATGCCATACTATAGTCTTGTGACATGGCATGCGTGCCATACCGATACCCCCATGAAAATGACCATGCACATCGATGAAGACGTCCTCACGCAAGTGATGGATCTCACGGGGGCCACCAGCAAGACGCAGGCGGTTGAAATGGCGCTGCGAGATCTGGCGCGCCGTCATAAACAGCGGAAACTTTTCTGCACTCCGCTTTATGATTCTCCGCAACAGTGGGACGATGACATCAAACCCAAACCATCCGACCTCATCGACCCGCCGGATATCGATCCGGAAGCCGTGAAGCGATGGGACGCCGCCCTCAATGCCCGACGCGCGGGCAAGCGCGCTATGCTGCTCAATGAACCGCCAACTTCCGATTCCGACGGAAAAAAATCTTCGGCTTGAGTCATGCTGGTGCTCATCGACAGCAGTTTTTACCTCACCTGCTTAACGCAACGACGTGACCCCTTCGATCTGCTTGACGAGCAAGCTGACGATTATGATTTCGCCGTGTGCGGCACGGTATGGCTCGAGGTTCTTCGCGGTCGCAGCGATCCAAACGTGCGCGACCGGTTCGATCTGCGTTTCAGCACAATGGTATTTTTGGATATGACTCCCGGCGCGTGGCAACGTACTGCAACCCTTACTTGGGGACTTGATCGCCGCGGCGTCGTACTACCCGCCACCGATCTTTCCATCGCCGGTTGTGCCATTACTCACGAGGCGCTGGTGCTCACGTTCGACCGACATTTCCAACAAATTCCCGGCGTCTCGGTGGTCGATCATCTGGTGTGATCGTGCGCGACAAAGTGCGATCTTCCAATTTTTAACCTCAAAATCGCCAAGGCCGCCAAATCGCGTGAGCGCCGATGTCGGCCCTTCGCGATCTTTGCTTCCTTGGTGCAAATCATTTCCGGATTTCCGCGCCTTCAGCAGGAAATCACCGAACGCTTCGACCTAACTTTTCAGGCCGGGAAAATCCAATGTCGCAAAATGATCGGCGTACGTCTCGGCCCGACGAATCACCTTCCAGTGGTCGCCATCCTGCCAGAGCACCTCAGCAGAGCGAAGTTTGCCATTGTAGTTGAAACCCATCGAGTGGCCGTGCGCGCCAGTATCGTGGATCACGACCAAATCGCCTGGCTCGGGATCGGCGATTTCCCGGTCGATCGCGAACTTGTCGTTGTTTTCGCAGAGCGAGCCAGTCACGTCGTAAACTTTGCGCGGCCCGTTTTCCTTCCCCGGCACGCTGATGTGGTGATACGAGCCATACATGCCCGGACGCATCAGGTTCGCCATGCACGCGTCGAGTCCGACGTAGTTTTTATACGTGGCCTTCTTGTGCAGCACGCGTGACACGAGATAGCCGTACGGTCCCGTGATCATACGACCGCATTCCATCGAGATGCGGATCGGGCCGAGGCCGTTCGCCACGATGGTTTTACTGTAGGCTGCTTCGATCTTCGCCCCGACATAACCCAAATCGACCGCCGTCTGCTCGGGCTTGTAAGGAATGCCGATGCCGCCACCGAGATTGATAAATTCAAACCGGATACCGAGTTCGCGGTTCAGCTCCACCACCAAGTCGAAAAGCATCTGCGCCGTTTCGACGAAATAGTCGGGATTGAGTTCATTCGACGCCACCATCGTGTGCAGGCCGAAACGCTTCACACCCTTCTCTTTCAGAATGCGGTATCCGTCGAACAATTGCGATCGCGTGAAACCATACTTCGCCTCTTCCGGTTTGCCGATGATCACATTGCCTTCCTTGAGCGGGCCTGGATTATAGCGGAAACAAAGCATCTCGGGCAGTTTGCCGCCGAGGGCTTTTTCCAGGTAAGCGATGTGCGAAATATCATCCAAGTTGATGATCGCCCCAAGCTCAGCCGCCTTCTGGTATTCGTAATCAGGCGTGGCGTTCGAGGTGAAGACGATCTTGTTGCCGGTGATACCGACCGCTTCGCAGAGCATGAGCTCGGCGAGGGACGAGCAATCGCTCCCGAGACCTTCCTCTTTGAGTGCGGCCATCACGTACGGATTCGGCAGCGCCTTGACGGCGTAATAATTCACGAAACCACCCGGCACCCATTTGAACGCCTCGTTGAATGCTCGCGCGTTTTTCCGCATCGCGGTCTCGTCGTAGAGATGAAAGGGCGTCGGCACCTTGGCCGCAATCGCTTCGAGCTGTGCTTTGGTAAAAGGAAGGGTCTTATCGGTCATGGACGTAGGCGCCGAACACACCCAGCCCGCCCCACCCTGTCAACGCCGGACACGAGGAAAAACGCCTCGTCTATTCCAGCAATCGCTCGGGAGTGTTTTCAATCCCCATGATCTCACGTTTACCGTCATTCTGAGCGCAGCGAAGAATCCATGTGCTCGCTCGCGGCATTACGATCGCGGCCGTGGATGTAATACCAGCCTGCTGGCTAGACCTCACTTCGTTCAGAATGACAGACGAGTTTGAATACACTCCCTAAACTGGCCGACGGGAAACGCGTTGAGATTCGCGCCCGGCGGGCAAAAAACTCAGTTGCCAGCCACCGCAGAGTTGCAAAGTTTTAAGTGTTTTCCGTCGTGGTGAAACCTTTCCAGCGAAGAGGTTTCATTAAACTAAGCCGTATCCATGCAGTAGAAGCGATATTTTAAGGTGATTTTCTCTGTGT
>JBEPTW010000056.1:0-20822 GCA_041691855.1 Verrucomicrobiota bacterium | reverse complement strand
TTTGTCGGGATTCATCGCGAGGCACATCGAGCAACCGGCGGCGCGCCACTCGAAGCCGGCTTCGCTGAGGATTTTGTCCAAGCCGAGTTTTTCGCATTGGAGCGCGACGATCTGCGAACCCGGAACGGCGATGGCTTTGATGCCGGGAGCAACCTTGCGGCCCTTAATGTATTTTGCGACCTCCTGGAAGTCAGACAAGCGGCCGTTGGTGCAGGAGCCGAGAAAAGCGACATTGATTTTCGTGCCTTTGATCGGAGCGCCCGGTTGGAATTTCATGTAGGCCAAGGCCTCTTCGATGCCGGCTTTTTCGTCGACCGAAGTGGTTTTGGTCGGATCGGGAATATTTTCGGTGATGGAGATGCCTTGGCCGGGATTGATGCCCCAGGTGACGGTTGGCGCGATATCGGCGGCGTCAATTTTGACGACGTCGTCGTAGCGGCAACCGGGATCGGACGCGAAGAACTGCCAGCGCGTGACGGCGGCGTCCCAGTCGGCGCCTTTGGGCGAGTAGGGGCGACCTTTCAAATAGGCGAAGGTGGTTTCATCGGGATTGACGTAGCCGGCGCGCGCGCCGCCTTCGATGGACATGTTACAGACGGTCATGCGCTCTTCCATTGAGAAACCGTCGAACACGCTGCCCGCATATTCGTAGGCGAAGCCGGTGCCGCCGTTGACGCCGAGGACGCGGATGATGTGGAGAATGACGTCCTTGGCGTAGACACCGGGACGGAGTTTGCCGTTAACTTCGATTCGGCGAACCTTCAACGCACCGAGCGCCATGGTCTGGGTGGCGAGCACGTCGCGCACCTGGCTCGTGCCGATGCCAAACGCGATCGCGCCGAACGCGCCGTGCGTCGACGTGTGGGAATCGCCGCATGCGATCGTCGTGCCCGGCTGCGTGATGCCCTGCTCAGGTCCGACGATGTGAACGATGCCTTGCTTGCCGGTGGCACGGTCGAAGAAAGTGATGTCGAACTCGGCGCAGTTCTTGCGCAACTCGTCCATCATGGCTTGCGCGAGCGGATCGCTGTAAGGTTCGACCAACTGGTCCGTCGGCACGATGTGATCGACGGTCGCGAAGGTGCGATGCGGCATCAGCACTTTCAGACCGAGATCGCGCAGCATGCCGAAGGCCTGCGGGGAGGTGACCTCATGGATCAGGTGCGTGCCGATGATAAGCTGCGTCTGGCCATTCGCCAATGTGCCGGCGGTGTGCGCGGACCAGACTTTTTCGAACAAGGATTTAGACATGGAATGAAGGAGGTTTTGAAAGTGATCGAATCGACGAGCGCTGAATTTACCAGAAACTTGCCATAACGGGAAATACTTGTTTCGTGTCCTGTGATGCCTCGCGAGTATCAATATCCTTTTGAGCTTCGACACCTCGTTTACTTTCGGGAAGTGGCGAGACAGCTGCATTTTCGCAAGGCGGCGGAGACGCTGGCGGTGGCGCAACCGGCGCTTTCACGCGGCGTGGCGCAATTGGAAACTGAGCTCGGCGTGGATTTGCTCAATCGGACGCGGCGAAAAGTAGAATTAACGCCGGCGGGGCGTGCGCTGCTTGAGCGGATCGAGCCACTGTTGCGCGCATTGGCGGCGGTGCCGGGAGATATCCGGGCGCTGGCGGGCGGCCAGGCGGGGCAGGTGAAGCTGGCTTTTACGGGGCTGGCGATGGCCACGGTGTTGCCGGGAATTTTGCGCGAGTTTAATCGGCGTTATCCGGGGATTCGGGTGGAATTGAACGAGTCCCCGACGGCCGCGCAATTGGAGTCGTTGAAAACCGGGGAGATCGCGTGCGGTTTTTTCCATCCCAATGCGACGCTCCCGCCCGGCTTGGGGACGAAACTTCTGATGCAGGAAAAAAATGGCGTGTTGTTGCCGGTGGAGCATCCGCTGGCGGCGGCGAAGAAATTGCGGCTGCGCGATCTCGCCGACACGCCGTTTGTGATGTTTCCAAGGGCGCACAATCCGGGATTTTATGACCGCGTGTTGGCGGCGTTTCAGCAGGCCGGGATTACGCCGCACATTGCGGACGAAGTCTGGCCGCGATCGAATGCGATCGGACTCGTCCGGGCGGGTTTGGGGGCGACATTCATGTGTCCGTCGGAGGCGCAACAACTGCCGGTCGAGGTGACATTCCGAACGCTGGATGGGCCGGCACCCGAGAGCCGGTTGGTCTTGGGGTGGAGGAAAGACGCTCCGTCGGACCCGGCGCTATCGGCATTTCTAGCCGTGGCGGGTGCGGCGAAGATTTGAGCGATGAGTGGGCTGGCTGGAGCCACGACGCCCCCGCCGTGGGATTGGCGGGAACCGCAGCGGGGTCGCTGCGGCTCCAGTGGGCGATGTTCTCGTTATGCGATCGGCGGCTTTTTTTGATGTCTTTTTAGACCGCTTCGTGGCTAATTTCCTCTTTCAGCTCTGCCGCCTGCTTGAATTCAAATCCTCCGTACATCGCTCTGTTGTTCACGACGTTTCCGAAATCCACGGAAACTTTTTTGCAGCGTGAAGTGACGGCCTTGCAGGCGAGCGGACTGCCGGTGAAATTGTATTCGTTGTGGGGCGGCGGTGGGGAGTTTCGCGGGCTGCCGGTGCAAAGTTTCTTCAAGTGGAGACTCGTCCCGCTGTTGCTGTGGACGATCCCGTGGAATTGCGTGGTGCGGCCGCGCGTGGTCCGCGATCTTTTCGAGGGAGTGTTCCGACGGCCGGCGCCGTCATGGTTGAATTTTTGGGAAAACATGCTCGGGGCCGGGTTTGCCGGCTGTTTTGCGGCCCAATTAAAAAAACATCCGCCGGTGCTGGTGCATGGAGCTTGGTCGGGTGCACCGGCGACGGCGGCCTGGGTGTTGTGGCGGATGTTCGGCTGGCGTTACAGTGTCGGGGCGCATGCGTACGACATTTATGAACACGGCGGTGATTGGTGGTTGTTGGAGAAATTGCTACATGCCCGGTTCATCCACACGTCGACCGAGATGGGGCGGCACGAGCTAATCGGTAGAGGGGTCCTGGCGGAAAAGGTCATCTGTATCCGGCGGGGGCTGGACGCGTTCCCGGAATTCAAGCCGTTGCGGGCGGAGCGGCGGCCACTGCGTTTGGTATGCATTGCTCGGTTGGTGCAGAAAAAGGGTCTGCGTCATCAGCTGAGAATTTATGCCGCGCTCAAGACGGCGGGCATGCCCTTTGTCGCGCGGCTCATCGGCGATGGACCGATGCGACTGGAATTGCAGCGGTTGATCGAGGAGTTGGATTTGAAAAACGAAGTGCAGTTGTGCGGGCATTTGTCGCAGCCCGAGGTCTGGGCGCAGTTGGCTTGGGCGGACGGATTGCTCCATACGGGTGTGGTGGCCGCGAGCGGGGATCGCGATGGGTTGCCCAACGTAATTCCCGAGGCCATGACGGCGGGCGTGATGGTCGTCACTTCGCCCGTGGCCGCGACGACGGAGGCGATTTGTCATGAGCAGACCGGGCTCGTGGCTGACGTCGGCCAGCCGTCGGCATGGGTGGAAGCTTTGCGCCGGCTCGCCGAGGATGATGACTTGGCGGAGTCATTGCGCCGGAATGCGCGACGTTGGGTGGAGGAGAATTATGATGCGCACCGCAACACGGCACGACTGATGAAATGTTTCGAGGGGGCGATGCGATCATGATTTACTACGACATCACCAAGACCGGATCAGCGCGGCACCGTTCGGGCATCACCCGGGTCAGCGCGCGCCTGCGCGAAGAATTGGGGTCATGGCTTGCGTCGGTGCAATGGGAAGGTCGGAGCCGGGGTTTCGTTGATGAAAACAGCAGACAGCCGGTGGCCTTCACTTCGGCGGATTGGCTGCTGACGGTTGAATTGTTCAGTGAGGAGGAACGGCCGGGGTTTTGGGATTTTTTGCACCTGCATCCCTGTCGGCTGGCGGCGATCTTTCACGATGCGATCCCGCTGAAAATGCCGCATCAGACCTGGCCGCAGAGCGTGCGACGTCATCCGGAATATATGAAGATGCTCGCTTCGTTTGACCGGGTCTGGGGCGTTTCAGAGGCGGTGCGGCTGGATCTCGCCGGTTTCTGGCGCTGGCAGGGAGTTAACTTACGAGCGGAGCTTGGCACCATCGGACATGGGGCGGATTTCGACGGCTGCGACCGCGTGCAGCGTGACCCCGTCATCGCGCCGGGACGGCCGGCCTTGTTGTGTGTGGGAATTGTGGAGCCGCGCAAAAATCAGGGATTGCTGCTGGACGTGGCGGAAGGGCTATGGGCCGAAGGGATGGATTTCTCGCTGGATGTGGCCGGTCGGGTGAACCCGCATTTTGGCGAGGCGTTGCGAGTCCGCATGCAGAAATTGCAACAGCGCGAAAGGCGATTTCGTTTTCATCTGGCCCCGGGGGACAAGGAGCTCGGGCAATTATACTCTGCGGCGCGAGCGACGGTGTTTCCAACGGTGGCGGAAGGCTGCGGCTTGCCAGTGTTAGAAGCGCTGTGGCGCGGCGTGCCGTGTGTGGCCAGTGATCTGCCAGCGTTGAAAGAAAATGCTGAGGGCGGAGGGTGCCTCTTGGCGCGAGTTAATGATGTCGGCGACTGGCGGGAAAAATTTAAAACGATTCTGACCGACGAGGTAGAGGTGCGACGTTTACAGGGCGAAGCGATGGCACGTCCCTTACCGCGCTGGGCCGATACGGCGCAGACAATCAAGAGTGCGTTGCGTTGACCGACTCCGGTGCCGCGCCTCAATCAGGTAGCAGGCGATAGACCGCGTGGAGCACGCAGAGATTGCCAAGCACCAAGTGCCACCAAAATTTTGGGCGGCGCACGAGCATGAGGTTGTAGGCAAAGGCCATTGGCAGACAAGTGCGGCCGACCGCCCAGTATCCTTTCCAGACCGCGTCACCGATCAGAAAATAAAAAACGGCATAGGGCAGGCCGATTCGCAGCCACGGCGAGGGATTGTCGCTGGTCAGGCGCAGAAGATAGACCGCCTGCCAAGTGAAGGAAACGCCCGCCAGCAATCCGAAGAGATAGCGTGAGTCGAAATTTCCCGCCGCTAATTCACGGGCACAGGTGAGCAGGTTGCGCCCCAAAGAAATACCGGGCACGGAAAAATGGCCGGTCCCCACCGGGTCGCCCACCGGGACATACCACGCGATCCAAGCCGACCACAGCGCGAGTGGCAGCGCAATGAGGGCGACGGTGCCGACATGCCGAATCCAGTTGGGCATGGAGCGCAGGTGGCCGGTGGCCGGAAGTGCCGCAGTGAGCAGAGAGGTGTCGCGCGCCAGTACCCCGGCGGCCATGATCAGGGTGGCGGTACGCGGTCGGTTCCGAACAGCAGCTTCGGTGGCGAGAAAGATGAGCAGCATCGCCGGCAGATCGGTGAGCGACAATCGCACGCTGTCGAGTGCGCCAATGCCAAGCATGCAACCCAACCAAGCTCCGGCACCCTGCCAGCCTGCGTCCGAAAGCCGTAGCCATAGCCGCCAGCCGAGCAGCAGCCAGACGGCAACATTGACGAACGCGAATAGCTGAAGGGCCAGCCAAGGTGAGCCGCCGCTGAGGAAATGCACGACGGCGGAAACGAGAATACGCCGCGACCGATATCGCGGATTGTCGAGCATGTGTTGGACGGCTGGTTGCCGCACGTCGGGATTCACCGCTAACTGAGAATAGAATTGTCCATCGTAGCCGACGCCGGGGTAGGTGCGGAGCGGGACACCGTTAAGTTCAGGCAGCCTTTGACTGGCGAACTGGTCGCCGAAACGCAGCAAGGTCGTCAGGCCGGTCGTGTGATTCCAATCTACCGCGACCACCCCAAGGACAAACAGCACCGCAAGCCAGCAGAGTATTCCTGGACGCCAGAACCCGAGTTTCAGCTTTTGGATAACATGCATCAGGCCGTGCCTTGATTGGCCGGGAGAATCCAAAGGGGTCACATCTGTTTTACCGCGTAGGCCATGGCCGCCGCGATCTTCTCCAAATCTTCATCGCTGTGGAGCGCGGAAACGGCGGTCCGGATGAGATCCTTGCCCGGGGGCACCGCAGGCGCAATGGACATGACGGTGAACACCTCTTTCTCCAGCAACGCCTGCCAGAAACGATAAACGAGTTCCTTGGAACCGAGGACAATAGGCACGGCGGGAGTTTCGCTTTCCCACGTGTCAAGACCGAGTCCCTTGAGCATTTCGCGATAGCGCTTTGTATTGCGCCAGAGCCGCTGCAAATGCTGGGGTTCCGTCTGCATGATATCGAGCGAGGCGGACGCGGCGGCTGCTTGGCTGGGACTGATCGCGGCACTGAAAAGGGTTTGCTTGGAATTCGTGCGGAGATACTCGATCAAATCGCGGGAACCGCTGACAAATCCGCCAGTGCTCGCGAGCGATTTCGACATCGAACCGCAGATAATGTCGACCTTCTCATTGAGCTTAAAGTGATCCACGGTGCCGCGGCCCTGCCGTCCGAGCACCCCCAAGCCGTGGGCGTCATCCACGACCGTGAAGCAATCAGCCTCCTCGCCAATTTGGGCCAGTTCCGGTAGGCGGCAGACGTGGCCTTCCATCGAATAGACACCCTCGACCACGAGCATTTTCGGAATGGAGTGCGGCACGCTCTTGAGGACTTGGCGAAGATCCTCGGGATTATTGTGACTGAAGCGTTCAGCTGTCGCCATCGATAGGCGAATGCCATCCCAAAGGCATGAGTGAATGTTTTTGTCGGCCAGAACGATGTCACCTTTCTGGGCAAAGGAGGCGACTGCCGAACAGCAGGAAATATAACCTGAGACTGAAATATGGCAGGCTTCGCGTCCGAGAAATGCGGCGAGCTTTTCCTCCAGGGCGACATGATAAGCGCGCGAGCCGTTGGAGATGCGGGCACCGGTCGTGCTTGAACCCCACGCTTTGGCTCCTTCGCCGCACGCCTCGATTACCTTGGGATGGAACGACAATCCCAAGTAATCATTGCTTGAAAGCATGATCATGTCCCGACCCTGCAACTGGATGTGCGTGCCCTGCTGGGCATCCATCGCGTGATAGTAAGGCTTGTACTTCAGCCGCATCTTTGTCGCGTAGTCGTCCTGCGCGCGTTCGATGAGGGCTTTTTTGGTCTTGGTGAAGAGGGAAAGGGCCATGGCGAGGTGGTTGAACTACAGGAAGGAAGGCAGTGCTTAGCAAACGGATTCAGATCGGCGCAGGAAGCAGGATTTTGGTGGGCGCGGCTCGTCGCGATCTTCCCGCGAAATCACCCGACTATGCAGCGATCTTACCGGCCTCTGAAAGGCTTTTGGCTAAATTCGGCGCAAGGTTGTCATCCAATCGGTGAGTTCACCTGCGTAGCTTGCCCAAGAACGAAAAGTACGGTGGCGGGCGGCCGTCGATAAGGCCGCACGTTCATCTGACCGCTGTAGTAGCCGACGCATGGCTGTGGAGAGGGTGGTGGCATCGACCGAGTCCAAAGTCAGACAGCCACCCTCTCTAGCCGATTCGCCTAGTGCGCCGCGTCCTGAACATATACAGGGCTTGCCGTGCTGGAGGCTTTCGATCACCGGTAGGCCAAAACCTTCGAGGAGGGACGGATAAACGGTGAAGGTACAGCGACGATAAGCGCGATGCAGAACTTCGTCTGAAGTGACGCCTTGGAAAAAAATCGGTCGTCCCGCTTGCTTGAGTGAGTGAATTTTCGCCAATGCCCGACTTGCTGTGTCGGCCCGAGCTAAACCAACCAGTTCCAGTTCGAATCTGCATCCTTCGGCCCACAATGTTTCACACGCTTCCAGCAAGGCGAGGTGGTTTTTGCGGCCTTCGATCGTGCCGACACACAATACCCGGTGGACGTTTTCGGAGGGATCGTCCGCAAGGGAATGGGTAAGGGGACTTATGCCATTGGGAAGAGCATGTACTGGCGGGCATTGACCGATCCCAATCCATTTCCAATAGTCGCGCAAACTGGCGGCCGAATCCTCGGAAACGGCGACGATACCGTCGAAGAGTAAAAGTTCGAGCAGGTAGGAAGGCAAGCGGGCGACGGTGGCAGGAGGGGTGAGTTCGGGGAATTTTAGGCCGATGGCATCATGGAAAACGGCAACACTGGGACCGCGTACGGCACTCAAAATCTCCCGCAGATGCATGCCGGTTTTGGCCGAAAATAATTCCGGGCAGATCAACCCGTCGGCGTGAGGTAATGTCGTTTTGAGTCCGGTTAGGCGACGGGCGCGACCGACGAGGCGCTGGCGAAGCGGCCATCTGGCACCGCGGGAACTGGTTTTTGTATCGCTGGGTCTCAGGTGGTCGAGCTCACCTCCTTCCAGTGGACGCCAGGCCATGAGAAAGGGATCATAGCAGACTGCGGTGGCAGGCGACAGCTGCGCCAGGCCGGCAAAAAGTGAGCGGGTCACGCGTTGGATCCCGGTTTGGGCCCGCGTGTGGCTGGTGTGGGTCGTGTCAATTAAAAACAAGCTAGGAAGGGTCAGGTAGAGCAAGGCGGTAAAGGACCATCCCGCTCCAAGTGGTTACATCGCGTACTTTCGTCGCGGGAAAATCGCTTAGAAGTTCTTTGACCACCAGATTGTTTTTGTTCCACGGTTCAACAAGCAGATAGGCTTCGTGACCTTGCAAAAGAACATGGGTGACCAATTTCGGGGCGTTGGGATGCATCGAATAATAAGAGCCCAAGTGGGTATAAAGTCTGAACGACCCAGCGAAATCGACGCTGCCGACATAGCTGCCAGGGGGGACGTCCTCTTCGATTTGTTTCACGATCTTGAAATAGTCGTAACCTTTGTTCGTGGACCACAGATCCCGTTGAGCGAGGCCGAACTTGATATAATAAAAAGGCGTCGAGCCGATGATCGCGAACAGTGCCACTTGGGTCAGAATTCGCCCACGGCCGGAATTGATCCTAGTGCTCAGCAAGACCCGGGCGCGGTGAAATGCTTGGGCAGACAACACAAATAGGGGTGCGAAACCTGGTAGTAGAAAACGTGTCCACCACCAGCGGTCGCTGCCGCCGGAACGCCAGAAACTGTAGAAAACAAGGAAGGCCCCGAACCAACTCAGAAAAAACCATTTCTCGGTATTCGGCTTCAAGAGACCCCAAATCGCGAGCAGCAGGACTAATGGCCCGAACTGGAAAAAAACTTCCTGGAGATAGAAGGTCAGGTGCGGAAAAAAGAATTCGAACGAAAGATCGTTGATGACATTCGCATAGCCCGTGCGCCAAGGTGCTCCGAAGATATGGTAGTTGTAATAGCCATATAGCATCGCGGGCAGCAGCATGCACAGGCTGTAGCGAACGAGTTTCCGGTCACGGATCAGTCCGATCGAAAACACCAGAAAATAGAGGGCGTTGGTTGGCCGGATGCATAGGGCAAAAACCATTGATAGAGCCGACCAAAACACCTGATTGCGGCGATACGCCCAGTACGACAAAATCACAAATAGCGCGGCGACCAGATCGCTCATGAAAAATGTGCTTCCATAGACTACGATGGGAAAAAATGCCCACAAAACCGAATACAACCCGGCCGTCCATTTATCTCCCGTCACATCGCGGATGAGGCTGAAGAGAATCAGACTTGAGGCCAATCCGACGAGCGGCATGAGACAACCATCGATCTTAAGGATCATAGCGGCCGCGAGGAGCAGAGGATAGCCGGGGGGATATTGTGGCACCGTGCGACCATCCGGGAGGGCGTTGAAGCCCAAGGGCACGACGGAAGGAAATTCGTCCACCGGTAATTCCAGCGGGAGGGTGGTGCGTGCGGCCTTGAACAGCAGAGCCTCCTCGTAATACCCATACCAATCAACCGCCCCGATGTAGTGTTGATTGTAGTGGAGGGCGATGCAGGTGCTGGTGCCGAGCAAAGCGGTAAGAGACAGGGCGAAACAGTGGCGACGAATAAACAGCAGGAATGACATAATCGCGGAACGAAACAGTGATTATCACAAGTGACCCGGCCAAGGCGTAGAGGTCAACCTGTGGACTATTTTAATTTTTCATCCACCGCCTCGAAAAAGCCCCAACCCAAATATTGGGTGGCAATTTCCGTCCAGACCATGACCACCGCGTCATGTTTCTCTAAATAGGGCTCCCAATCGATTTCGCTTAGTTTGGTATCAAGACGTGTTCCGCCGGGGATGTGATAGAGGTTTCTGAAATAATAAATAGATTCGTCGGGTTGCGCCGCATTCGCATTGTAAAGGAGTTCGATAAGCGGCCAGCCGAAACTATCATGGACCCAAAGGATGCGTGGGAGCTGCTCCACGGGGATTTCCTTCTGGGCCGCCAGTTCCGGGTAGGGCTGGTCGTGATTGAACGGGAAATCATCGATGAGATTGAGCAGATGGATGAGGTCCCCATCCATTCGTTTCGCCGGCCCGACCGTGCGTTCCTTTTCGAAAAAAGGCGGCATCTGGTGGCGCGCCATTTGTGGATTTAGCCGCTCGCGCACATCCTTCAGCACTTGGAATGCCGCTTGGTAGCTCCAATGGGTGCCGCCGCGGGCGAAGAGATTCCGTTGCCCGGCTTTTTTCCAGGTTTTAAAAACTTGTGGCCCATCATAGAGGTTAATTCCAGCGGCAAGGAGCGCTGGTCGGTACTGTTCGTAATCGGTGAGAATGTTTTCAGGTTTCCTGCCCTCAAAATAAACTTCTGGCACATGCTCCGGATACACTTCGACTTTGCTCGGCGCGATGATGAGCAGAAAAGGAATGCCGCGGCGCGCGAGCTTGTCCTGGACTGAGCGGACGTGACGGATGGCGTCATTCATTTTCTCACGATCCAGAGTTGTTGGGGTGACCGCGTGCTGGATGTATTGGCGTTCAAACAACCAGTCATGCGAGCCGACGACGACTTCCGTGCCGCTATTGCGCCGGGTGGCTTCGCCAAAGAACAAATAAGTGACCTCATTGTCCAAGCGCACCCAGAAACTCCGCAGGCCGACGCGTTCGTTGTACCAGGCTTCGAATGAGCGAAAGGCGGTTCCGTTTCGGATCGTTGTCCAGTTCCAAACGGGAGCGGGTGCCGCTGCGACTGCACCGTTCAGTGGACCTTGAAAAAGAGGCAGCACCGCCTGCGCGCCGACAAAGACGAGAAAGCACGAGAAAACCAGCACTACTCTTAACTGTGACTTGCGATTCATTGCGTTTAGAATCGAAAATAGATGAAGGGATTGTAGCTCTGGTTTGCCAGAGCCGCCGAGGCGAGTAATAGAAACGTCGCGCCCAATCCGACACGCCAAGCCCCGTGGCTATTTTTGGCGGGTAGGGCAGCGTCCCAGCCGAAACGCCGCCAGAGAAAATCGGGGATAAAGCTGGTCAGTGCCGCGAAGGCTAACGCAAACGTCGCGCGATGACTGATGATGTCCGGCCACAAGAGGCCGGGTTCTCGTGGCGAATAGTTCCACGTTTCCCAGGCGGTCAGGCGGCCAAGGTAGGTGATGGCCTGCGCCAAGTCCCCCGCCCGAAAAAATACCCAGCCGACAAGTATCAGCATAAAGGTGCAGGGCCAGCTGACCCAAACGGGAATGCGGCCCATCCTTTGCGGACCAATGGCTTTTTCGGCGGATAGCAACGTGCCATGATAAGCGCCCCAGAAAATGAAATTCCAGCTCGCACCATGCCAGATTCCGGAAGCAAGAAAAGTGATCCACAGATTGAATTTGTTGCGCCACGGTCCGACGCGATTGCCCCCAAGCGGAATATAAAGATAGTCGCGCATGAAGCCCGAAAGCGATATGTGCCAGCGGTGCCAGAAATCGGTCACGTTCCGGGCGGTATATGGACAGTTGAAGTTTTCCAGAAACTTAAAGCCCAGCATCCGGGCGAGCCCGATTGCCATATCCGAATAGCCGGCGAAATCGAAATAGATTTGAAAAGTGTACGAGAGAATTCCGATCCAAGCCAGCGGCAACGGCAGGGTGGAACCAGGTTGTTCGAAGATTCGGTCGGCGACCAGCCCGAGCGGATTCGCGATCAGCACCTTGCGGCCGAGGCCGAGAAGAAATCGCCAAGTGCCTTCGAGGAAATCGTTCAGAGTGGGTTCGCGTTCGTGCAACTGCCTTTCGATATCGTGATAACGCACGATCGGGCCGGCCACGAGCTGCGGAAAAAGACAAATATAGAGCAGGTAGTCGAAAACGTTACGGGTCGGTTGCGAGGTGCCGCGATAAATATCGACCAGATAGCTTATCTTGTGAAACGTGAAAAATGAAATGCCGATGGGTAGGGCAATTTTTTCCCAGATGAAATGCCCCCCAGTCCGCCAGACCAGCAGGTCATTGATTTGTGCAGCGATAAAGTTGCCGTACTTACAGTAAAGTAGCGCGCTTAAATTGATGGCCAGCCCGACTATCAGCACGCTGCGACGCCTGACAGTAGCTTCACGGGGCAATCGCGCGAGCCACAAACTGATCAGAAAATCAGCCAGACTGGAACCGATCAACCAGACGGCAAAGACCGGCTCGCCCCACGCGTAGAAAAATAAGCTGCCCAAGAGAGCGGCGCTGTTGCGCATCCGACGCGGAATTGCATAATAAAACCCCAGAAAAACGGGCAAGAAAGCGTAGAGAAATAAGAGAGAACTGAAAATCATTGGTCGTAAATGGACGAGACTTGGATCCACTCATCGCGGTCGTGTACCGTAGGGGGCCGCACTCGCATTCGGCGAGAGGAAAGTTGATTGCCAACCGACGATCGCTTCGAGCCGGTGCCGGTAACGCGCGCCAATGATTGCGGGTGAATATTTTTCCTCCATCGTGAGGCGAGCGGCATCACCAATGGCTCGGCCAAACGCGCGATCACCGAAGAGCCGCCGCATCCATTCCGCTGCATGGTCAACATCCGGCGCGGCCCAGATTTGTCCTTTGGCATAAGGCCCGTGATTTCGGTCGAGCGCCACCGTGTGGCAACGCACAGGACATCCGTTGGACGTCGAAACAAATTCCGCGGTGGCAGACCAGTCAGTAGAGATAACCGGTTTGCCAAGAAACATGCACTCCGCCACGGCGAGGCCGAAACCTTCGGAGCGGTGGAGGGAAACAAAGCAATCGCACGCCGACTCCAGTTCGTAGATTTCGGTGTGGGTCAGGGTTTGTGTGATGAGGGTGGTGTCGGGCAAGGTCGCGACCGCTTCGCGCAGCCGTTGGTAGTCGGCGGGATTGGCTGCGACATTGTGCACTTTGATGACCAGCCCCGCACCTTTACCCGCGAGACCGGAGCGCCGAAACGCCTCGAGCACTGCTCCGGGGTTTTTGCGTTCGGAATAGGAGTTCAGATCGTACAGGAAAAGGAAAAGATATTTGTCCTTGGGCAAACCCAGTTTGCTGCGGAAGTCGCCATCAGGCCGACTAAAAAAAATGGCGTGCGGCATCGTCAGTACGGGTACCGGTACTTTCATTGCAATAGCTTCGGCGGCAAAACGGGAAGGAGCCCAAATCTCATCAAAGTAATCGGCAAAATGGACCCACGCATCGGGAAATTCTGGCAATTCCCACGCCCAATAGCCGATGTTGTACTTGCCGCTTCGGAACGAGGCTCCGTGATGGTGATCGAGGTCGATCGCGGCGGGTGCATCGAGATGAAAGACATTCACGGGATACGGATTGTCCGTCTGAAGCCGCGCGATGAAGGTATCATCGGTGCACGGGTTTTGGGTGTGCAGCTTCAAATCGATCAGGGCGACTGCTATCCTGGCAGCGTCGGCAGCGCGTGCGGCGCAACGCACAGATTCTCCAACTCCGAGAACCGCACGGAAATATCCCGCCAGATTAAGACCGACCTTAACGAAACGGCGGACGATGGATTGATTCCAAGGAGAGGCTCGATTTGAAAAATCGAAAAGAACATTTTCGTCGGATTCGATGCGCTGGATGCGCAACCGCCGGTTGCGCGGCTGCAATCGCCACTTTTGGAGAAAGCTTAGCCCGGTGACGCGACCCGCCCACGCGAGAAAATTGCTGAACGATACGCCAAGCAACCTGAGTTCGAGGCGGTGGCCGGAAGGCGTGCTCGTGGCTGGCCAGGGAATTTCAAACCGAAACGGGCCGGGTTTAATTCTAGTCTGACGTGAAACCATCCTGTCATCGATTTTTATCTCAAGGCCCAGTGCTCCTTGGTCAGTCGTATTATCGGAGGGGGGCAGGAGCTCCCCGACAATGGCGAGTGAAGCGCTGCCATCGAGCGGCGGAAGATTTACCGCGCCGTGTCCGCGAATCCACGCGGAATTTTCGGCGGTCTCGTCGAAGAATAGACCAGTGAACTGGGGTGGACGTCGAGAGGGCATGTCTGGGCAGTGGCGCTTTTGGAAATTGTGCTACCGGCTGAGCTGTAAGTTGAGCAATCGAAAGCCAAGCTGACGCCGATCCATGGCCGACGGTCTGGCGACGGGGCCCGTGAAGTGGAAATAAATTCGATTGGTGCCGGGGTGCAAAGTGAGCGCAAGATTCACCATGCCGGCGGGCATCTGTCCAGCCGCGACGTGCCAGAGTGGACGATCGCTCATTGAAGCCGTCAGCTCGCCCGACCTAAAGGTGGAGACGCTAAATTCAATACTCACCGCTACGGATTGACTGGCTGGGTTCCAGATGGACAGGGTTGCGTCGTGTCCCGCCCAACGCCAGACATCGGCGTTGTTTCGCTCGATCTTGAACCAGCCCTTTTCCGCCAAGAACTGCAGATCATCCGGAGGATTGGTGGACCCCGCCCAAGGATCGGCGAGCCAGTCAGCGCTCACGTCAGGCAGCACGGGTGATGAGGAAGGATGCAAAGCAAAGGCGAGATGATCACCGGTATTGACGATCTGTTTATATCCGAGCGCGATCAATTGGTGGCGGAGCGCCGCGCCGGCATCGGCATAGGCCTTTTTGTGGAGATAAATTGCGGCGTATCCCGTCTTTTCCAAGGCAGTGCACATTTCCGCAACGGGACGGTCCGCGATCCATTTTTCCCAGCGCAGTGCTTTTTCTCCGGCGAGTAGGCCATACGAGAAACGCGTACTCTCGCTAAAAAGCCACGGGCGAAACAATTCGTAATCGTCCATGCCATTGACTGGTGGTTGCTCAAGAAAAGGCACGACCGGTAGTTGGAAAACGTCAGCCCCAACGGGCAACTGTTGGTCCAGTTGACCAGCGACAAATTGATCGTCCGATACTTTTTTCAGCAAATTCGCACGATCCGCAGCGAAAGCGCGGCGAGGCAATTGATCCCAGAGTCCGATCATCGTTACGAGAATGGCAAATACCGTCGTGAGCCAAATGGGCAGATGGCGGGTGCGACGAGAGCTCCATGAGGCGAGAGCGAAAAGAGTGAGCGCGAGCAAATAGATCGAATACCGATTTCCGGCCCGAAAGAGGTCGATGCCAGTGAGCGCAAGCAGGCCGTTTAGCCCTCCGACCATGAAGAAAAGCGTGAGCCAGCCAAACAGGGCGGCGTGCGAGGGTCGAAGCCCGAGTCGTCGTTGGATCGCCGCCTTGGTTGCGGTGATTCCGAGCACGATGAGACCACCGATGCCGACGATCCCGAGATACGGAAAGAAAAGTTCACCTTTAAAACTTGTGTCGGCTGCGTAGCCCGCACCGATGCTCGCGGCGAATGCCCAGCGATGGGCGGGAGGCGGGACGAGCAGTTCGATCGGTCGCAGGCCGTAGATTTCAGTGCTCGCGTAGTTGCGTTCAAGCACCGCGTGTTCCCCTTCGTACAACCTGAGAATTGCACTATAGTTTGTCGCAACCACGGTGGCTGCAAGAACCGCTACACAGGCGAGACCCACGCGGAGATTGCTTCGTTCGCGACGGGTGGCCGCCTGGTAAATGAGGGCGAGAACCAAAAGCTGGCAAAAACCAAAGCTGAAATAGGGACTGCCCGTCCCCGTGGCGATCGCAGTCGCGAAGCAGAGGAGGCGCCAACCGCGAAATTTGAGGAATTGTTGACTGCTTCCAATTAGCCACGCGCAGAGGAACTGGGCTGGTACGACGTAACTCAACGTAAACGAATAGTGCGAAAGGCCACGATGACGATTGTAGAAACTGAAGCCGAAGAGGAGCGCCGCCGCCGCAGAGTAGGCCGAGCGATGGCCGAGAGCCCGGCTGCAGGCGTAGAATGTCGCGATCGCAGCGAGATGCGCTGCAAGCAGCGCGAGATTGCTTGCGGCGATCAGTCCGGTGATTTTTGCCAGTTTGCCGAACACGATGAACACAATCGCATCGGGCATTGGATAGGCGGACCAGTCGGCCTGCCACGGCGCACCCAGATGCGGCATGAGCTTATTGAATAGGATTCCGAATCCTGCATCGCCGGAGAGTTTAACCCGCGCCAACACTTCGAGCGCGTCGACACTGTAGGAGACGGGTGTCTGCCAACTCGCGAGCGTCCAATGCCCCGTGGCGGTGATCCAGATCAACGCGGCAAAGGCCAGAAGCGCGGGCAGGCGGAGATGTTTCTGGCTGACGGGGACGAATCGCATTGGGGTGGCTCGGTGGACGATGAAGGATGCGGCTCGGCTTGCCCATTCATTTCTATGACCGCCATCGGCAGAGCAGTATTTTCGTGGCCTTGGTCCGCTCGGCGCGGCAATGTGGCGCTCAATGCAACCTGAGGAATATCGCAAGATGGCCGGGGTCGAAGACCGGATGTGGTACTATCGCGCGTTACACCGGCACGTGTTGCGAAGTTTACGAGCAAATCTGCAGACGGCGGCGACGTTGAGCGTGCTTGATGCCGGCTGTGGAACAGGCGGCTTGCTGCGTCGCTTAAAGAAAGCCGAACCGGCTTGGCGGCTCGCCGGTCTGGATTTTTCGCCGTTGGCCTGTGATCTCGCGACGGAGCGAACTGGTCTCGCCATCGCGCAAGGATCGATCGCGGCGATGCCATTTGCCGACGCATCGTTTGATGCGGTTGTATCGTGCGATGTGGTTTGTCAGGTGACCGACGCGATCGTCGCTCTGCGGGAGTTCCGTCGATGCCTGCGAGCGGAGGGCATCGTGGTGCTGACCATGCCTGCTTACCAATGGATGTATTCCTACCATGACCGCGAAGTGGCAAATCTTCGCCGCTACAATCGCGGTGAAGTGAACACATTATTGCGGGAAGCCGGGTTTACGATCAGGACTAGCACCTATTGGAACATGTTTCCTTTCCCGCTCGCGGTGGTCCGGCGGAAATTTTTTCCGCCCAAGACGCCGGACAGCGACGTCCGGTTATTTCCTGCCCCGGTTGAGGCCGCGTTTAATGGATTGATGGCCGTGGAGCACGGATGGCTTCGAGCCGGGTTTCGCATGGCTTTCGGTAATTCGGTGCTGACTGTTGCCCAAAAACCGTGACTATAGGGGTTCTTCCCCACTCATGAAGATTGCTCTGACCTTTGTTATACCTCTTTATTGCAGCGCAGAAACAATCGCACCGCTCGTCAAAGAGATCGAGCGGCTTGAAATCGAAGGTGGCCACGAGGTGGTGTTGGTCAACGATGGCAGTCGGGATGCAACGGCGGAAATCTGCCGGGAGTTGATTCGTGACGCGCGAATTCCGATCGTGTTCGTCAATCACGCGCGGAACTTCGGGGAGCACAATGCGGTGCTCACTGGTTACCGTCATGCGCGCGGTGCCTACATCGTGAATCTCGACGACGACGGACAAAATCCGCCGGCAGAAGCGGTGCAGATGTGGCAACTCGCGAGGCGTGACGGCCTGGATGTTGTTTATGGACATTACGCGAAGAAAGAACATGCGGCTTGGCGTAATCTGGGAAGCTGGGCCACTAATCGGATCACCGATTGGGTGCTGGACAAGCCGAAGGGTTTTTATCTGTCGAGTTTTCGCTGTGTAAGTGCCTTCGTGGCCAAGGAAGTGGCGGCGCACGATGGGCCCTTTCCTTATATTGATGGCCTCATCCTGCAGGTGACGCAAAATTTGGGCACGCTCGAAGTGCAACACGCGGCGCGGGTGGCGGGTGAGAGTGGCTACACGATCCGACGTCTCCTGCGCTTGTGGGCGAGTACGTTTGTGAATTTTTCCGTGATGCCGCTGCGTCTCGCGACGTTGCTGGGACTGTTCATGGCAATCGCCGGACTTACCGGCTTGTTGATTGTGCTTTGCCTTCGGCTCTCCAATCAGGGTCCGGACTACGGGTGGGGATCGCTCATGGCCGCGCTGTTGGTTTTCTCCGGCACGCAGTTAGTCATGCTCGGGCTGATTGGCGAATATGTCGGCCGGATGTTTCTCACGGTCAATCGCCGGCCGCAGTCGGTCGTGCGCTCAGTCGAGCAAGGTGGCCCGGAGCTTTAACTCCGATTCGCAAGTAATTTTTCCCAGCGATCCAATTCGATTTGGATCGCCACCTGCGCGGCAATTTTCACTCCGGCCGGCGGGCGTGATCTGAGATGAAGCACATAGTAGAAAGCCTCGCGAGCGAGCGCCTGATCTGGGAAGTCCCGCAGGTCCATCGCCAAGTGATGCCGGCACCAAACGCGTCCGATTTTTTCCACGATCGTTTCCTGCCAGCGCAGCATCAGGCGTTGCGAATTTTGTTCGTCGCGGAGTTTTCGCCCGCTGGATTGGCTGACGTGATGCCTCACGACACTCCGGAGCGCGATGTAGTTTTGGAGTCCAGCGGCCTCAGCGCGCAGGCAAAGGTCGACATCTTCACTGCCGTTGCGAAAGCCTTCGTCAAAACCGCCGAGCTGTCGCCAGGTCGCGGCGCGAATGGCGAAACAAGCGCCGGTTAACGCTGATACCCGACGGAAGCCGGTCAGCCGTCGATACAGCGGGCGCGCCGTATCGTGTTCTGGTTTCCCCTTATAGTTAAAAAATATCCCGGCGTGGTCGACGGCGTTTGTACTGACATTCAACTGAACGTTTCCGACGAGTCCCGCGTCTGGAAACCGGTCGAATATCGCGAGCATGGGCTCAAGCCAACGGGGGAGGAGAATGAGATCGTTGTTTAAAAAAAAGAGATACTCGCCTTGCGCCGAATTTGCGCCGCGATTGCAGGTGGCGGCGAATCCCAGATTCTTTTCATTTAAAATCGTCCGGCAGTTTCCGGTCAGGCTTTCAAGCCATTCCCTCGTGCCGTCAGTGCTGTCGTCGTCGACAAAAATGATTTCATGGGAGACCGTGCCCGGAACCGTTTGTTGCAGACTCGCCAACATTGCCTTGGTCAACGCCAGGCAATTGTAGAGCGGAACGATGATCGAGATAAGCATCCTAGTGGATCGCGTCGGGGATGATCTGCAGAGAGAGGAAAATTACCGAAAGTTGCCGTTGATCATGATCGGTCACGAGACTCTTGGAATATCGCAATACGAGATTGTTGTCACCCTCGCGCAGGAAGAGGGGCGCGATCAAGCGTTCCTTTTGGTTGATGCGGGCGAATGAATGTTCGAGCACTGAATGGCCATTCAGTTCGATCTGGACGGTTTGACCTTCCGAATACGTCAGTGCATTTGCGGCGAAAAACGCGGGGGCGGGGCGGTTCGAATGGACAATGAGTTCGGTGGCCGGTGCGTAAGCCCAATGAAACGGCGGTAAGAACGCTTCGGGAACCGGCCCCTCCCTCGGTCCCCAGCCTGATCGGGCAACGAAGCCCGAAAAATTGCTTCCAGTATCACCATCTGTCATCGGGAGAATTTCGTCCGTCGAAATCTCATGGATTGCCGAGGACTCGGTCGACGGATGGGGAGCGGGAGCATTTGCCTGGTCGACGAGTTTTCCGTGACTCACGGCAAGTTTTTCGAGGTAGGGGACCAAAGCGCGGGCCAGTCTTGGCCATCCCGACGAATTGAGCTTTGAGGTAAGCGGCCCACCCCGATAGTCGATCACCTTCAACTGAAGAGTGGCGACCGGCGGGCACATCGTGGAAAAAAACAACGCTGGATCTTCCGCAAGCAATTGGAAACCGAGGCGGTAGTGGACGTCCAATCCGTCATGCAGTTTGCCGCGGCTCAGTTTCTGTAGTTCAGCCAGAACGACCCGCAACACTTGGTGCTGGGGTGAGCGGAGCGCTAGATGACAAAGGTGAAATTGGTCGGACAATGGTCTGTCTGCTACTGGAGTATTTCTCCGAAAAAGAACATGGTTCCCTTTGCCGACGGAAACTTCAGGATCGAGCAGCAGGTGCTTGGGAATTATAAGTTTTTTGGTGACGGAGGGCGACGTTTGGCAGTAGCGAAGCCTTAGCGCCGGGTTGCTAATGGTTGCGTCGTCTTCGGACGTGGTGTAATAGTTGAGTAGACGAACACTGGCCGGTTCTCCCACTGGAACCGATTCCAGCAATCCCTCCAGAGCGCTCCGATTGGGCCCGGAAAAAAACTCGTCTGCGTCCAACGGAATGACCCAGTCCGCGTCGTGATCGCGAATTGCTAGCTGAGATAAATGATGGCTGCGAGCCTGCTGCAGATTTCCAATGGCATTGTCCGTGTATAATATAACGGGCAATCCTTCGGCTCGTAGTGCACCGAGTATTTGGCGCGTGCCATCGGTGCTGTCGTGGTCGAAGATGAGATGGTAATCAACCCACGCGAGCGTATGGCGGACGAAAGCCTCAATGATATCGGCTTCGTTTTTGACGATGGAAACGGCCACCAAGCGCATGACGGCAGTGTGCTTATCGCCGGGCGAAAGCAGAGGATAAATTACGGAACGCGATGAAACGGCATTCCACGGGAACGATGCTCAAGCCAGCAAACGCTTCAGGTATTCGCCGTAGGAAGACTTGCCGAGTTTCTTGATATTCGCTTCGAGGCCGGCGCGATCGATCCAGCCTTGATCGAAGGCGATCTCCTCGAGACAAGCGATTTTTAAGCCAGTGCGGTTTTCCAAAACGTGAACGAACTGGGCGGCCTCGATCAGGGAGTCGTGGGT
>JBEPTW010000055.1:0-20878 GCA_041691855.1 Verrucomicrobiota bacterium | reverse complement strand
GTCGCCCGAGCTGAAGGGCGTCGTCCAGAAGCTCCGCTCGCCGCTGCCGGACGACTTTGTCGAGGCCGACGATCTCTCCGCGCCTTACCACCGGCCCGAAATCGAGGCCATCCGTCGCGCGATCGATCGCACCGGCCGAAAAATTATTTTAAGTACATCGCCCGGACCGACGCGGATCGCCGATGGCGTTCACCTCAGCACTCACGCCAACATGTGGCGGATCAGCGGCGATTTCTTGGACGAGTGGCCGCAACTTTTCGCGCAATTCGATCGTCTGCGCGACTGGACCCCTTTCCGCGGTCCGGGACACTTTCCCGATGCCGACATGCTCCCGCTCGGGACGTTGCAGATGGGAAAAAATCAAACGCGTTTCACACCTGACGAACAGGTGGCATTGTTGTCTTTGTGGAGCATCGCCCGGTCGCCGTTGATTCTGGGCGCTGACCTGACGAAGCTCGACGACGCCACGCTCGCACTGATCACGAACGAAGAAGTCATCGCCATCGATCAAGCCAGCACCAGCAATCGCGAATTATTTCGTCACGATGGATTCTACGCTTGGATCGCCGACGTGCCCGGCTCCGCGGACAAGTACCTCGCGTTATTCAATACCCGCCCGGTCAAAGGTGACGTCGAGCCCCGATTCGCTCTCTATCAAAGTACGGCCATTTCTCGTCGCTCGCCCGGCAAAGGCGTGAAGATCGAGATCGGACTCAACGGAGCCAAGAAACTATATCTCGTGGTTGACGACGCGCATGGCGGCGGAGGCGGCGAAGATGTGGTCTGGTCCGAACCCACCGTCACGACAGAGAAAGGGGTTATAAAGCTCACGACTCTTAAATGGACCAACGCGAGCAGCGGGCCAAATACCGCTGTCTCGATTACTCAAAGCGCATCTGGAAAAGCGCTCGTCCTAAACGGCAAACCAGTCGCCTTCGGCATCGCGGCCCACGCCAAATCGGTCATCGAATTCGACCTGCCCGACGGTGCGACGCGCTTCAAAGCTTTTGCGGGAATCGGCGACGGCAGCCCTCTTCCAGCCGACAGTCCGTGGCCCGGTCAGACGGTGCGTTTTCTCGTATTCACGCGATCACCCTACGCCACGGACGCCGACGCCGAAATTTCAGTGCGGCTCGCGGCATGTGGTTTCACCGAAAACGCCGACGTCCGCGATCTTTGGCAAAAGAAAGACCTTGGCCCCGTGAAAAACGGCGAACTCAAGCCCAACGTCAAAGCGCACAGCGCGGTGCTGTACCGATTGTCCCCTCCAAAATAATAGGGCCTCACCTTTCGAAATCGTTTTTCGCTGCCTCGTTCCCCCATTTTAGTTTCGCCTTTGGGCCTGATCGGTTGGCGCGGAGTCGAAATTAACTGAGATCCCGGAACGACCCGAAACCAGGATCGAAAAGCCGGCGGTAGGTGCGGACCACCATGCCGTCGGTTTGACCGGCCAGGAAATCGCAGATGCGCCGGGCTTTCCCGTCCTGCGTTTTCTCGGCTTCAATGAGCCGGCTGACGTTCCCGGGCAAAATACGAATGATGCGCTCGCTGCGCTCGGCGTAATTCTCCCAAATCGCGTTGTAGATCGCCATGAGAATCACGCGCGCCTTGTGTTCCAATTGTTCCAATTGCGGGCTTTCGAAAATAATATCGTTGGCCATTTTCTTGAAAAACGCGGCTTCGTTCAGTGCATTCTCCTCGACGATCAACTCGTATTTGTAGCGATTACTCGCCTCGGACATGAAATTATCCCGCACCTTGAGCCGGCATGCCTGAATGAAAGCACCCACTTTCTTGGAGAAAATATTTTCCAGCCGGTCTCTTTTCAGGGCATCGAATAAGGTGTCGAGCAAACGCTGCTCAGCGGCGCCGATCGTCTCGCAGTCCGCCCAGCTTTCAATGCGCTCCGCCGTGAGAAACCCCGCGCGGACGCCGTCGACGATATCGTTGAGCGAGTAAGCGGCATCATCCGCCCAATCCATAATGAGGCATTCGACGCTCTTGAAGTCATTGAGTGCTTCGCCCCGCATCAACGGACCGGGAATTTTTGCGCCACCAAAGACCCAATCGCGCACGGGAGCCTGCGTATCGTAAATGAAGTGGCTCAGCGGCGGCGTGGCGAACTCAGTGTAGAGCTTTTTGTATTTGAGCACGCCGTCCATAAGCGCCCGCGTGGGCTGCATGCCTTTCACACCCGTTTCATTTTGATACATTGTTTCGCAGAGCAGATGCATCGTCTGGGCGTTGCCTTCAAATCCACCGCGCCGTTTCATCAACTCTTGCAGCGTGCGTTCACCCGAATGACCGAATGGCGGATGCCCCATGTCGTGCGCGAGCGAACAAGCCTCGACCAGATCAGAGTCGATAAAAAAATCGTCGGTCAGCGGATCACCCCGACTGCAGAGGAAATGACAGATGGAACGCCCAATCTGGGCGACCTCCATCGAGTGCGTCAGCCGGGTGCGGTAGAAATCGTATTCGCCGGAAAGAAAAACCTGCGTCTTCGACTGCAGCTTGCGGAAAGCGTGCGCGTGGATGATGCGATCACGATCGATTTGAAACGGGCTGCGGTAGTCGGTTTTGCGACTGCTACCCCACTCTTGAAGATCGAACGCGGTATAGAAACGATTAGCAGGCATGGATTCGTTTCGACAGAAACAGGAGAATCCGCACGATGCCAAGCTTATGCCACGCTTGCCTGCTTTGTTCCTGGCTGCCGTCTGTCTCGTAAGTGCGCCCGTTGCCCGAAGCACAGCGCCGATTCCCAACGCATCGCTCATCACCGCCAGCGATCTTTTCCGGATCAAGGACATCCGCTCGCCCGCCATGTCGCCTGACGGCAAATGGGTCGTCTACGTCGTGCGCTCCCTCGATCCTGTGGCTATGTCGGCAACAAATCACGTGGAACACGATCAACTGTGGATTGCCGCCGTCGACGGACAAACATCCCCGAGACCGCTAGTCGAAAGCGAATCCAACGATTTTGATCCGCACTGGTCACCTCAGGGAAACCAGCTGGCTTTCGAGCGCAAACCGGAAGGAGGGGTCGCCCAAGTTTTTCTGTTAGAGTTCAACACTGGCGAGAAAGCCGGGAATCCCACCCCGTTGACTTCTCTCGAAACAGGCGCGGACGTCCCGCAATGGTCGCCAGACGGCAATCGAATCCTCATATCGAGCCCGCTATCATGGGAGCAGTTACAACACGCGGTTAAAACTTCGTCGGTAAAAGAAAAAGAAATCCTCCCCGACGAAACTCATTCCGAAAAGCCGGGCGCGGTTGCGGAAAAAGTAACCGACGGTCCGGTCCAAGGTCCCTTGCCAGTGACTGCCAGTGCCGACGACACCCCAGTGGAAATTCGCTCATGGCTTGATCGCAACCAAGCCCGGAAAAATCCCGTAGTGCTGAACGGCGACGCCGATGGATTCAGCGTGGTTCCCCGACGCTATCAGCTCATCACCGTGAAAGACGGCCACGCTTCACCCGTGATCGTAGAGGGTATCGAAAAAGGATATTTGGTTTCCGCCCGGTGGCAGTCAGATGGAAACCGTATCGTGGCGATCGGACCACGCGTGACCGGAGAAAAATCAGATCGGGACGCTTTCAACAGCATCTACTCGATCGATCTCGCGACCGGAAAATCGACGGTGCTGATCGGTGAAGCGGGGAGCAAATACAGCGAGCCAACGCCGTCGCCTGACGGTAAATGGATCGCGTACACAGAAACTGCTGGTGGGATCTTCAGTTTTGAACCGGCAACCGTTACAATCATTCCCGTCGACGGAGGAACACCAAAAATTCTCACCGCGACTCTCGACCGTACCGCCACCCATTTAAAGTGGTCGGCTGACAGCACGATGATTTATTTCACCGCTGCGGACCGGGGTTGTTATTCCCTTTATCGCGTGCCAGTGGCGCATACTGGCGCAGATTCGCTCACGTCCAATCGAACCTGGGGTATCCAGAATTACGATATAAGCGCGCAGGGACTCGTCCAAATTGTCACGCATCCCGGCAATCCCTTTGAGTTGTATCGCGCGAGTCTGGATGGAAAAACCACCACCCCGCTCACGACACACAATAGCGCGTGGCTGAAAGAAAAAAAGCTCAGCGCCTATGAACCACATCGGCTGGAAACCAGCGAAGGAATAAGCGTCGACTACTGGACGCTCAAACCTTCGGACTTCGCTGCGGGGAAAAAATATCCCCTCCTCACCTTCATTCACGACGGACCCGCAAAAATGGGAGGGCCTGGTGACGCCACGGACTGGTTTGAAATGCAATGCTTTGCGGCACGCGGTTATGGAATCGTTTTCTGCAACCCCCCCGGCTCAGCTGGTTATGGGCGGGATTTTGAACATGCCGACTTTCGCGACTGGGCCATCGGCCCGAGCAAGGAAGTACTGTACTCCACCGGTTTCGCGGCCAAGGAAAGTTATGTCGACGCTGCGCGCCAAGCCATGATTGGCTCCGGTTACGGCGGCTATCTCGTCGCGTGGCTGGCCGGCCATGATCATCGCTTCAAAGCCGGCGTCGCGATTCGCGGCATGTACGATCTGCCGACGTTTTTCAGTGGGTCCGACCGGCCGCAAACCATCGCCCGCTATTGGGCCGGCTACCCGTGGCAGGAAGATACCCGCATTCTGCTCAACCGCGACTCCCCACTCAATCAAGTGGACAATATCAACACACCTTTGCTGGTCATCCAGAGCGACTCCGACGCCCCGGCCACGGCTAGTCAAAGCCGGCTCTTGTACGGTAACCTGAAACAAATCGGCCGCGAGGTGGATTATCTGCGCTATCCTGCGGAGTCAACGAACAGCGGTTCAGCGGAAACCCCCGACCAGAAACTGGACCAACTGTTGAGAACGGAAATTTTTCTCCAACATCATCTCAACGATAATTAAACGTCGGCTTTACACTTTCTGAACCCATGGCGGCATAAGCCGGCTTGCGGAGTTCGAGCCGTTTTCCAAATTCTGCGCCATGCCCTATTCGTTTTTTCCAACGGCCTTTGGCAACTGCGGTATTGCCTGGAACGAAATCGGGCTCGCCGGCTTTCAATTACCCGGTGACGATACTGAAGCAGTAACGAAAGATTTTGCGCGACGAACAAAGTCAACTGCCGCGAACGAAGCCCGCCCCGAATGGGTTCGGCGTCTTGTCGATCAGGCGCAAAAGCACTTGGAAGGAAAACTCCACGATTTCTCCGACGCACGCATCGACTGGTCGCTGGCCAGTGATTTTCAACGGGCAGTTTACCTTCAAACCTTGGCCATCAAACCGGGATTTGAAAAAAGTTACGGAGAAATCGCCCGGCTGTTGGCGCTCGACCCAGCGGCAGCCCGCGCGGTCGGCCTCGCGCTGGCAACCAATCCGTGGCCGTTAATCGTGCCATGCCACCGCGTGGTTGCGGCCAACGGAAAAATGACCGGTTTTTCCGCGCCGGGCGGTATCCGAACCAAAACCCGCCTGCTCGCGCTCGAAGGCGCGGAACTCCTTTCAGAGTAGAGGCGGATCGGGGCACGCTTTCGCTCGCCGGCTCACATCACAGACATCCACTTCAGCTCAATACTGACTTGATCAAGCCGGCAGCGGTGAGCGCGAGACACGCGGACAACAACGTTCCGATCAGCACGTATTCGGCAAAAGGCCGGTCATCGAGCGCCTTGAAACGCGTAAACGCTTTCGCCGCGAGGACGAACCCAATAGCACCGAGCTGGCCCGCCATGATGAACCAATAAAGCAACGCGCGCTCCAACACGCCGATGACGCGACCGCGATTGAACTCGCCCACGTCGATCACACCCTGCCCGGCTGGGAGCGCCCGCGGTTTCAAATCCAACAAGTCAAACACCGCGCGAATCGCCAGATTGGCTTCGTTGGCCGCCATCAGCAAACCGGCGAATTTCAATTGAAACGATGGACTCGCCACCAATCGCATGAGCGGAGCCAGTGCGGTAAAATCTTCCATCACCCATCCCGCAAGGTCGAATCGCGGATGAAACGCCATCGATCCGCCTACAGTGAAAAAGCAACTCAAGCCAGCCAGCTCGACTAGTCCGATGAACAGACGGCCGATATTTTTTCTCCGACGCGCCTTTTTTTCCCACGACCAACCAGCCAGATTCGCCGCGAGCGCAACCGCCGCCGTTCCAAACCAAGCGGGCGATAGAGGGAAGAAAAAGCCCAACACTGCCAACTCAACGATCGCCTTGATTAACCATGGACGACCAGCGGTTGCGTCATCCTTGAATAACACAAACAAACGGGCGAGTAGCACGGTGTTCGCAAAAAAGAGAAAGGCGGTGTTCATCGGGCTTTTATTTCCTCGTTCAACAGACGGGAAATTTCATCCACGATGCGCCGCCATTCGTCAAGATCCGCGGCGCGGATGTTTTTGTTCACTGCCCGCGGAGTGATTCGTGTCTGCCGAGCCAATTCCCCCACGCCGGTACCAGCGAGCATTCCAGCAAACAGCTGCAGGCGCTTCTGCCGCCAGCCTTCCATCAGCCCGGAAAGCACAGCGAGCGACGAAGTGGGAAGCCGCCAGCGCGAGTCTGTAAAATCCTGGATGCCCAACAGCTGTCCCTGGCCTTTCAACTTTTCCAACCGCGCACGGGCAAAATGAAAAGCGGAACCGTCCATTCCAATCGATTGCGTCGAATTGATCGGCGTCACAATTTCCCCGACCGCGACGGCGAAGCGAGCTTGCACGGGAGCCATTCCCGCGAGCAGCGTAAAGATGTCAGCGAACAAACCCGACGTGTCGCGGTAAACCGCTTGAAATTCGTCACCGAGCGTCAGCGTATAGGGAGAAATCAAATTCTTCCGCCGACCGTTCAGACCCTGCAGCGCGGACTTCAAACGACGTTGAAACTGTGCCCTAGCCGGCAGCTGTTTCGAACCAATGATGTCGCCGATAACAACCAGATATTTCATGGAAGAAATAGGTATCAAAATGGTTCCTTTATCAATAAAGAACTGATTCGGTACTTGTTATTAAAAAGAACCATAACGGTGCTTATTTAAGCCGCAGTTGAAGACGGTCGCCCATCGCTCCCGAAACGTCATTCAGCCGCATTTACCGTTGAGTAACCTCTTTGTTTATCGAACGTTCTCCGCGTGCCCTCATCCTCTGTCGCATTGAAAAAACTCAGGACCGCCGCCAAGGAGGCGGCCAAACGGGCTTACACTCCTTATTCCGGTTTCCCGGTTGGCGCAGCGGTCGTAGGCGCATCGGGCAAGATTTATGCGGGCTGCAACGTGGAAAACGCATCTTATGGACTGAGTAATTGCGCGGAACGGACCGCCATTTTCTCAGCGATCGCCGCCGGGGAAAGTCGGCTGAAGTGTGTCGTCGTTTATACTCCGACAAAAACCGCCACGGCACCTTGTGGCGCTTGCCGCCAAGTGATCCATGAGTTTGGTCCGGGCGCGCGGGTGATTTCCTTTTGCGCGGCCCGCGACGAAATCGATGTATCGATCGAGACGTTGCTTCCGGGGGCTTTTGGACCGGCCGATCTGGCCTGACCGCAGTTGAGCGCAGTTTTTCCGGCAATGAAATTTGTTTCAACGGCAGCGCTCGTTCTTTCTCTATCCTGTACGACACACGGCAGGGTGGCGTCCGGCATCAATCGGTCGTATATGAATCCAGCCGTCTCACCAATTAAAGACTTCTACCGTTACGCCAACGGGGGTTTCGATCAGGTGCCGATTCCCGGCGAATATTCCACTTGGGGCGTAAACGAGGAAATCAACGAACGCACCTTTTCTGTTTTAAAAAACATCCTCGAAACCTCTGCGAAAACGGGCGACCCGAAAGGAAGTGTCGCGCAGCGCGTCGGCGACTTTTACGCCGCAGGAATGGATGAGACGGCAATCGAACAGGCAGGAACAAAGCCATTGCTTCCCTGGTTTTCCGAGATCGATAAAATCACCACGCCCATTGAACTCATCAAAGTCATGGGCCATCTGCAAGCGACGGGGCTTGAAGCTGGATTCGCCTTTGGTGTTCAGGTCGACGACAAGGATGCGAACGCGACCATTGCCTCGTTCAGCCAAGGCGGACTCGGGCTTCCAGAACGCGACTACTATTTTAGAACGGACAAAGATTCCGAAGACATTCGCCGTTCGTATGTGGCGCACATTGCTAGAATGATTGAACTCATCGGCACCGGAGCGAAAAAATCGAAAGCGCAGGCCGAAACCATCATGGCATTGGAAACCAAGCTCGCGCAAATTTCCCGAACTTTGGTCGACCTTCGTGACCCCGAAAAAAACTATCACAAGTACGAACGTGCCGTCCTCACAAAGTTGGCTCCGGATTTCGCGTGGGAGGATTTCCTCGCCCAAGTCCATTTTCCGCTCACCGAAAAAAACTTGCTGGTCGGTCAACCTGAATTTTTTTCCACATTCGGTCATCTCCTTCATTCGGAGCCGTTGGAAACGTGGCGGAGTTATCTTCGCTGGCACGTATTGAACCAACTCGCCGGTTACCTGAACCACGCCGTGGTGGACGAGACATTTGCGTTTTATGATCGAAAACTTTCTGGAACGACAGAGCAGAAACCGCGCTGGAAACGGGTCATGGCCGCGGCGGACAATGCGATCGGCGAAGACTTGGGGCTGCTTTATGTGCGGACCACCTTCAGCCCGGCTGCGAAGGAACGCGCGGAGGCGATGGTGAAATTCCATCTCGAAGCCATGCGCAATCGCATCCGCTCGGCCACTTGGATGAGCGAGGCGACAAAAATCCAGGCAGATCAGAAAATCGATGCGATGCGTTACAAGGTCGGTTATCCCGACCATTGGCGCGACTACTCCCCACTCACGATCACCCGCGATTCCTACGTCGCGAACGCAATCGCCGCCTCCACCTTTGAAATGCAACGTCAGCTGGCGAAACTCGGGAAGCCCGTCGACCGGACGGAATGGCTCATGACGCCCCAAACGAACAACGCTTATTATGAACCCACGTTGAACGAAATGTGTTTCCCCGCCGGGATTCTTCAGCCGCCATTCTTTGATGAAAACGCCGACGATGCCACCAACTATGGAGCACTCGCTTCAACCATCGGTCACGAACTCACGCACGGTTTCGACGATCAAGGCCGGCAATATGATGCGACGGGTAACTTGAAGAACTGGTGGACCGAGGAAGACGCCACGCGCTTCTCGGAACGGGCTGAATTGGTCGCGAAGCAATATGACGCCTTCGAGGTGTTGCCCGGCCTCCACATTAACGGCCATCAAACCTTGGGCGAAAACATCGCCGACGTCGGCGGCCTACGCGTCTCCTACGAAGCGTTTAAACTCGCAACCGCCGGAAAGAAACTGCCGGACATTGATGGTTTCACGCCAGACCAACGATTCTTCATCGCCTTCGCGCAGAGCTGGCGCACCAACGAACGCACCGAGAAAATCCGGCTGCAGATTGCAAGTGACCTGCACAGTCCCGCGCGCTGGCGCGTGCTCGGTCCGGTCGCAAATTTCCCGGAATTCCGCGCCGCGTTTGGCGACATCGAACCGGCAATATCCTGGCCGCCGATCTGGTGAATCAACCGCACGCGGCCGCCGACAACTAAAGCGAGTCGGTGAATTCCTTAAGGCTCTCCCAATAAACCGGCCCGGCATATTCGGCGAGCCGGGTATGGCCGCCGCCTTCGACAAACATTTTTTTCTTTCGGGCGGTAATGGCCGCGTACAGCGCTTCGCCATGCCAGAACGGAACCGTCGCGTCGGCTGTCCCGTGAATCACGTATACGGGCATCGTCAGTCGCGGCACCTTGGCGACGTTCACGAATTTGTCTCCCGGAAAAAGCGAGATGCCGGTCATGATCCGATACGCACTCACATAAGCGCCCTGCAAAACGAGGCCGGCCGCACGTCGATGAAGCAGAAGTTCCACGGCAGGGCCGCTGCCGAGCGAATAACCAAAAACAATGATATGATCGGTCGGAATATGTAATTGATCACGCAGGTAGTCGTACGCCAGTCGCACGTCGTCGCACGTGTTGGACTCGTTCGGCGTGCCGCCGCTAAAACCATAATTCCGGTAGTCGATCGCAAACACCGCGTATCCGCCGGCGACAAATTGCGGGATATATTCACCAATACTCCCGAGATCTTCGTAATTTCCGTGCAAATAAAGTATCGTGAATTTGGCCGATGGATTCGGCCAGTGCCGCGCGGTCAATTTCACGCCGTCGGGCGCGATCAGCTGAATATAATCATCCGTTAAAGCGTATTTCACCGGCGGTCGCGGGAAGAGTTTCGCGAGCGCATAAAAATGCCCGGCCACCGTTAAAAAAAGATAGAGGGTCAGCAATCCCGCCAGGAGCTTTGCGGAAACTGCCATGGCTTCGGACATTTTAAATTTATCCGGATTTTTCCCCGAATAGTGCTGCATGCGTCACTAGTTCCCGGAGAGAAAATCGCGCACCCATGATAACACTTCCCCCTGCGGCACCTCACGTTCCGAGCGATCAGTCATATCGCGAACCTTGACCACACCTTTGGCCAGTTCATCGCCGCCATAGATCAGCGCCAGTTTCGCGCCACACTCGGCCGCAGCTTTGAATTGTTTGCCGAATGCGAGATCCTTGAACGGATAATCCACGCGCCATCCTGCGGCGCGCAACGCGTGAATATCGCCGAAGGCTGCGGGGCGTTCTTTTTCGCCACCAATGACCGCGTAGATGTCGGGTGCGATGATAAATTGCGGCGTCAACCCCCGCTGCTCGAGCAGCAACCCGGTCGTCACATCACCAATCGCAAAACCCACCGCCGGTAGATCGGGGCCACCAAGTTTTTTCACCAAATTATTGTAACGCCCGCCACCGGCCAGCGCGCGCAAGTCGCCTTTCCGGTCGAAGGCCTCGAAAACAAATCCCGTATAATAGGCCAGACCACGGACGACGCCCAAATCGACGCTGACAAAATCCGCCAATTTCATGTCGGACAAGCCACCAAGCACTTTACGCCAGTCGGCCAAGCGAGCTGTCAATTTTTCCGAGGGAAAGGGCGCGAGCACGGTTTCTAGTTCGGAAAGACTTTTGATGCCGAGAAAGGAAAGAATTTGAGCCTTGGCCGATGCAGCCAATTCGCCGTGCACCTCGACATAGGCCTTAAAGGCATCGTCGCCCATTTTCTCGTAGCGATCGATGGCGGATAAAATTCCCCGCGACTGAGCGTCATCGAACCCAATTGCCTCGAGAAAGAAAAACCAAATGTCGCGGTCGCTCAGCCGGACATAAAAATCGTCCTTGGTCAGGCCAAAGCTACTTAAGCATTGGATCAAAAGCGCGATCAGTTCGATTTCCGCCTCGGGTCCAGCTTCGCCAAAAATATCAGCGTTAAACTGATTGAAAGCCCGCAGGCGTCCTTTTTGCGCGCGTTCGTAACGATAAAATTCCGCGACGCTAAACCATTTGATCGGCCGTTTGAGTGCGCCCGCTTTGGCGCCGACCATGCGACAAACTGTCGGGGTCATTTCCGGGCGAAGCGAAACCTCGCGACCGCCCTTGTCGATAAAACTAAAAAGCTGCGCCTCGATTTCGTCGCCGGACTTGGTTTTATAAAGTTCAAGCGGTTCGAGGACAGGGGCATCGTACTCTTGAAACCCAAACGTTGATGCCGCCTGGCGCCAGACACGGAAAATGTGCTGACGACGGGAAAATTCCTCCGGATAAAAATCCCGGAAGCCAGGAAGAGACTGAAAGGCGGCCATGCCTCGCTGCAACAGACGCCCGCTCAGACCGTGGTGGTCGGCGGCGGCGGATTATTGCGAAGTTTATCGAGGCTAAGCTGCTTGATCTTCTGCTTGAGAATCTTGCCCGACTTAAATTTGACGACCGCACGCTCCGGGATAACAACTTCCGTCTCGGGTTTGTTCGGATTCCGACCGACCCGGGCTTTGCGTACCTGTACTTCAAGAACGCCGAAATTACGCAACTCGACGTTACGTCCGGCAGCCAGTGCGTCCATGACGATATCGAGGGTCATTTGCACGGTATCCTGAATTTGCTTCTGCGGAAACCCGGTCTTCTCGTAGATTTCCAGCACGATCTCGCGTTTGGTCAGATTGGTCGACATGGCTAGGCGTGGGTTGAAAACTTTTGGTTAGTAAGAGTACGCCACAAATAATTCACTACCCAGTGCTTGCGTCAACCGCAAAGCCACATAAAGCCTAAGACCTCACCATGCCCGATCCCAAGGCCGTCAACTCGATGTTTTCGCGCATTGCCCGTCGCTATGATACGGCTAATCATCTACTTAGTGGTGGCATCGACTACTGGTGGCGGCAACGTTTGGTGCGTCAGGTCCATGACTGTCATCCGCAAGCAATACTGGATCTGGCTACTGGGAGCGGGGATGTGGCCTTTGCGTTGGCCAATGCCCTGCCGATAGGATCGCAACTCACGGGCATGGATTTTTGCCAGCCAATGCTGGACGAAGCAGTTAGGAAAAAGGCCGCGGTTCCGCGTTGGGCAGCAATTGAATTCACCCAAGGAGATGGAATGGCACTGCCTCTCGCCAATAAAACATTTGATGCGATCACTATTTCCTTCGGCCTGCGTAATATGGCGGATCGACATAAAGCATTAACAGAAATGCACCGGGTTCTTCGCCCCGGTGGTCGACTGTATGTGCTGGAGTTTTCGCAGCCCTATTTCTGGTTCAAGCCGATCTATTACGCGTACTTGAGATTTCTGCTGCCGAGCATCGCCGCAGTCGTCACCGGGGATCGATCAGCTTACGAATACCTCGGTGGCTCCATCGAGAATTTTCCTGAGCGCGAAAAAATGTCCGCGGAAATCAGTCGCGCGGGATTTCGCACCGTCAGCGCAACTCCCCTCACTTTTGGTATCGTTGCGCTTCACGAAGCGCAGGTGTAGCGGGTAAATGTTTCTGGGCGGCGCGGCGGTGGCCGCGGTGCGACTCGTTTTCCGCCTGCGGCTGCTTTAGTTAAACGATTTTCCGCAACCGCAGGTACTCTGAGCATTCGGATTCTTTAATTCGAATCCCTTGCCATGCAGACCATCGTCAAAATCGATAGCCGTGCCGTCGAGGTAAGCGAGACTGGTGGGATCAACGAGAAACTGTACGCCCTCGCTTTCAAAGACGCGATCGTCCGGCTTCAAGCGATCAAACGACATGCCGTACTCAAATCCAGAGCAACCTCCGCTCTCAATAAACACGCGGAGTTTTTTTTCTGCATCGCCCTGACTTAAATGCATCGCCTGAACCTGACGTGCAGCACGGGGAGTGAGAGTTAGCATAGTCCGCACCGTAGGATTCAGCCGAGCGTTGTCAAACGTCACAAAATGGCGTTTTTCAAGTCTGTAGCAGGAACCGTGCAAATATACTTTCTGCGTTCTTGCCACGTGCCTTCCCCGCCGTTTTTCTGCCTTTGTGTCGGCTCTCAAGCACATCTTCAACGAACTCAAATACGAATTGGTTAACAAGCTTGCCGAGGGCGGCATGGGACTGGTCTACGAAGCAGTCCAGAAAGGCACAGGCAATTTCCGCAAGACCGTAGCCATCAAATTGATTCGCGAAGAGTATTCGAGCATCCCGGAATTCCAGAAGAATTTCATCGGTGAGGCCAAGTTGGTCGCTGATTTGATCCACACGAACATCGTCCAGACCTATCATCTCGGTCAGATTGGCGGGCAATATTTTATGACGATGGAATTCGTCAGCGGGGTAAATTTGGAGCAATTTATCGACCGCCACACCGAGCTGGGTCTGCAAGTGCCAGTGGACATGGCCGTGTTCATCGCATCGCGGGTCTGCCGCGGTTTAAGTTACGCTCACACAAAGCGGGACAAGGAAGGAAGATTGCTCGGGATTGTTCATCGCGACGTAAATCCAAAGAATGTGATGCTGGCCATCGAAGGTGACGTAAAACTGACCGACTTCGGCATCGCGAAGGCTTTGGACCTGATGTACAACGAGGAAGGCAAAGTCATCCCGGGCAAGGACGAATACCTCTCCCCCGAAGGTGCGAGTTATGCGGTGACCGATGGGCGTTCGGATCTTTTCTCTTTGGCGATCGTTTTGACCGAGATCCTGCTTTGTCGGAATATTTTTCGGGGAGCCAACCGGCTCGAGTCGCGGCGGAATATCATCACGATGCCTTTGCCAGCATTTTCCAACCTGCGTGCCGACATCGACCCCAAGCTGGAGGCGATCATCACCAAGGCCCTGCAACGAGATCGCGACAAACGGTACCAGACGGCCTTTGAAATGCTTACTGACTTGGAAATGTATCTTTACAGCGACCGCTACGGCCCAACTAACGAAAAGCTGGCCGTTTATCTCGCGCAAGTCTTCCCCCCCGCCAAGATCGGATCTCGTTCCGCCTCCCTACCCCAGGCCAACTCCTCCCAGCTCGAGAGCCAAAGGTAACCTCTTTCGCGCATGAGCGGTCCCGGACTCAATCAGAGCTTCCATCAACGGCAGACCCAGCAATTGGTGCTGGCGCCGCAAATGCGGCAATCCCTGAAAATCCTTCAGGTCGCCGCTCTCGATCTTCGCGCGACCATTCAGGAGGAACTCCAATCCAACCCCACGCTGGAAGAGATGCCCATGGATGACATGAGCCTCGAAAAAGCGACGGAGAACAACGACAACAAAGGAACTCCCAGCGACGATTCCCGCGAAGAATTGGATTTCTCCAAGGACTTTCAAGTGCTCGAAAAGATCGGCCAGGACTGGCACGATCACATGTCCGATACCGGCGGAGTACGGCAGAGTTCGACCGAGGACGAGGAACGCCGGCAGCATTTTTTCGATTCGCTGACGACCGAGACCTCGCTGCAGCAGCACCTCATGCAACAGGCCGAAATGGCGGACCATCCTGCGGGAATTCTGGAAGGACTTCGCTTTTTGGTCGGCAGCCTCGACGACCGCGGGTATCTCACCGCCACGCTTTCCGATCTCGCACTGCTTGCCAGCCTGCCGCTCAAAACAATGCAGGAAGCGTCGCTGCTGTTAAAGACCTTCGATCCACCCGGCATTGGAGCGGAGAACCTTTCGGATTGCCTGTTAATTCAGCTCGCCCAGAAAGGCCGCGACAAATCGGTGGCGGCGCGAATCATCCGTGACCATTTGCCGTTGCTCGTACGCCGGCGAATCCCCGATCTCGCCCGCAAAACGGGGTTGGCCAATGAAATCATCCAGGAAGCCATCGAGGAAATCGGTACGCTCGATCCCGCGCCCGGCCGACGCTTTGCCGACGACGCCAACCGCGTGGTCGTTCCCGATGTCACCGTCGAAAAAGATGGGGAAGAATGGAAAATCATCCTCAATCACGACTACATTCCGCGACTCCGGCTCAGCAATACCTACAAGGATCTCATCGCGAAAGGTCGCTTGAGCAAACAAGAGAGCGATTACCTCCGGGAAAAGCTCCGCTCCGGGAAGTTCATCATCAATGCGATTGAGCAGCGCCAGCGCACCATCGAACGGATCACGCGGGAAATCATCAAGCACCAGCATGAATTTTTCGAGGAAGGCATTTCAAAACTGAAGCCGCTCACGATGACGCAGATCGCGGATATTATCGGCGTCCATGAAACGACTGTCAGTCGCGCGCTCGCCAACAAGTACATGCAGACACCGCACGGCGTGTTTGAAATGAAATATTTTTTCACGTCAGGCTATCAATCCGACGCGGGGGTTTCCGTGGCCAACACGAGCGTAAAGGAAATGATCGCGGACATCATCGCCGGCGAAGATCCCGGCAAACCTTTAAGCGATCAGGAGATCGTCGGCTTGTTGCAATCGAAGGGCCTAAGCATCGCCCGACGCACGGTGGCAAAATACCGGGAAGAACTCGGGCTCCTGCCGAGCAATCTGCGCCGGCGCTACGACTGACGGAGACCCGGGGTTACCGCCGTCCGATCGCTTCGTCCAATTCCTTGCGCAGCCGCATAATTTCCACCGGCTTGATCAAGCAAGCGCTGAGTTGCGCGAGCGAAGCACTCCGGCTTAACAGCTCCGGATTCAAATAGCCCGTCATCAGAATCCGCTTTGTTTCTGGTTTCTGATGCATCGCTTCGATGAGAAAATCCAAGCCCTGCAGTTTGCCTGGCAACATGTGATCAGAAAGAATCACGTCGAACTTCCGGGTGCTCAAGAGTGCCCGCGCTTCCGCAACATTTCCCGCGACTTCAATTTCATATTGGTCCTGCAAGCTCTCGCAAAGAGTGGCGGCGAGCGCAGTTTCATCTTCAACAAGCAGAACGGTCGGACGTGATATGATTACGCGGCTGGACATGAGCGAATAAAAATCAGGCGGACAACGCCCCGGTTTGGTCATAGAGCTTGGCCGCGTCGTGCACCGTCTTGACCAGCTCCGGCAGTGAAACCGGTTTCAGCAAATAGCGATAAAGCGCCGCTTCGTTGACGCTGCGCAACAGCATTTCGGGTTTCATATACCCGGTCACCAACACTCTTTGCGTCGTCGGGTATTCCTCGCGGGCATCGACCAAAAAACCCAGCCCATTTCCGCCCGGCATGAGATGATCGCACACAATTACTTTGAATGCTTTCTTGTGCATCAAAAATCCGGCCTCGCGCGCGGACGTCGCCATCGTGACATCAAAATAAGGTGCCAGCGACTCAGCGTAAATTTCCAGCAACGGCTGCTCATCATCGACCAGTAAAACGGCCCCCTTGGCAGGCTTGTTTTCACTCACGGGGCTACCGGGGGGGATCATGATTCTTAAATGCTGGTACCGTCCTTAACCATGGCAAACTCAAATCCATGCAATAGCACCTGCTTTTAGTTTGCCTGTCTCTTACAACGCCTGTTTTTCTGCTCCTAACGGCATGGATCAGCACGACTTTCACTCTGCCGCCCGAGAAGGCACCTTTGATCGGATTTCAGCCGAATTGCTGACTCCCGAAAACCTTTCAAAGCCCAATAGCTCGGGCAACACTCCCCTGCACATGGCGGCAAAATACGGGAGCCTCCGTCAGTTGCCCGAAATCGGCTTAACCCAGTCGCTGCTCACGCTCAAAAATGCGGCCGGCTACACGCCGATTCATCTCGCGGCACGCAGCGGTCATTTAGACCAGATTCCTCCTTCGATTTTAACCCGGGGAAACCTGCTGCTCCGATCCAACAGCGGTTATACCCCTCTTCACCAGGCGGCCGCAGCCGGGGCTCTGGACCAAATATCGCCGGAGTTGCTCTCGGTTGAAATTGTTCTCACCAAAACGGATCACGGCAATACGCTCCTGCACGAAGCCGCCGAGGCGGGGACACTTGATCGTTTTCCGAGGAGGTTCGTTACAGACACCACCCTGACGATTTCCAACATCAGCGGCGAAACCGTCCTGCACGTTGCCGCCTTCAATGGTCATCTGGACCAGATTCCGCGCGCCCTGCTGACGGCTGAGGCGCTACTGACGAAAACCGCCAATCACGACACCTGCCTTCACGCTGCGGCCATTGCCGGCCATCTCGATCAGATTCCGGTCGAGTTGCTCACTCACGAAAATCTCGTTCTCGCCAGCAAATCCGGACACACCCCGATCCACGCCGCAGCCGAATCGGGCCATATCCAGCAAATTCCCCGCGACCGATTAACCTTGGAGCTCCTCATCAGTCGCAACGATTTTGGTGACACACCCATGCACGCCGCCGCCGTGGAGGGTCATCTCGATTGCATCCCGCGCGAATTCCTCACCGCCACCACGATGATGGTGCGCAACTACAATGGGGGCACGCCGGTGGGTGCCGCGATTCGTTACGGACACGTCGACCAACTGCCAACCGAGTTCGTGCCCAAACCGCCCGGGGCATGGCAACGTTTTCTCTATAAAATTGGGCTCGCACGTCCGCACTTGACCTAGCCGGCTCGAAGAGCGTGGCTAACACTCCGCTCAACTGGCACGCAAGGTGCCTCCAACTCACTTTCCAAGTATGAATACATCCATCAGTGCCATCACCGCCCGGGAAATTATCGACTCGCGCGGCAACCCGACCGTTGAGGTCGACGTTAAACTCGCCAGCGGCGCCTTCGGCCGCGCGGCCGTTCCTTCGGGCGCCTCCACCGGCGAACACGAAGCGATCGAACTCCGCGATGGCGACAAAACCCGTTATCTCGGCAAAGGCACCTTGAAGGCCGTCGCCAACGTCAAAGCGAAGATCGCTCCCGCGCTCATCGGTTTCGACGCTTTCGACCAAATCGGCGTCGACCGCGCGATGCTGAAACTGGACGGCACCTCGACCAAATCGAAACTCGGTGCTAACGCCATTCTCGGCGTCTCGCTCGCAACCGCCAAGGCCGCCGCCGCCGCGTCGGGTCTCCCCCTCTACAAATACCTCGGCGGCCCGAACGCAAAAGTGCTCCCGGTGCCGTTGATGAACATCATGAATGGCGGCGCCCACTCGGACGCCCCGATCGATTTCCAGGAATTCATGATTGTCCCGAAAAATTTCAAAACGTTCTCGGAAGCCCTGCGCGCCGGTGCGGAAATTTTTCATTCTCTCAAGAAGGTCCTCAAATCGAAGGGTCTTCAAACCGCAGTCGGTGACGAAGGCGGCTTCGCCCCGAACCTTGCTTCCACCACTGACGCGCTCGACGCAATCGCGGAAGCCGTGAAGGCCGCCGGTTACAAACTCGGCAAGGACATCTTCCTCGCCCTCGACGTCGCTTCTTCCGAGTTCTACGTAAAGGAAAAGAAAACCTACGTCTTCAAGAAATCCGATGGACGCAGCTTCACCGGTGACGAATTCGTTGCCTACTACAAGGATCTGGTCGCCAAATACCCGATCGTTTCGATCGAGGACGGCTGCGCCGAAAATGATTGGGTCACGTGGAAGAAACTCACTGACGCCATCGGCGACAAAGTTCAGCTCGTCGGCGACGATCTCTTTGTGACGAACACCGAGTTCCTCCAAAAAGGCATCGATACCGGCACGGCCAATTCAATTCTCGTGAAGGTGAACCAAATCGGTTCCCTCACCGAAACGCTCGACGCCGTCCAACTCGCGCAACGTCACAGCTACACCGCGATTATTTCGCACCGCTCTGGCGAAACCGAGGACGTCACGATTGCCGACATCGCGGTCGCGACGAATGCCGGACAAATCAAGACGGGCTCCGCGAGCCGCACCGATCGTATCGCCAAGTACAACCAGCTCCTCCGCATCGAGGAAGAACTGGGCGCCAGCGCGATCTACGGCGGCCAGATCTAACCTCGCTGCCAAGGGTGTATTTCGCCCTCATTTAAAAACACACCGCCTACCTGACACCAAGCGTTTCGGCGGCACCCCCCGGAAAGCCGGCCCGCAAGGGTCGGCTTTCTTATTTTCAAAACCAGGGGCCGACTCGCGCGCGGAGAAAAAATCACTCCACCCGCAGAATGTAGCCGCGTAGATATTCGCTCTCGGGCATCGTGATCAGCACCGGATGGTCGAGTGGTTGATGGGCAAATTCCAGCACGTGAACGCGCCGCTTCGCATCCGCCGCCGCCTCCGCCAGCACGGAGCGCAGTTCCTTGTCCTGCATGTGATGCGAACACGCATACGTCGCCAAAACGCCGCCGGGCGTCAGCGCTTTCATCGCGCGCAAATTCAATTCCTTGTAACCACGCAACGCGCCATCGAGCGCCGATTTTGATTTCGCGAACGGTGGCGGATCGAGGACAATCAAATCCCACGCCGCTTCGGCGTCACGCTGCGCGGTGAACCAATCGAACACATTCGCCGCAACGAATTCTGCCTGCACCCCATTTTTCTCCGCGTTCTTCTTCGCCTGCCCCACGGCGTCGAACGCGCTGTCGATACCACACACTTTGGTCGCACCCGCCCGGGCACAATGCATGGCGAACGAACCCTGATTGCAAAACGCGTCCAACACCCGCCGACCCGAGGCGTAGGTCGCCACGCGAGCGTGTTGCTGGCGTTGATCCAGATAAAACCCCGTCTTCTGCCCGCCTTGTAAATCGAGCCAATAGTCAAAGCCGTCGATTTGGGCCCAGCGCGGTTCGCACGACGCACCCGAACGGGTTTTCACCTCGAGCGGAAGCCCTTCGAGTCGGCGAATATTCGCGTCGTTGCGAAAAACCATTTCCTTCGCACCGGTCAGTTCCGCAATCAAATCATACAATAGCGCGGAGCGTTTCTCCATCGCCAGCGTCTGCACTTGAACCACCAGGGTATCGCCAAACTGATCGACCACCACACCCGGTAAATCGTCCGATTCACTCCACACCAGACGCTTGAAATCGCCCAATGCTGACCGGCGATCAAGCGCGCGTTGCAAGGCGTTGCGCAAATACGCTTGATCCAACACTACGCGATCCCGGCTCAGTCTCCGCCAGACAATCTGTGATTTGCTGTTATAAATTCCCGTGCCGAGAAACCGGCCCTTCGCATCGCGGCATTCCACCACTTCCCCGTCATTTTCCGCCGGCAAAAGCTGCTCGCATTCGTTTCCGAAAACCCACGGATGACCCGCGAGTACACGTGAATTACCATTGGATTTGAGTTTCAGGCAGACAGTCATTTCTGACACTCCCGGACTTTCCCGGTGCTTTGAAGCTCAAAATCAAATCGGCGAGGCGTCGAGTCGACAATTGACGTAAACCACTACCCCGGCGTCGCCTGCTGGCCAGATTGCCAAGTATAAGACTCGCCCTATCCCGGCCTATCTCAGGTGGCCACTGACGCCCCAAAGGATTCAGCCGTGCCCAAACGAAAGTCCGAAAGACCGCCAAAAACGATTTAAGCAGAGGGGAAACCCCCTCTGCTTAAATTTTAAAGTGCCTCAGTTGAGCCCGATTTCGACTCAACTTCAGGTTATGAATTATTGCTTATTGAGTTTCCACTGCTGCTGAGGACCCGCGTTGTCGGTC
>JBEPTW010000054.1:0-21091 GCA_041691855.1 Verrucomicrobiota bacterium | reverse complement strand
CAGCACATTCCGCGCCCGGCCTTCATTTCCGTATGATTTTTCCGGGCTAATTCCTCGGGCTCAGGATGTCTGAGCCTGCGGCCCGTGCCACTTCCCCATCACGTCAAGCTCCGCGTTAAATGTATTTTTCCGATTCGCGGTGAAGGTGAGCTCACCCTCATTCCTCGGGATCAGGATGTCTGGGACTTCACTTCGTTCAGAATGACAAGCGGGGATTGAAGACACTCCTTAAGCATCCCTCGGCAAGCACCGGAAACCCGGGGGCCGGCTTCACCCCAAATGCGGATCAGGCCGCAAGGTAAGATCGACCATCAGATCGGCCGCAATTCTTTCCAGGTCCGTGCGGACAGAATCCAACTTTACCGCCGGCGGCACCGACACTCGCACGCGCGCTTTGAAAAGTGTTCCCCCACCCATTGGCGCGCTGACGCATTCCGAAGAGAGCTCCTCAACATTGACGCCATGCGCGCTCAGCACACTGGCGACGTTACGTAAAATCCCCGGACGGTCATGTCCCACCAATTCGATCGTCGCAGAGATGCCACCGGCCACCAACACGGCGCCCTCGCCCGCGTCGACCGAAACCCGGAGTCCCTGAGTTTCCAATTGCTTCACTGCTTGGCGGAGGTCTGCAACTTTTTCCGCCGGCACTTCCACGCGCGCGATCCCGGCAAATTGTCCGCCCAGATGACACAGGCGGCTTTCCAGCCAATTGCCTCCGTGATCCGCCACGCGGCTGGAAACGAGCTGCACGAGGCCAGGCCGATCGAGGCCGATGATGGTTAAAACAAGATGAACGAACATGGTTTGGACCTTTATCCACCCGGCCTCGCCATAAACAACATCTTATTGCCGTCCCCGCCCAAAATCGCCGACGGCTGGTTCGGCATCGTGGTCAGCGCTTGGACCGCAAGAGTATTGTAGGCGAGCTGGATCTGGCTCCTCTTTTCCAGTTCCGCAATGAGGCGTAAATTGATCCGGTCACGCGTGGAAGAAGTTCTACGATAGTGACTGACGTAAATCAGGCTGAAGGTAATCCCGCTGTCTGCGATCCGAGTGTAGATCTTTGGCGTATATTCCGCGTCTTCCACACCGTAGCGACGCTGCATGATGGTGGACGCACGCTGGGCTTCGACGAAATCCTCCCGCGTTTCCTCTTCCAACACCTTTTCAAACAGCAGCGTCGCTTCCGCCACCGGGGTGCCAAATGTCACCGTTACCTCCACCTTTCCCCAGATATACGGATGCCCGTGCGAAAAGTTAAAAACCTTGGACTTGAAGATGAAATTATTTGGAAACACCACGACGCGGCCGGTGGGTTGGTCGACGCCCAACCAGTTGTTCACTTCCAGCAAAGTGGTTCGCAATAGCTGGATATCGAGCACGTCTCCTCGCGTGCCCTCAATCTCCAGCCGGTCGCCAATGATAAACTTTCGGCTCAACATGATCACTGACCAGCCGAAAAAAGAAGCACACACGTCCTGCAACGAAATCACGATCGCCGCACTGACCAAGCCGAGCGTGGTCGCAATGACGCGCAAATCCTCCATCAGGTAGAGAACCACGATGACCGTAACGACGAGGAACGTACCATACCGCCCGAGCCGACGGGCCATGAATAACTCCTCTTTTTTGAACCGGTGGGGAAGCACCAATCGACTCGAAAGCAGGTAAATGAGAACGATCACGGAGATCGCGGTCGCGGGGGGCAGCAACCGGTCCACGTAGGCTGCTCGCAATGCCGCGACCTGCTCGTCGTACAATTTTATGTCATGACCGATCAGGTCGCGCTGGCTGCGCAGATAATCGCCGGACAAATGCAGGGCATCCACCTGCTGACTGAGAAATGGCACCCGCAACCCGACGTATTGCTGTTGAGCCCGCTCAGTGGCGAGCAATTGATCAAGCTGCGGATTGCGGCGCAGAAAACTGGACTGACGCTCAAGCAACTGCAGTTCCTCGCCGATCTTCGCGAGCTTTTGACGGGTCAGATCGAGGCCCGCCTGCGTCACGCTGAGATTCTCGGTTACGTTTGAGATCATCGCCTCGGCCTGCCGCGCGCGACTGATGTACCCCTGCTGTTCCGTCCGCATATCAAAAAAGGTGCGGAGCGAGATGCGGATGCTCGTGTCGTCCTCGTTCAACATTTGCTCTCGCATGGTTTTCGCGAGCTTGATCAACATTAACTCGTATTCCGACGCTTCCTGCTGAAGCGCGATCGCCCGGATCTCCTCGTTTTTGGTATAAAATTGCTCGTCGATTTCCGCGCGCCGCGACGGCGTCAAGGATAGAGACGTATCCTCCCGTTGTTTCACCAACATGGCTCGCTCCGCCGTCGCCTTCGCTCGCATGGTATCCAATTCCAGTTGGCGCGCGTCCACTGCGGCCGACACGGAACTTACTGTCTGAAGTTTATCGCGCAGCCATTCACGCGTCTGGTTGTGCACCCCTTCCTTCAAGGTCTTCTCACGCGCTTCGATCCCCTCACGTTCCTCCAGGATACCCAACTCCTGCTTTAAACCATCCAACTTCCGCTGCAGTTTTGCCTGGTCGGTCGGAGGCGAATTTTTGTCCGCCATCACCGCCTCCAACGACCTGACCGCGTCCCTGAGCTGGGCGATCCGCTGCTCCTCCTTGGCAAAGACGGTGGTACACAACACCATCGCGCAAATTAACCGGATTAAATAAACACGCATAAGTGACCGCACGGCTATGCCGGCGCGGGAAAAATCATTCTTCCAGCTCGACGTTCCAATAGGCGACATCGAGAAAATCCTTCCATTTTTCGTGACCGTGGTTGCCCAGCACGAGGGAAATCACCGGTCGCCACTTCGGCTTCGTTGGCTTGCGGATCAGCCGCATGTGGGCCTCGTGCGGGAGCCGGTTGGCCTTGCGCGAATTGCATTTGATGCACGAACAAACTATATTCTCCCACGTCGTCTTCCCGCCATAATGACGCGGGATAACGTGATCGAGATTGAGCAATTCCCGCTCGAACGCGTGACCGCAATACTGGCATTTATCGCCGTCGCGTTCGAAGACATTGTTCCGCGTCAGTTTCAATTCCTTGCACGGCAGCTTGTCGAAAATCGTCAGTAAAATAACCCGCGGCAGACGAATGCTGCGGTTGACCGTGTGGACCGTTTCCATCGCGTCGACCGGCGGATTGTAATCCGAGAAATCGATCCAATCCATCAACGAATACGTGTGGAACGCATCCACCGTTTGATGCACCACTTGCGCGTGCTCCCGAGCAAGTAAAGCAAATGCCCGCCGAGCGCCGATGACATTTACCGCCTGCCAGAGACGGTTCAGGACGAGCACGGGTTGATCAAGCACGGCATCCATACGCAACGGGGGTTGGTGGTATCCGTGGTCCGCCACCCTGTCAAGCAACGCTCCGTGACGATTCGCGTCACTCCAAATGAACCGAGGTCCGTCGCTGAGAATCGCCGCGGGTCAGGGCGATTATTCCTTCGGAAAATTCCGGATAGCTCGAAGCCAATACTCCTCGATCACCCAACTCGAAATCTTCCAAGCGAAATTCGGGAGCGACCACACAGGTGATGAGTGCCCAACGTCCTCCGGCAACTAAACGGGTCCCCTGCCAGATATGGGCGCGAATGACCGTTTGCGGAAATTCACCGCGTTCTGGATTCAGTCCCAGCCGGACCCATTCCCCGCTCCCGCCCGGCGCCAATTGCAGCGATTCCACCGCATCGCCAGCATGGAAACACCAGATCTCATCAGCCTTCAACCGATGCATCGCGGAAAAACCATCCGGTGTAAGCAGGAAATAAATCACCGAATACGCTCGTTGGCCGTTTGACGACGACGGCCCCCCCTCCGCCGTCCGACGGAAGAAGCCGCCTTCTTCTGCCAACGGTTCCAGCTGGAAAAGAGCGACGACGTCGGCCGCACTGTAGTGCTCCGACGTCAGCGCGCGTTGACTCATTGGAAGAACTCTCCCGTCGCCTTTTGGCTTACGCGTCGGGTGAGACGACAGCCACTTTCAACGACTGGTTCTTCACTCGAATGCCGGCCAGCTTCGAGGTGACTGCTTCGGCGTGTTCGCTGATGACATCGACGTGCGTGTGTTCCTCGTGAATATCGATCGCGCCAACAATGCTCGCCGGCAAACGCGTGACGCCCGCGATTTTCCCCACGAGATCCGCCGGCGTCACCAGATGGACGCGTCCGACATTAAAAGAAATTGTCGTATACCCCGGATCGCGACCGGTGCGGGGCTTGCGCTCGAAACCGGATTTTTCCCGAACCGGTTTCTCAACTGGTTTTTCCAGGCGGGGCTTGTCGGCTTGAACCGGGAATGGAGGCCTGGTCTCGGAGTGCACCACGCCCAATTGCTTCGGTTTGATCGGCGGCGTCCCCGCCGGTATCGCCGGGACAAATTCCTTCCGCGGCTTCGCGGCCGCAGGGGCAGCAGATTCCTCCGCGCCCTGCATCATATGGATCAACGCCGAAGCGATATCCGTGCTCGTGTAGCCCTGCTCGAGGAGCCGGTCGAACATCTGGTCATGCGGCTTGAACTTTTTTTCATCGAGCGTCGCCCGCAATTTCTCCACAAAGACATTCCCCTTCGCTTCCTCAACTTCATCGAGCGATGGCACGCGTTCACGGCGGATCTTCAATCGCGCGTAGTGAATCATGCTTTGCAATTTATAGAGCTCACGTCCCGAAACGAAAGTGAACGCCTTTCCCTTCTTACCGGCGCGTCCCGTGCGGCCGATGCGGTGCGTGTAATCCTCGCCGTCATTCGGGAGGTCGAAGTTAAACACCACTTCGAGGTCGTCCACGTCAAGCCCGCGCGCCGCCACATCGGTGGCGACAAGAAATTCAAAGCCCCGCCGGCGGAATTTATCCATCACGCGCGTCCGCTGCGCCTGTGTGATGTCGCCGTGCAAACGGTCGGTCGAATAGCCCCGCGCGTGCAGGTGTTCGTCGAGTTCATCGACCATGATCTTCGTGCTGCAAAAGATGATACCGAAACGAAAATCATTCAGGTCTATCAACCGCGTGAGCGCTTCGATCTTCGAGCGGCGGTCCACTTCGAAATAAACCTGGTCGACCTGCGGCGCATTCGCCGCGTGGGCCTCGATGCGCACCCATTCCGGGTTGCGCGTGTAGCGCTTGATTAAATCCTGGATCATCCGCGGCATCGTCGCCGAGAAAAACAAACACTGCCGTTCGGCCGGTACCGATTTTAGAATGTGTTCGATGTCGTCGCGAAAACCCATGTCGAGCATCCGGTCCGCCTCGTCGAGCACGATCACCTTCAAATTATCCATCTTCAACGTGCCGCGTTCCATGTGGTCCATCACGCGTCCGGGCGTGCCGATCACGACCTGCGCACCCGCCGCGAGCGCGCGAAACTGCCGCTCGTAGGATTGACCGCCATAAATCGGAACTTCCATCAGGCCGCGCTTGAAAAACGCCAATTTGCCAAACTCCTCGGAGACTTGCACCGCGAGTTCGCGGGTCGGGCAAAGCACGAGTACCTGCGCTTTTTTCATTTGCACGTCGACTTTCTCGATCGCCGGAATCGCAAACGCCGCCGTCTTGCCTGAACCGGTCGCCGACTGTCCGACCACGTCGCGTCCCGTCAAAGCGAATGGAATCACGGCAGTTTGAATCGGCGATGCTTCCTCGAAACCCATCTTATCGACAGCCTTCAAAATTTCCGGCGACAAGCCGAGTTCACTAAACGGACGTTTTTCCATGGCGTGCAGCGTGTCCGGCGGAACGGAAAAAGAGAGATTAAAGTGCATCTACGTAAAAAATGCCCGCCATCCGGCCCGCACTGAGGCGCTTACGTGTATGCAATTCCTGTTATCCTTGATCGTCCGACGTCAGGGCTCATTCTCCGCCTCGTTCTTTCACCGCCTAAGGCAACGCCGCTTCCTCGGCGTTTTCACGGGGGACCCAAATTCCGCTGCGCTCTCTCGCGGCGGACGGGGCGAACGGACGCAGGCAACTGCGCCCAAGGTCACTTCCTACGACCGAGCCCGGCAGCTAACCTCGTCGGCAATGGGAAGGGTGATCCACTAGGGCTCCCGCACAGGCGGGATGTCTCCACGGTCTCCCCAACGCAGTCGCTGCGCGCGTCCGGCCGGGAATACCGTCCGGATCGCGCGGCATGTCGGAGAAACCATCATGTCCTCTCAAATCCTGTCAGTTGCCGGTGTCGCGGGCATTCTCGCTCACCTTCTGCTTGTCGGAGCGGGCCTTGTTCTGAAAGGCCTCGCATTGAAACAACGCAAACCTGCCACGCGCATTGCCGAGATCATCGCCGCATTCGCGTTCGTTATCGCCGGTCTCGTTCTCGCGAGCGATTGGGCGGAACGCGTCGGACTCGTCTTTTGCGCGGTGCTGTTCGCGCCGCTGCTTCTTGGTCTCGTGGTCATCCGCGAGAACCAAGTTGGCGTCGTGATCAAGAAGTTCTCGAATCGCAGTCTGCCAGCCGGCCACTTCATCGCGCTCAACGGCGAAGCGGGTTACCAGGCCGACACGCTGCCGCCGGGGCTGCATTTCGGCTATTGGTTTTGGCAATTCACCGTCGCCAAATCCCGGGTCACCGTCGTGCCGCAGGGCGAAATCGCTCTCGTCGTCGCCGCTGCCGGCGAATCGATTCCCGCCGAGCGCATTCTCGGAAAAGTTGTCCTGTGCGACAATTTTCAGGACGCGCGCAAATTCCTCCTGAACGGCGGCGAAAAGGGTCGTCAACTCGGCCTGCTCACCGCCGGCACGTACCGGATTAACCCGGCGCTGTTTGAGATCATCACCGCCGATGCCGCGGCCCATCACGACATGACCGCCGATCAACTCGCGATCACGCGGATCAAATCCGACATGGTCGGCATCGTCACGACGCTCGACGGTCGGCCAATCGAGGCCGGCGAAATTGCGGGTCCAGTCATTCCCGGCCACGAGAACTTCCAAAACGCACAATCGTTCATCGCGGAAGGCGGCCGGCGCGGCTTGCAAGAGCAAGTGCTGCTGTCGGGTTCGTGGAACCTCAATCCGTGGTTCGCGCAAGTTGAACAAGTGCCGATGCTGAACATCCCAATCGGCTCCGTCGGCGTCGTGATCTCCTTCGTCGGCCTCGCGCACGAAGACATCAGCGGTCTGGCGTTCAAGCACGGCGACCTTGTCCACGTCGGACACAAGGGCGTGTGGGTCTCGCCGCTTTATCCCGGCAAGCATCCCGTCAACACCCGCGTGATGCGCGTGGAACTCGTGCCCACGACCAACATCGTCCTTAACTGGGCCAATCGCACCGAGGCGCATCACTACGACGACAAACTCAGCTCGATCACCGTGCGCTCGCGTGACGGTTTCGCGTTCAACCTGGACGTTTCGCAAATCATCCACGTCGGCGCGCTCGATGCGCCGAAAGTGATCTCGCGCATTGGCTCGATGCAAAACCTCGTTGATCACGCATTGCAGCCGATTGTCGGAAATTATTTCCGCAATTCCGCGCAACATCACACCGTGCTCGATTTCCTCAACGCGCGCAGCGACCGCCAAGTCGAGGCTTCCGAGCACATCCGCACTGCGCTCGCCGCTTATGACGTGCAGGCAATCGACACGCTCATCGGCGACATCACTCCGCCGGCCGAACTCATGAAAACCCAGACCGATCGCAAGATCGCCGAGGAGGAACGCAAAACCTACGAGACGCAGGAGGCGGCCCAGCGTCAGCGGCAGGAATTGGTGAAAGCCACCGCGCTCGCCAACATTCAGCAGCAAATGGTCGACGCAGACCAGGGCGTGCGCATCGCCGAACTCCACGCGCAATCCGCGATCCGATCCGCCAGCGGTGAAGCCGAATCGATCAAACTCCGCGCCATCGGCGAATCCGATGCGATTCGCGCCACCGGTAATGCAAAAGCCGAAGCGTACCGCGCCGGTGTCGAGGCGCTCGGTGCGCAGAGTTACACCGTGATGCAACTCATGCAAACCGTCGGCGAACGCGGCGTGCGCATCGTCCCCGACGTTTCCGTCACCGGCCATACGGGCGGCAATGGCCTGCTCGATTCGATGCTCGGCCTGCTCGTAAAGGAGAAATCCTCGGAGAAAAACGCCGCCTGAATCGTTGTCTTCGAGCCGCGTCGGCCCCATGCCGGCGCGGCTTTGCGCGTGTGCCGGAATAGCCTCGCGTTATCCCTCGAAAATGCGGCTAATTGTACCCTATGCCATTTTCAAAGCTCGGGCTGCCTGCCGCCCTCGTCAACGGGGTGAAAGCCATGGGGTATGTCGATCCCACGCCAATTCAGTTGCGCGCCATTCCCGTGGTTCTCGGCGGCGGCGATTTGATCGGATCGGCACAGACCGGCACCGGTAAAACCGCCGCGTTTGCGCTCCCCGTCCTCGCGCGTCTTGGCAAACACGAAGCTCGTGGACCGCGTGTGCTCGTGCTCGAACCCACGCGCGAACTCGCCGCGCAAGTTGAAACCGCTTTCCGCGATTTCGGACGTTACACCGATATTCGCGCCACCGTCGTTCATGGTGGCGTGGGCTACGGTCGCCAACGCAGCGAAATCCAAGCCGGCACCGATATCGTCATCGCGACCCCCGGACGTTTGATGGATTTTCTCACCGAGGGCACGCTTCGCCTCGATGGCCTCAAAATCCTGATCCTCGACGAAGTTGATCGCATGCTCGACATGGGTTTCGTCAAGGACGTCAAAAAAATCATCGGTCGTTGTCCGAAAGAACGTCAGACGCTTTTCTTTTCCGCCACCATTCCGCCCGAGATCGACGCCATCGCGTCCTTCGCGTTGCGCAATCCCGCCCGCGTCGAAATCGGCGTTTCGCGCACGGTCAACAAATCCGTCACGCATGCTTTCTATCCCGTCGGAACCGCGCTGAAATTTGAGTTACTCGTCGCGCTGCTCGAAAAAACCGATTTTCAAAGCTGCCTTGTTTTCTCGCGGACGAAACACGGCGCGGACAAAATTGCGCGCAAGTTGAAAGCCGCGAATCATTCCGTTGCCGTGCTGCACGCCAATCGTTCGCAATCGCAGCGCGTCGAGGCGCTCGAAGGTTTTAAATCCGGCAAATACGAAGTGATGGTCGCCACCGACATCGCCGCACGCGGCATCGATGTCGCCGGCGTCTCGCACGTGATCAACTATGATATTCCCGCGAATCCCGAGGATTACGTCCACCGCATCGGCCGCACCGGTCGCGCGATGGCCGTGGGCGACGCGTTCACTCTGACCACGCCGGAACAGGCTGGCGAAATTCGCGACATCGAGCGTTTCATCGGCCAAAAAGTGCCCCAGCTCAAATTGGAAGGATTCAACTACAACGCCCCGCCTCCGCGCCCGATGGGTTACCAAGGTGCCGCGCCAAATTATGGCCAGCCTTCCCGCTCACAACCGGGCCGCGGTCACCCACCCACCCACGCCCCGCGCGCGCCCCAATCATCCGCGGGACACGCACCTGCCAATCAACCGCGCCCGGCTTCCACTCACGTTTCTCCACAACCCGGTCAGCCTCCTCGTCCGGCGGGCCCGGCTTCCGCCCAACCCGCGCCCCGAAAATTCGGCGTACTTTCACGCGGGACTTGGAACCGCCGGTAAAATCCTTTTTCTTTTCCTTATGCCCATCCCCAAAAGCCTGCTCTCCGCGGTCGTCGCCGCGCTATTAATCGCGGTCCCCGTGACTCGCTCGTTTGCTGCGGACGCCCCGGCAACTCCGCCCGCGCCGGCAACTCCACCGCTCACCGGCATCAGTGCCGAGTTCAATCCGATCTTCATCCAGATTACGACAAAGATCAAGGAAGGCAAAAATACCGAGGCGGATCTCGCCAGTGAAATCGCTGCCATCGACGCACTCATGGCCAAGCACTCAACCGAGAAGACTGACGACGTGGCCATGATCGCGCTGATGAAAGCACGCCTGTACCTCGAAGTGTTCGAGGACACCGCGAAAGGCATCGAACTGCTGAAGAAGATCAAGACTGACTACCCGGATGGCGCGATCGCCAAGAACGTCGACCAGGCGATCAGTGTGCTCGAAAAACAGGAAGCCTCGGCGAGCCTGCTGGCTGTCGGCAAAGCATTCCCTCCGTTCACCGAGAAGGATCTCAATGGTAAGCCGCTCGCGCTCGCCGCTTTCAAGGGAAAGATCGTGTTGATCGATTTCTGGGCGACGTGGTGCGGACCGTGCGTCGCGGAACTGCCCAACGTTCTCACCGCCTACCAGAAATATCACGACAAGGGATTTGATATCGTCGGGATCAGCCTCGATCAAAGCCGCGATGCACTCACCGGTTTCATCAAGGACCGCGGAATGACTTGGCCGCAATATTTCGATGGCCTTGGCTGGAAGAGCAAACTGGGCGAACAGTACGGCATCCAGTCGATCCCCAACACCTTTTTGCTGGATAAAAATGGCATCATCATCGCTAAAAATCTTCGCGGAACCGGACTATCCGACAAGCTCGCGACGCTCCTGAAATAATTCAGGGTTCCCCGCACTATTTCAGCCGCTCCCGACCGGAGCGGCTTTTTTATGCACGGCGGTTAATTTCGCTCCGAAGAAGCGTCTACTCGTGCGGGCGGGTTGCCCTCACCCCGCTGGTTTTAGTTGCGAGGGAAATGCATCGCGGGGTAAGAGCAACCCGCCTACATCGCCAGACCCATTCCCTCCCGCTTTGCGCATTGGCAGAGGCTTAAAACTTTGTATTCTCACAATTGAAAATGAGTTCTCCCCACGGCGTTCAATCCGAGCATGTTTCTGGTTGTCTCATCGTCCGGATAACGGGACGCGATTTCATTACGCAAAAGGAAGCGACGTTTAAAGTCGTGGCCAATGCGGTCAGCGCGCAGCCGATTAAGGCGCTGTTGGTCGATTTACGCGGAGTCGAAGGCACCTTTTCCTTCATGGATCGCTACCAAATTGGTGAATTAACGGCGCGACATCTGGCGACCGTTCCCATCGGCGCCCTCTGTCTAGAAGTGCAGCTCGACCGGCAACGCATTGCGAAGCTGGTTGCGGTTAACCGCGGAGCCGACGTCGAGGTTTTTCTCGACGAGACCGCAGCGTACGCGTGGCTTAAAAAACACCAGGAAATTCTTCCTTCGTAACGAAGGTGGCGTGACGGGAAACCCGACCGCTCAGCGCACTTGCAGCGTATCCGCTTCGTACGCGAGCCCGAGCGAAGGAATCGTCACCGCTTTGCGTCCGCCCTCTTTCCTCACGCGACCCGCGACCCACGCATCGTGACCCGCCGCCTTGGCCGCAGCCACCGTCGCCTCCACCGCATCCGGCGCCACAAATGCCGCGAAACCAACGCCCATGTTAAAAGTGGCGTAGGCTTCCCGCAAAGTGATCGGGCCGGCTTCCATCATGAACTTGAACAGTGCGGGAATTTCACGCGGCGTCACGATCTCGTAAACGAATGGTTCTTCGAGCCGCATTAATTTGCGCCACCCGTGTCCGGTCACGTGCGCGACGTAATTGAGCGCGACTCCCGCGATCTGGCATTGCACGACAAAATCTACGTAGATCGCCGAAGCAGCCAGCAACGCCTGGCCGTAAGTTCGCGAATCGCCATGGCCGATCGGGGTTTGATAGCCGTTGGGCAACTTGTCCGCGATCAAGCGGCACAGACTCAAACCATTCGTCTGCACTCCGGTCGAAGCGAGAAAAACAATCGCGTCGCCGTCATGCACCTCGCCAGTGATGCGGTTTGATTTTGGTTCGATTTTGCCGATGGCCGAACCCGCGAGCACAATCACGTCGGGGTTAACAATTCCTTTGAGCGTGGGTGTTTCGCCCCCGCCCCAGACCGCACCGGCGCGGCGACAGCCCTCGGCCCAACCGTCCACCAGCGCCGCCATGCGTTTGGCATCGGAAAACCAACCGGAATCGCCCACCGCCGCGTGCATCGCCACTGAAATTGGACGAGCGCCGCATGTCACCAAATCGTTGACGATCGTCGCGACCGTATCGATCGCGATCGCATCGTAGAAACATTCGCCGGTTTGCGCGTAAACCGCATCGGCGACCAAATTCTTCGTGCCCAACCCTTCTTCCACGTGCGCGAGATAATGATCCTTTCCTTCGATCAAGTAGGCGCTTTCGCCGCGCGTCGTCGCCGGTTCAGCGTATCCATGCGCGGTCAGTTCGCCGGCAGTTCCGCGCGCCGCTTTTTGGCACGCGCGTTTAAACGCATCGAGCTGATCGTAACGGACACCGGAGGATTCGTAGCTAAGCGACATGATTTTTTACCGCCAAGGGAGATTGATTGCTCAATAGCTTCGTCCCTCGGACTTCTCGAAGTAATTCACGAAAGCCTGGTTCACGACGCGATAGCCGCCGGGCGTCGGATATTTGCCGGTGAAATACCAGTCGCCCGTGTGATTGGGCAATGCGCGGTGCAAATTCTCGATCGATTGGTAAATGATTTCGATCTCTCCTTTCCATCCGTTCGGCTTCGGGGATACCAACGCGGTGATTTTCTTCGAAATCTCTTCCGCCGTAAACGAGTCGTAGATCTTCCGCACATGGTTCTCCGGTTCTGAGCGGGGATTCGCCAGTTCGTCGCGGCAAAGATTGTAGACCTCGGCGATCACGGAATTTTGGCCGCGTTCCTTGAGCAGTGTGATCGCGGCTTCGAAGGCGACGAATTTCCCAATCTCCGACATGTCGATGCCATAACAATCGGGATAACGAATCTGCGGTGCCGTCGATGCGATAATGATCTTCTTCGGGTTCAGCCGTTTCAGAATTCGCAGGATCGACCGGCGCAGCGTCGTGCCGCGGACAATGGAATCATCCACGCAAACCAGAATGTCCGCCGGCTGAACCACGCCATAGGTGACATCGTACACATGCGACGCGAGATTGTTGCGCGATTTTTCCTGGCTGATGAAGGTGCGCAATTTCACGTCCTTCGTGACGATCTTTTCGCCGCGCGGCCAGTTGTTGAGGATGAGATCGTCCACCAACGATTCCGTGATCGTGCCGGCCTTCGCCGCGTCCAGCAGCGTCTGTTTCACCTCGGCGCGGCGCCGAAAACGCAGCTCGCTCATGAGTCCGAAGTAGGCGACCTCGGCGGTGTTCGGAATGAAACTGAAAACAGAATTGGCGAGATCGCCTTTTACGGCCGTCCAGATTTGGTCAGACAACCCGGCGCCGAGGGCTTTGCGCTCGCGATAAATGTCGGCGTCATTGCCGCGCGAAAAATAGATGCGCTCGAAGGTGCACTGCGTTTTCGGCAGCGCGGCCCGGATGCGTTCCACGCTGACGACGCCGGATTTTTTCATCACCACCGCGCAGCCCGGTTCGACCTCATGAACGTCGGTGGCATCCACCTCGAAACCCGTGCAAAGCGGAGCGCGTTCCGATGCAAACGCCACCACTTCGTCGTTCTCATACCAATAGCACGGACGAATGCCCGATGGATCGCGGGCGACAAACGCGTCGCCGTTGCCCAGCACACCGACAAGAGAGTAACCGCCGTCCCAATTCGTAGCTGCAGTTCGCAACACGCGCGCCGGATCGATTTCCTCATTAATCCGGCGGGAAATTTCCACACCCGGTATGCCTTCATTCCGCAGGCCGCGGTAAATCCGTTCGTGTTCGTCATCGAGACAAAATCCGATGCGCTCAAGAATGGCCTGAGTGTCGGTCGCAAAAATCGGATGTTGGCCGATGGCGATCAGACTGTCGTTCAATTCGCCCGTATTGGTCAGGTTAAAATTGCCCGCCAGCATCAGATTCCGCGTCGGCCAGGAACTGCGGCGAAAAAACGGATGGCACGCGCTGAGGTTATAGCCGCCGGAAGTGCCGTAGCGAAGGTGGCCCATGTAGAGCTCACCGCAGAAATCGAAATTTTTCTTAACCGTCTCGGGAAACTCCGGATGAATCGTGCCTTCACCGACTAAGGTCGTGTAACGGGTGAGAAGTGCCTGAAAAATCTTGTCGAGCGGGTTGGTTTCGACGTTGCGCTCGCGAAACATGTAAGGTTCGCCCGCCGGAATATCGAATTTCACACAAGCCACGCCCGCGCCGTCCTGACCTCGATTATGTTGTTTCTCCATAAGGAGAAACAGCTGGTGAAACCCCCACAAAGCCGTGCCATACTTCTCTTGATAATAAGCCAGCGGCTTTTTCAGCCGGACCAGGGCGATGCCGCATTCGTGGGAGATGAATTCGCTCATTAAAAGCCGCTGATTTCGGGGAGCCGGTGACAATGGTCAATGGCTTTCTCCAAGAAACTCCGAAACAGCAGGAAGCTTTCAAGGAATTCACGAACGGCCCAAAATCAAACCCCGCGTCGGACGAAATTTCCGCTCCTTTTCGGGGGTTGGGTCTGGAGATATTTTTCCCATCGCCAAACGCGCTCGTTCCCTGTTTCGAGTAGGGCCTCTTTTTTCGACCATGCTGACCCTCCGCGGCTCACCGGCCCTCTCCACTTTCCGTCTCCAAAAGCTCCTTCAGGATCTCGTCGCCGCGGGTATTCCCGCCCGCGCGGTCGGAGCCGAGTTCATCCATATCGTGGACACCTCCGGCGAATTAACCGCCGGCCAGCGCGAGGTTCTCGAAAAACTGCTGACTTATGGACCCAACCGCGCCGCCGCTGAGGTTAACGGCATCGTACAAATCGTCGCGCCACGTCCAGGCACGATTTCCCCTTGGTCTTCAAAAGCCACCGACATCGCCCACATTTGCGGACTAACGACCATTAAACGCATCGAGCGCGTCATCGCGTATTCGATCGACGTGGGCGCAGACGGGCCCAACACGCGCTTTCCATTTTCACCGCTCGACTCGGCGCAACAGCAAACATTACGCGCCAAGCTCCACGATCGTATGACCCAAGTCGTTTTAGGCGACCTGCCGGCATGCGCCGCGTTGTTTCGCCACGAAGCGCCGCGAGCGATGTCGAGCGTACCGGTGCTCACCGCTGGCCGGTCAGCGTTGGTCGCCGCCAATCTCGATCTCGGCCTCGCGCTCGCGGAAGATGAAATCGATTATTTGGTCAGCGCGTTCACCACGCTCGGTCGCGACCCCAATGACATCGAGCTGATGATGTTTGCCCAAGCAAACTCCGAACATTGCCGGCATAAAATTTTCAACGCCACGTGGGAAATCGATGGGAAACAGCAGGACAAATCGCTGTTTCAGATGATCAAGAACACGTACCAACTGCACAGTGACGGCATCCTCTCCGCGTACACGGACAATGCCGCCGTCCTCACCGGCACGCCAGGCGGACGGTTCTATGTCGACCCGAAGACGAACGAATACGGCGCGCACCAGGAAGACATCCACATCCTCTGCAAAGTCGAAACGCACAACCATCCCACCGCGATCTCTCCGTTTCCCGGTGCGGCCACCGGTTCCGGCGGTGAAATCCGCGACGAAGGCGCGACCGGGCGCGGCTCAAAACCGAAGGCAGGCCTCACCGGTTTCACCGTATCGAACCTCAAAATTCCCGGCGCGATTCAACCTTGGGAAAAAGAAAACGGCAAACCGGGCCGCATCGTTTCCGCCCTCGACATCATGATCGAAGGCCCGCTCGGCGCCGCCGCTTTCAACAACGAATTCGGCCGTCCTTCCATCAACGGTTATTTCCGCACCTACGAACAGGAAGTGCCGGCGGCGATTGCCAGTGAGCGCTCACCATCTGCCGCTCACTCCGCCACGGAGTGGCGCGGGTACCACAAGCCGATCATGCTCGCTGGTGGCCTCGGCAACATCAAAGCCGACCACATCAAAAAAGGCGCCATCAACGCCGGCGACCAATTGATCGTCCTCGGCGGACCCGCAATGTTGATCGGCCTCGGCGGCGGCGCCGCGAGTTCCATGGCCAGCGGCTCGGGTAACGAAGATCTCGATTTCGCCAGCGTGCAGCGCGACAACGCCGAGATGGAACGCCGCTGCCAGGAAGTCATCGACCGCTGCTGGGCACTCGACGATGAGAACCCGATTTCTTTCATCCACGATGTCGGTGCCGGCGGTATTTCCAATGCGCTCCCGGAACTCGTCAACGACGGCGGTCGCGGCGGTCGCTTCCAACTCCGTGCCGTGCCCAACGACGAACCCGGCATGTCGCCACTCGAAATTTGGTGCAACGAATCGCAGGAACGCTACGTCCTCGCCGTCCCCGTCGCCCGCCTCGGGGTTTTCAAACAGCTTTGCGACCGCGAGCGCTGTCCTTTCGCCGTCGTTGGTGAAGCCACCGAGAAAAAGCAACTCGTCCTCGAGGATTCGCATTTCAAAAATACGCCGATCGATCTTCCCCTCGAAGTACTCCTCGGCAAACCGCCGCGCATGTCGCGTTCGGACAAATCGCTCGTCCGCCAACTCGCGCCCATCGACTTGCGCAGTCTGTCCGTAGCCACAGGCGTCCCCGCCGGTGGAGCCTCCACTCTCCGTCAGGCGGGGACGCCTGCCGCTACAAAATCCCCACTCGCTGAAGCTGTCCGCCGCGTCCTTTCCCACCCGACCGTCGCCGATAAAACTTTTCTCATCTCCATTGGCGACCGCACGCTCGGCGGCCTGATCGTTCGCGACCAAATGGTCGGCCCGTGGCAGGTTCCCGTCGCCGACTGCGCCGTCACCGCCGCTTCGTTCGATGTCTACACCGGCGAGGCGATGTCGATGGGTGAACGCACTCCCGTCGCCATCAACAACGCGGCCGCGTCTGCGCGTCTCGCCGTCGGCGAAGCACTCACCAATCTCGCCGCCGCGCAAATTGGCGACATCGGCAAAGTGAACCTTTCCGCCAACTGGATGGCCGCGCCCGCGATTCCTGGCGACGGTGCCGATCTCTTTGCTGCGGTCAAAGCCGTCGGCATGGAATTGTGTCCGGCGCTCGGGATCACGATTCCCGTCGGCAAGGATTCGATGAGCATGAGCACCGCGTGGAAAGACCGCGACACCGGCGAAAGCAAACGCGTTACTGCGCCGACCTCGCTGATCATCTCCGCCTTCGCCGCCGTCACCGACATCCGCTTGTCGCTGACACCGCAACTCCAGTACGACACCCCTGTAGCCGGGGGCGCTGACCCCGGTTCTGAAAGTTTAAACGACGACAGCAACAACCGCATCGGCGAAACGGTCTTGCTCCTGATCGATCTCGGCCGTTCCAAAAACCGCCTTGGAGGTTCGATCCTCGCGCAAGTCGTCTCTCAAACCGGTGAAGCTCCACCCGATGTCGACAATCCCGCGGATCTCAAAAATTTCTGGAAAGCGATTCAGCAACTCGGCCGCGAAAAGAAAATCCTCGCTTATCACGACCGTTCCGATGGCGGTTTGCTCGCGACCATCGTCGAAATGGCTTTCGCTGGCCATGTCGGAGTCGACCTCGAAATCCCGCATCTTCACGATCCGTTCGGCGCGCTTTTCAACGAAGAGCTGGGAGCCGTCGTTCAAATCCGTGAAGAAGATTTCGATGATGTTTACCTCGTGTTGCGAGAAAACGGATTGAAAGCCTGCGTCTCGCGGATCGGCACATTGAACCCGCACTACGCGCTCCGCGTGAAGCAATCCGGCCAGGAGATCCTCAACGAAAACCTCTCCGCGCTCCGCGCGCTCTGGTCCGATGTGACCCGCCGTATTTCCGCGCTCCGCGACAACCCCGCCTGCGCCGAATCCGAATACCAGCTAAAGCTCGATCGCAGCGATCCCGGAATCACGCCGAAGATCTTGTTTGATCACTCATCGGACCGATCAGTCGGATCCGAGCGATCGGTCCGATCAACCTCCGCCCGCCCCGCCGTCGCGATCCTCCGCGAGCAAGGCGTAAACGGTGAAGTGGAAATGGCCGCCGCATTTACCCGTGCGGGCTTCCGCGCCGTCGACGTTCACATGACCGACATCCTCAGCGGGCGCGTATCGCTCAAGGATTTTCGCGGCCTCGCCGCGTGCGGCGGATTCAGCTACGGCGACGTCCTCGGTGCCGGCGAAGGCTGGGCCAAGAGCGTGCTGTTCCACCCGGCGGCGCGCGCGGAGTTCAAGGCGTTTTTCGCACGCGAAGACACCTTCGCCCTCGGCGTGTGCAATGGCTGCCAGATGATGAGCAACCTGAAGTCGATCATCCCCGGCGCCGACCTCTGGCCTCGTTTCGTGCAAAACCAATCTGAGCGTTACGAGGGTCGCTTTGTTTCCGTGAAGCTCGAGAAAAGTCCCAGCGTGCTGCTCAAAGGGATGGAAGGCTCCGTGATTCCGATCGCCGTGGCCCACGGCGAAGGTTTTGCCGAATTCAAAGACGCGCATGCCGCGCAAGTCTTCAGCGACTCCGGTTTGGTCTCAGGTCGTTTCGTGAATAATAAACACGAGATCACCGAGCAATATCCGCTCAATCCCAATGGTTCTCCGTTCGGCATCACCGCGCTCACGACCACCACCGGCCGAGTGACAATCCTGATGCCCCACCCCGAACGCGTGCATCGCAGCGCCTGCATGAGCTGGTCCCCCAAAGACTGGCCCGAAGACAGCCCGTGGATGAAATTATTCTACAATGCACGGGATTGGGTCGGATAGCTAAGCCACCGCAGCCACCTAAACTTGGGTGCTCTGGTGTCTTCAATAGGTCCTATGTGACCTATAAGACTTATGCATGCCCCATCCCCCTGGCTTCATTCCAGCCCATGGCAACTACCGTGAGCTACTCTCCTATCAGAAAGCCGAAGTAATCTACGATCTCACCTACCGATTCTGCCAGCGATTCCTCGCCCGGAATGACCGGACGATCGACCAGATGGTGCAGGCCGCCCGTTCCGGCAAACAAAACATTCTCGAGGGAAGCAAAGCCTCTGGAACGTCCAAAGAAATGGAAATCAAGCTCACCAACGTCGCGCGTGCCAGCCAGGAGGAACTGTTGGCCGACTACGAAGACTTCCTGCGGGTGCGCGATCTTCCTCTCTGGCCGAAAGATTCCAAGGAAGCCCTCTTCGTTCGAAAACTAGGCCGACTTCCGCTACTGGAGGGTTTTTCGAAGGAGCCTGCGTTGATTTACAGAACGTTACGGGAAAAGGTCGCCACTACATGTCCACTGAGATTGGGCGAAGGCTATGAAATCAAAACCAAGGACGATTTTTGCGCTGATCACACTTCACACCTGTGATTCTAGCAGAAATTCGAAATTGGTAAATAGGGTTGGTCGCCACTACACGCACTTTTGAAAATACGATCACGATACGTCAGCAACTTAGATGTCAGAACCTCGCGAAAAATCTCATTTTCAACCTCCAGTTGCGGAAGTCGGGCTAGGACTTACTAATTAGTCTTTAGGATAGACTACATAACAGAAAGCTGTTTTATTGTTTCTGATGAAACAAGACGGACGGAAACTGGACCATAAAGCGTTGGAAGCCATTCGCCTGATCGCCGTGCGGCGAGTGACTGAGGATGGGGAGGCACCGAGTGTGGTGATGGATTCGCTGGGACTATGCCGGACTTCGATCTATCCGTGGCTGCGCCGGCATCAGAAGAAAGGCCAAGCGGGATTGCTGATGAAGAAAGCGAGCGGTCCGCGACCGAAGCTCACGGCCGTGCAGGGCCGGCAGGTTCGCCGGTGGATTGCCGGCAAGGATCCCCGGCAGTATGGTTTTGAGTTTGGTTTGTGGACCCGACAGATTGTGGCGCAACTGATCCAAGAAAAATTTGGCATTACCTTGAAGCTGACGGCGGTGGGTCGGTTGCTGGCCCGGTTGGATATCACGCCGCAGAAGCCGTTGCGCCGGGCATATGAACGAGATCCCAAAGCTGTAAAAGCGTGGCTGGAGCAAACGTACCCGCTTTTGCGCCGTCGAGCGCAGCAACGTGGGGCCGCGATCTTTTTCCTGGACGAAGCGGGCTTTAGTTCCGAACCGAATCTGGGCCGAACTTATGGTCTGAAGGGTCAGACGCCGGTGGTGCAGACCACTGGGCAACGGCAGAAGGTCAGTGCCATCAGTGCCGTAAGCGCGACCGGAAAGTTTTGGAGCCAAGTCTATACCGGGATGCTCAATGCGACGCGCTTCGTTTCGTTTCTCAAAGACTTTCGTCGGGGAGGACGCGGCGTGGTGTTCTTGGTGGTCGACGGGCATCCCAGCCATCGGGCGAAGGTCGTCGCCACCTATGTGGCCGCATGCTGCGGCGATTTGGAGTTACACTTCTTACCGCCTTACGCACCCGATCTCAATCCCGACGAGTTTGTCTGGCCGCATGCCAAGACCAACGGCGTCGCTAAAAAACCGCTCATGAAAAATGAATCACTCCGGGCTCGGGTCGAAAGCGACCTCTCGAATATCAAAGCAAATCCCCAGTTAGTCCGGGCCTTCTTTTCTGCTCCAAGTGTAGTCTATGCTAAGGACTAGTCAGTATGGTTTCATGTGACCTATGAGTCCTATAAATCTTTCGCCGAAACCCGCTCGGCTACCGTCGTCGCCAACATCGCCCTGTGCCTGATCAACCAAGCTAATTTTCTCCTCGACCAACAAATCCGCCAGCTAGAGCAGGAATTCCTCAAAGAAGGCGGCCTGCGCGAACGCATGACCCGCGCCCGACTGCAAACCCGCAACCAAAACCACTAGAGTGGTCAGCCGCCGCCGTCACCGTTTCTCGAGACATCACCTGAATGGGCCCAAGCGCCCAGGCAAAGTCGCCACTCATCCCGCCTACGAGCCCGAAACGGTACAAACCGGCTTGCTCGCCACGGAGGTCTGGCTATCCATTTTCTACGGGCCAGCCCTCATGAACGTAAAACTTGCACTTGATCGTACAACGATTGCCGAGAAGCTGAGCGCAATCGAAGCGCTCTGGCGGCATTTGAGTGCCAATGCCAATCAGTTTGACTCGCCAGCGTGGCACGGAGAATTTCTCCGAGAGCGCGAAAAGCGAATTGATGAAGGCAAAAAATTACGTGAACGAAGAGGCGACCAAACAGAACTGCGCAAACACTAAAAGTCAAAATCCTTCCACCCATCATCATGGTCTTGCAATAACCCGTGAGGCCAGAACGCGGGATCCATTTATGCCATGTTTGAACCATTTGAAATCACGTTAAAAAAACAGTACCGTCCCACCGGATGAGAACGTGGTGATGCAACTGCTTGCACGGGAGTGC
>JBEPTW010000053.1:0-21743 GCA_041691855.1 Verrucomicrobiota bacterium | reverse complement strand
CGCAAGATAGCCTTCCTCAACTACAAGGGCGGTGTCGGCAAGACTTCGCTGATCGTAAATACAGCAGCAAGTCTCGCTCGGCGTGGCATGCGGGTTCTTCTCTTGGATTTCGACACGCAATCCAACGCAAGCATTTGGTTGATGCGGCTTGAACGTTGGAATAAAATAAATTCCACGGGTAAGGGCTCCGTTTATTCGATTTTTGATCCGGGCACGGCGCGATTGTCGGAATGCGTGATCAAAGATGTCGTTGAAGGAAAGGACGGGGAAAAACTTTTGCCAGGTTTGGACTTGGTCCCGACGACGTTTAACTTGGTGGATCTTGAGGGTGAGTTCAAAACCGATCCCAAGCGGCCCTCGTATGTTATTTTTCAGGAGCAGCTGGCCGAGATTGAGGAGAACTACGACTATATCCTTTTCGATTGCCCTCCGAACGTTCTGCGCGCGTCCCAGAACGGCGTTTACTGCGCCAATGAAATTTATGTGCCGTCCAATCCGGACGCCCTCAGTCTGATTGGATTTACGTTGCTCGTCGAAAAACTGATTCGCTTCCAGCAAACCTCGGCGAGTTTCCGCACCACCGCGATGGGCCCGGCGGCGATGGTGTACGGAATTGTCTTCAATTCGATCAAGGCGAATACCGATATCGAAGTTCCAAAGATGCGCATGCAACTTCGCTTGAATCAATTCAAGACCCAGAAACGAGGGTGCGCGCCGGCGGCGAAAATTTGCACCACGCAAATCCGCGACGCGATGATTGTGCGCCGCGCTGTTACCCTCGGACTACCGGTTTTTCTGGTCGGCACCGAAGCCACCGACGAGGACAGTGTAGCCAACGATTACTTGAGGTTTGCGAACGAAATTATTGAAAATCCACCACCACAGTAATTGATCGAAGAGAACTTGCTTTATGGCCAAATTCAATAGCACCGAATGGGACGAGATCCGGAAAAAATTTCGCCATTCCATCATGGCGGACACTTCGCTGGTCAGTCTGGCGCAAAACCTCGACACGAAAGAATGGCCGCACGAAGGCGAGGAGGAAAAGCCCTCCAAATACATCGACTTCACCTATGACGAATTGTTAATGCTCCCCGAGATTGCCGGCCGCGCCGAGCAGGCGGATCATCTGATCAATATCTTAAAGGAAACGCTGGCCTTCGATGACCCCTTTGGCGACATGGTCGCTCAGGTTGAGGAAACGGCGGCGAAGGAAAACCCGATCCTGAAAACGCTTTCGCGCCTCGCCATTCCAGAAGATTTTCCGCTGTTGCTGACAAATCTGGGCGAAGACACGCGAGTTGTATGTGCTTCCGAAGGGGTCACTACTATTGGTGCTTTTTCAAATTTGGGCCAGCAAATGTCGACCCGCGTGGTACTGGGTGGGGATTTCCGTACCTCCCTCAATGCGCTTACTCATGGCGACGAGGAAGCGATCGCTAAATTTCTTCCCTATCGCAAAGGAACCACCGGGCTCCATCTGGCCGAAACCATTGGCCTTATTGCTGCCGGTCTTCCCCGCTCAGAGCAGATTTCGCTCGCGAGGCATTATGGTGCGAAGCTCAACACGGCCGATGCCGCGGTGGCAAAATCCATATCCAAGGATCAAGTGGAAAAGATCGAAAATCAGCTGCGAGCCACGGTCGTCGCTGCCTTGGACTATTTCAAAACGCAAAAAGAGGCTTTGCTCGCGGAGCTGAGCGGCGGTAATACTTTGGAACGATACTTCGTCGTCATCAACGATCCGGCCCGGGAGGCGATTGCTGTTCGTTTGACATCGGGCTTGGTGAAGGCCAATCCGAAAGCACCGTCGGTCTCGGCACCCGCAGAATCGCAAAAGAAAGGTTTCTTTTCGAAACTCTTCGGCCGGGGCTGATTCGTGGAAAAATAAATCGTGGATAATCCTTCGTCATCTCTTCCCGGCTCTCGCAAGCCGGCCTCTTCCGCATCGAAACCTCCGACGGGCGCGCCGCCGGGTTCAGCCAGTTCCGCTGCCAAATTTCAAAGCCGGCCCACCGGAATCAAACCTTTGGTGTTGCCCCGTCGGGTAAGTCCGCTCCAGCGGGCTCAAGAGGCGTCTCAAGCCACCGCCGAGGCCCGGAGGTCAATCGACGCGATCATGTCCCAGTCGCGGACACCGTGGACCTCGGGCAAACCTGCGCTCAGCGGGACCCAAGTGGAAGGATTGGAGAAAGCTTTGCGGGCCTTGGAGACCAAGGTGGCCGAGCGCGAAATGGCGCTCGCGGAGGCCGAGAATAAACTTTCCGAGCGGGATCGGGCCTTGGCCGAGATGGAGGCGCTTTTGATGGCGCGGGAAAAAGTAATCGATGCCATGCGGAAACAGCCGCCCGCGGCGGGTATTGCTTCGTCGGTCAACCCGGCCGAACTTGAAGCCCTCGGCAAACTGAAGGAGGAGCTTGATCGTCAAGAGGCTTCAATGAGAGAACAGCGGCAGGCGATCAAGGAACGCGAGGAATTTTTGGAGCAGAGCGAGGCTGCGCTGTTTGAAAAAATGCAGTCGCAGCAGGAGCGCGAAACGGAACTCGAGCAGAAAGCGGAGGATGTCAGGCGGGCCATGTTGAAGGCGGGCTTGATCAAGCAGGAACCAAAAGGGCCGATGGAAAAGGCTTGAGGGAACTAAACGTAGTTTACCCTTTCCAAGCCTGCATCCCGCCCCTATGGATTTTTCTTTCATGAATTTTTGCCCGCTTCGCCTGATTGTTTTTCCAGTACTGTTGATCGCCCCGGTCTTCCTTCACGCTCAGGAGACCACTGCCAATGAGGACGAACGTATTGAAAAATTAGTCCGGACGGAAGCCTCCGAGTGGTACACGCCGAAAAACAGCGTCTCGGTCGGGTTTCATATTCTTACCTCTGGTGCAAAGGTTCGCTTTGGCAACTTGGGTTCGGTCGCGGTAAGTTCGCCGATTGAGCCCGCCTCTTTCGGCGCGGTGATCGCTCGCACCTACGATAATGGCCACGTCGATCTCGATTCGCCAGGGGCTGACGAATTGGACGCCAATGGTGGTCAGACGTCTCAACCGGGCAGTCACTACCTCACCTATGTGTCCGACGCGGATGGAAATCGAATCGTGGCGACGGACAAAATTGCCTATACTCCCGGGTTGACCCGTAATTGGGGTTATTCTACAGCGGACCAAACCACTGCGATGCCTGGCTACGTTGCCATGAGCAGTTATAGTGCGACGACTGATGGTGCGTCTTTCTCAAATAAGCAGGGTCCATCGGCGGGCGTTGAACTTCAATTTGCCCACGCCATTCGGAAATTTGGCAAACGCACCGAACTTAGTTTCATCATGGGAGCGGCACTGAATAGCATCAATAACAAGGTCGCGGGTGACGTTCACGCTACTCTGCATACCTTGACTGATTACTACGCGTTGCCTGCGGGCTCGGTCGCTCCGGTTGCGACGGGCGATACGCCACTTCCGTATGTCGGCCGGAGCTACGATTCGACCGGTAGTATTGAAACCACCGTTCCGCTCGCCGCCACCGCAGACCCATCGCTGACCACGAATACGCCGACGGTGGGTGGTGCCACCGTCCATGGGCTTTGGGAAATCAAAGGCGCGTACTTTATGTTAAAACTCGGACCCGCGATTAAAACACAACTGACGGATCGTTTCGGGTTAAGCGCGAGCGTAGGCGTCGCAGGCGCCTACGTTGGAACCCATTATTCAGCCGTCGAATCCTTGCAAATTCCCGAGCTTGATACCGTCGTTCTCAATCCCACCACTGATCAGGACAGCGATAAGTCGAAATTCATGACCGGTTACTATGCCGATTTCAATATGGAGTGGACGACCAACGATACCTTGGGGGTTTTCGGTGGAGTAAGTGCACAAAAGCTCGGCGATTACACCCAAACGATTGGCGCACGTGATGCGTTGATTGATTTGGGGAGCTCCGTTGGCCTTCGCGGCGGTATCAATATTAAATTTTGACCGGTAGATGAGAAGACGAGACGCTCGCACTGGTCTTTTCTTTGATGAACTCTTCCACGCGCAACGCCGGGGAAAGCTGTCCGAGTGTGTGCTGCCCCCGCCGGCTGACCGGATAAATTCCACTCCAGTGGCTTGCCAAGCGAGTAGCGCACATTCATACGTCCAGATTCCCAATTTGGTTTGATTGGATGAAAAATCAGGTGGCGCCATCAAATCCGTCGCTTGGAACGCATCGTCTGAAAATTTGTCGACACAACTTCCCTCAATGAATCCCGCTGAAACGCCCGTCCTGAACGCATCCAGAAACGCCCCGAATGTTACGGGCCAAACCCCGCCCAAGGCCGGGTTTTCCATTGTAGGATTGGTGTTGGCGGCTTCTTGCTGTCTCGGCCTTCCATCGGTCCACGGCCAGGCAAGTTATACTTTTTCGACGCTGGCTGGAATTGGCGGCGCACCAGGTTACATAGATGGTTCCAATGCCGGAATTGGATTCCCGCTATTCGCGAATCCCAGCGGTATCGTCCTCAACAAAGCCGGCAATTTTTATGTGACAGATTCGGGTAATCAGCTTATCCGGGAAGTCACCCCGACAGGGACGGTTACGACGTTTGCTGGAACGGTGGGACAGCCCGGAACCCTGGATGGTACGGGAATTGGCGCGGTGTTTTACACGCCGCAAGGACCCGCCATCGACGGTGCAGGCAATCTTTATGTCGCCGATTACAATGGCTCAACCATTAGGAAAATTACCCCGGCAGGTGTGGTGACAACGTTCGCCGGTACGGCATCGACGCTGGGCAGTACAGACGGTACCGGCACGGCCGCCCTGTTTAATCACCCGGCAGGAATTGCCATCGACGCCAGCGGAAATCTTTATGTGGCCGACTCCGGCAATAATACGATTCGGAAAATAACCAGTGCGGGCGTTGTTTCCACTCTCGCAGGAACGGCGGGCACCTTTGGTCATACCAACACCGATTCGTCCTCCACCATTCCGGGGCTGTTCTATAATCCGCGCGCCGTGGCGGTCGATGCGTCGGGAACGGTCTATGTCGCCGACGGCAGAAATAACACCATTCGCAAAGTCACCTCGGCAGGCGTCGTCACCACGCTGGCGGGAGTGGCCGATACTTACGGTGGCACCGATGGTAATGGCAGCACCGCCCGGTTTAATTTTCCGAATGCGTTGATCCTCGATGCGTCGGGGAATCTTTATGTTGCGGACGAACTCAATCACGCCATCAGAAAGGTGACTCCGAATGGCGACGTGACAACGATCGCTGGTTTGGCGGGCACCCCAGGCAAGGTTGATGGCACCGGCAACGCAGCGCGCTTCGACCATCCTTCCTCCTTGGCCTTTGACGGATCGGGCAACCTGTATGTCGCGGATTATAATAATTCGTTGATCCGGAAAGTAACGCTAAGCGGAGTTGTGACTACCGTCGCGGGTGTGGCCGGAGTCCCGGGCGCATCCGATGGGGTCGGATATAATCTGACTCCGGCCCTCTTGGATGGTCCATCAGGAACAGCCGTGGGTTCGGGCGGAAATATCTACGTCGCCGATACGGCCAATAATATGATCAGACAGATTACGCCCGCCGGGGTCATCTCTACTTTCGCGGGCAATATTAACCTGAGTGCATCCAGAGACGGTACAGGCTCCGCGGCGGCTTTTCTTGCCCCCAACGGCTTGACGGCGGACGCGGCGGGCAATCTTTACATTGCGGATACTGGCAGTCATTTGATCCGTAAAATCACCCCTGTGGGCGTGGTGACGACCGTCGCGGGCACTTCCGCGACGGCTGGCAGCGCTGATGGAATCGGGGCCGCCGCAACTTTCGACTTCCCGAGCTCGGTGGCGGTCGATGCCGCAGGCAGCACGGTATATGTGGCCGATTATAACAACCAAGTCATTCGCAAGATCATCGTCGCAACCGGCAACGTGAGTACATTCGCGGGTACTGCTGGAATCGCCGGAAGTGCGGACGGGCAGGGTGTGGCCGCTCGGTTTAACTTTCCTCGTGGAGTTGCGCTCGACAGCGGTGGCAATGTCTACGTGGCCGACTCGGGTAACGACACTATTCGCCGAATTACTCCCGCCGGATTGGTCCAGACCCTTGCAGGAAGCGCGGGCGTAGCGGGTTCATCCGACGGTTCTGCTTCTACCGCCGCCCGCTTCAATGGACCGACTGGCGTCGTGGTTGATGCCGCGCTGAATGTCTATGTGGCAGATACGAACAATAGCACCATTCGCCTGATCACATCGTCTGGAGTCGTTTCAACGATTGGCGGCGTCGCTGGAAGCACGAGCAATGTGGACGGCGTGGGCTCGGTCGCACGGTTCGATCATCCCGCCGGCCTGAGTGTGGACGCTACGGGAAATCTTTATATTGCCGATTCGCGCAATCACACGATCCGGATTGGATTCACTGCGACGAGCGGCGGCGGGACGGGTGGTACAGGTGGCACGGGTGGTACAGGCGGCACGGGAGGAACAGGTGGGACTGGTGGAAACGGCGGAACGGGCGGGACCGGAGGCGACCCAAACGTTGGCACTGGATTTGTGATGCACCCAGGTGGTATTGCTCTTAATCCCGTTTTAGGTGGCTTTTATGTCGCCGATACCGCCGATAACTCGATTAAGGCCATCGCCACCGATTCCACGGTGACCGTCTTCGCCGGCAAGGACGGCACTGCGGGTTCGGCAAACGGAACAGGGTCGGCAGCGTCATTTAACGGCCCCACGGGCCTGGTGAACGACGGACTGGGTAATATTTACGTGTGCGATACCGGCAATGCAATCATCCGGAAAGTAACTTCCACTGGCGTTGTTACCACGTTCGCGGGTTCGTCAGGTGTCCGTGGCAGTCAGGACGGCACCGGTAGCGCGGCTCAATTTTCGACGCCGACGGATATAGCGATCGATTCCTTGGGGAATTTATACGTTTCAGATTCCGGCAATTCTACCATCCGGAAAATTACTACCGCTGGAGTGGTGACTACCTATGCGGGCGCAGCTAAAAGCGTGGGCGACGTTGACGGCTTGGGAACTGCGGCAAGATTTAACAATCCGACGGGTTTGACCATGAATGCCACGGACTACCTCTTTATTGCCGACACCTTCAACGATACGATCCGTAGAATAAACACGGCGGATATCACTACTTTGACTTCGGTGACGAACGCTGACGCTACCGTCACGACAACCACCTCGGTGGTTACTCCCGCTGGTACGGTTCAGACCATCGCTGGCTCGCCTGGTATTAGTGGAGCGTACGATGGCACTGGTGCGTTCGCTTTGTTCAATCTTCCCTATGGTGTCGCGACGGCCGGCTCAAATATTTTTGTCGCCGACACCGGGAACAACTGCATCCGGCAGGTCACGAGCAGCGGAGTGGTTACTACCGTAGCGGGCATCGCCGGGATCGCTGGCAATCGGAACGGAACTTACTCTTCCGCCCTGTTTAACCAGCCCCAAGCGCTGGTCTATTCGTCAGCGATTATCGTGGCGGACACCGGAAATTCTGTGATCCGCGTCGTTACCCCTCTGTCCGTGTCCACGATTGCACTAAAGGCACCCACGGCAAGCACCACCACCACCTCCTCCTCCTCCAGCGGCGGTGGTGGAAGCACTGAGCCTTGGTTTGTCGCCTTCTTAGGCATTGCTGGTTTGGCCACGTTCCTCCGCCGTCGCGCGGTGTCTCTCGGCTGAGGCCGGCTCCGGTTTTTTGGGACTCCGGCGGCGTTTAGCTCGCCTCCAACGTTTCCAATACGCTTTCGATCGTCCGGAGTTCCTCCGGACGAAAGAAGGAATTGATTCGTGCCATTACCTGTTGGACTAACCCGTCCGGGCAGGAAGCTCCACCGGTAATTAGCACCCGCTTCGGCGAGGTGTCACCCGGCCAAAGCGGGTGGACCTCGGTGTGGCCACCTTGGCCGTGACCCGCCGCGGGAAAAACATAATGTTCGATCTCCTGCCGCGAACGGATATTCGCTTCCGATTGGATGAAGTAGGCGCGCTGGCCGAGTTTCTTTTCGCACAGCCGGTAAAGCTGGTAGGTGTTTGAGCTATTCTTGCCTCCGATGATGAAGGCCGCGTCCAGCGGTTCGGCGAGTGCTTTCTGCAGCGCGTCCTGGTTGACCTGCGTCGCATAGCAAAGGGTGTCTTTTTTTCCCGCTCCACCAACGTGCGACGGTCCGTCAATCTCGCCATACTTTATGGTGAAAATCTTTTTGAAATAATCGATGATCGCCGACGTTTCGTTCATCAATAACGTGGTTTGGTTGACGACCGCGATCCTGTCCAGATCGCGCGCCGCATCGAAGCCGAGCGTTTGTACCGCGGCAAACCGCGCTACTAATCCAGCCTTCTTGTCTTCCGTCGGTTCGGCGATGTAGTCGCCCAGCAGTTTCGCTTCCTCTAGATTCCGGATGATGATGGAAGGCGCGTAACGCCGGGTATTGGAAAAAGTCGCCTTGGTTTCCTCGTGTTCGCTCTTCCCGTGGATGACTACGGTGTAGCCCTCGCGGCCAAAAACACGCGCGGCCTTCCACACTTTCTCCACCAGCATGCACGTCGCATCGTACTGCGCCACGCGAATGCCTTTGCGGATCAATTTCATCTTATCCTCATCGGTCGCTCCGAAGGCCGGGATGATTACGATATCGGAGCTGGTGAGTTCGTCCCAAAGCAATGGTTCATTGGCTCCGGGGCGGGCGAGTGTCCCCTGGCTGGTAAACGGCTGGCCTTTGTCCGTCTGTAGAAACCGCAGTCCCCGGCGCAGCAGATCTTCGTTCACAAACGAATTGTGGATCAACTCGCTGAGCATGAAAACCCGCCGACCGGGATTCTCCGCGAGAGATTCATAGGCACGTTCGATGGCATTTTTTACGCCGAGGCAGAATCCAAAATGACTCGGGATGACATATTGCACCGCTCCAAAATCCAAGGTCGCAGGTTTTGAAGCCGAACGCTCATTGGTGCGGGCGAGCGTCTTGATCGCATCGCACAATCTGCTCTGATAGAGATCACGGGCGTCGTGGTCCTGCTGGTAAATATTCCGGTTGCGATCCTTCTCGACGCGGAACCGATAAATATAGTCGTTCTCGCCGAGATGAAGGTAGGGAATTTCGATGAGATAGGGCGGCAATTCCGCCAAAATCTCAGAGAGAAGTGGCGCAACCGATGACTTGATCAAATCGAGCTGCTCCAGCGTGTGAAACTCAACCTCATGGTCCAAAGCCGGGGGATTCACCTGGGCGAACAAAACACGGTAACATTTCTGATCGGACTTACACCTGAAAAATTCCTTTGGCTCGGTGTGTTCGACAAAACAATTTTCCAATCGACTCAACGCCATCGTCAGATCGGCGCCTACAAATGCGTTTTCGAGTTTGGTCCCGGCCTTGCGTACGGCCAGTTGATTGCTCGTGTTGAACGCGAGCAATACAGTCATTTCCGGAACAGCATTCGGATGCACCATGATGCTCTCACTCAAGACGGATTGATGCCGGGGTCAAGCGATGGAGGATTGCGAATATCTTCGCGCATCGTGGCTTGCGGTCGCCGGGATAAAAGACATGTTCAACCCGTCAATTGGACGGGTCCGGATATGGATTTCTCTCTCCCATCATCACCGCAGCGCGAGTCTAGGCCGGCCCGCGGCGGGTTGATGCCGTGGCGGCTGGTGGCGATTTTCTTTGGGGCCGCGGCACTGTGGACGTTTTTCGCCGACGCCGTTCTTCGATTGGGAGTTCACGATGCCGCACGGATTACCGCGTTGGAACCGTACAAGGAATGGAGTTTCGTTTTGTTATCCACCGTCCTCTTTTCCATTTTGATTCGACGTTGCACTCGTGAAATCGAGCGGGCCAAGGCGCAGGTCGGAGATAGCGAAGCGCACTATCGCCGTCTGATCGAGACTGCCGCCGACGCCATTGTGATCATGGATATGTCGCGCGGCCATTTCGTGCAGCATAACCGGCAGGCGGAACTTTTATTTGAGGCCACGGCGGAGGAATTGATGCGCCTCGGGCCGGCCGAGCTCAGTCCTGAATTTCAACCGGACGGGCAACGCTCCAGCGAGAAAGCCCGGAGTTATTTGCAGCAAGCCGCCGAGGGTGGGGCTCCGGTATTCGAGTGGATGCATCGAAGCCGGTCGGGACGTGAAATTCCCTGCGAAATAAGGCTGCTCCGTTTTCCCGTTCGGAACGAATTATTGATTCGCGGATCGATCACCGACATCACCGAGCGACGTCGCTCGCAGGAAGCGCTGCGTGAAAGCGAACAACGGCTTTCGCTGATTCTGAACAACGCCACCGACATGATGGCGCTTTGCAAAGTCGAACCGGGTGGGATGTTCCGCGTCGTCTCGGTCAATAAAACCTACCTGAACGCGGTTAATGCGGCTGGTTTTCCCGTGAGGGAACACGATCTGGTGGGCCGGACTTTGCAGGAGATAAACGAATCCGTCTATGGATTTACGGCCGAATATAACCTAGCCAAACACGAACGTTTTCTAACCGTTGTTTCGTCGCGCCAACTGCTGGCCTACGATGATGTTCATGACACTCCGGCCGGCCAATGCTTTGGCGAAACTATCCTCACGCCGCTGCTCGATGGTTCGGGTAGTTGCACTTTTGTGCTTTATTGCTCGCGTGACGTCACCGGTCAGCGCCGCGCCGCCGCCGCGCTCACCCGCAGCGAGGAAAACTATCGGACGCTTTTCGAACAATCGACCGACGCCGTTTTTCTGTGCGGGCCAGATGGAAAATTACTGGACGTCAACAAACGCACCCTGCAACTCACCGGTCTCAGTCGCGACGAACTCTTAAATAGAAATGTCTTCGATGTCGTTGCTCGGGAGGACCACATTTATTTGGGTCGTTGTTTACACGAACTGCAGACGGACAGTAGTCGCTTCAATATTTATCATTTTCATCGCAAGGACGGCGGGGTGTTTCCCGGCGAAACCCACACGAAGCTCCTGCCCGACGGTCGGCTGCTCGCGATGGTGCGTGATATTACCGAGCGGAGAGTCGCCGAGGAACAGCGCGCCCGCCTCGAGAAAGAACTGCGTCAGGCACAAAAAATCCAGGCAATCGGCACCTTGGCGGGCGGCATCGCTCACGATTTCAATAACATACTCGCGGCCATCCTGGGCAACGCGCAGTTGCTCAAACTGACGCTTGCCCCCGCCCACGAGGGACACGGCAATGTTTCCCAGATCCTTCTCGCCAGTCACCGCGCCAAGGACCTCGTCCAGCAGATCCTGATGTTCAGCCGCCAGCGCGAACAGGCACGCGAGGTCATTCAAATAGAACCGCTGCTAAAGGAGGCGATCGACATGATCAGCGTTTCCTTGCCGTCAACGATTCAACTATGGGTGCAAGTGGAGGAAACCATCCCGTCGGTGCTCGCCGATCCGACGCAGATCCATCAAGTGCTCATCAATCTTTGCACAAACGCACTGCACGCCATGCGGGTGAAAGGGGGAGTGTTGGACGTTTCGCTGTCGGGAATTTCGCTTCCGGGAAATCATGCCGATTCAAAACCAAACCTGCCCGCGGGACGATACGTCTTGTTGAAGATCGCCGATACAGGACACGGGATGAGTGCGGAAACCTTGGAACGGATTTATGAACCGTTTTTCACGACCAAGGCAGTCGGGGAGGGGACTGGCCTCGGGCTGGCCGTGGTCCACGGCATTGTCCAATCCAACGACGGCGCGATTTCCGTGGCGAGTGAGGTGGGCAAGGGAACCACGTTCAAACTCTATTTTCCCGCCCGTGATGCCCGGCCCGGCACCACGCAACCGTGGCCGCTTCCGCCGGCGAAGACTGGTCAAGGCGAACACATTATTTTTGTGGACGATGAGGTTTCCATCGTCGAGGTCGCACGCATCATGCTGGACAAGCTTGGTTATCGCAGCACCGCGTTTACTGATCCGCGACAAGCGTTGCTCTATCTCCAAACGAGCACCGATGCGATTTCACTACTGATGACTGACCTTTCGATGCCGGGCATAAGTGGAATAGAACTGATTCGGGGCGTTAATCAAAACAAGCCCTCGCTTCCCGCCATCCTCCTCACCGGTTACGGTAAGGCTTTCGATTCCAAAGGGGCCGTCGGGCTAAATATTTCCGACGTCATCCATAAACCGTTCACGATGGAGCAGCTCGCGGCAGCCATCGAAACCGCGCTGGCGAAAAAATAGTTCCCGTGGATAAACGATTCCGACGTCGCCGCCGGAATCGTCGGCCACCGCTTACCAGTTAAACGATTCGTTTTTGCCGATGGATTTTGCGAATTCGATGAAGAGTTTCACGCAATTTTCCACGTCCTCCAGATCCACGACTTCGCTCGGCGTGTGCATATAGCGCAGCGGAATCGAAACCAATCCGCACGCCACGCCACCGCGCGCCATCTGGATCGCACGTGCATCAGTTCCCGTCGGACGGGGATCGGCGTCGAACTGCACGGGAATCTTCGCTTTCTTTGCGCATGCCACGAGCCGTTCGTAGACCTTGGGATTGGTGTTCGGTCCGCGGCAAAGAATCGGACCGGCTCCGAGTTTCGTCTCTCCATATTTGCGTGGGTCGCAATCCGGATGATCCGTTGAATGCCCGACGTCGACGATGAGCGCGACGTGCGGATCGACCGCAAATGAAGAGGTCTGCGCCCCACGTACGCCGATCTCTTCCTGTGTCGTGGCAACGGATACCACCTTTGCGTGCAATTTCGCTTTTTCCCGGGCGAGACGAATCAGCGCTTCGCCGACGACGTAAGCTCCGACTTTATTATCGAAGGCGCGTGCGGTGCCGACGCTGCCGTTGATCAATTCAAATTCATGATCGTAAGTGGCGACATCCCCAATCGCCACGCGCTGCAGCGTCTCGCTCTTTGATTTCGACGCGATATCGATCCAGATTTCATGGATCTCGGGCACTTTCTTGCGATCACCTTCCTCCATTAAGTGAACCGCACGCTTTCCCGTGACCCCCTTCACCGGTCCGTTCGCCGTTTGAATGATGACGCGCCGCCCGGAGATAATGCTCTTGTCATGTCCGCCGATGGTATCGAAATAAATGTAACCGTCCTTGTTGACGTAAGTGATGATCAACCCGAGTTCGTCCATGTGGCCGGAGAACATCAAGGTGGGGCCGCCTTTTTTGTTCAACGTTGCCAGCCGGTTCCCCAGCGCATCATTGGCGTAGGTATCCGCGTGTGGTTTCACATGGTGATCGTACACCGCCTGCGCTTGGGCCTCGGCGCCCGAAGGCGATTTGGCTTTGAGTAATTCAACGAGGAACCGTGGCGCTTTGTATTCAGGCATTCAGTGGATCTAACGCACGCGCCACTCCCCCGCAAAAACAAAATATATCTCATTCGTGGCCGTTGACTGCGACGAGCGAGGATCGTCCGGACTCCGACCACACGCCTGAATCCATTCTCACGATTGCGGGTTCGACGATTGTGACTAGCCTGAAGCGTCATGGCCGGCGAACTTCCTTTGGAAACGTTATTTTGAAAAAAGGCTCCGTGACTTGGGTGACCGCACTATCTAATCTTTTTAATTTCATGACAATGACGACCACGTATTTCTCACGTTCCCCCGGCATGGTTTTCGTCCGGCGCACGTCAATTTGTGTGTTAGCTATCGCCCTGATCTCCCTGGTTGCAGGCTGCGGCAAAAAGGAAACCCCGGCACCTCCACCACCTGGCCCCGTTGAAGTTGGTGTGATTAAAGTCGCTCTGGCGCCCGTTACGCTCACGCGCGAATTACCCGGTCGCACGTCGGCATATCGCATTGCAGAAGTCCGCGCGCGTGTGAGCGGGATTGTCCTGAAACGTCTATTTACCGAAGGCAGCGACGTGAAGGAGGGCGACATTCTTTACCAGATCGATCCTGCGCCGTACCAAGCGGCCTTGGACAGTGCCGAGGGTGCACGCGCTCGCGCCCAAGCTGACGCGGCCTCCGCGCGTCTGCAGTCTGATCGCTACAAGGATCTCATCGCGGCCAAGGCGGTCAGCCAGCAAGACTACGACAATGCCCTGTCCGCTTCGAAGGCAGGTGACGCCGGAGTCGCCGCTGCGCAGGCCGCTGTGGAAGTGGCAAAAATCAATCTGGGCTACACGAACGTCGCCGCGCCGATCGCCGGCCATATCGGGCGGTCGCAGGTGACTGAGGGCGCGTATGTGCAACAGGGCACCGCCACATTGCTCGCGACGATCCAGCAAATCGATCAACTCTACGTCGACGTGAACCAATCGACCTCCGAGGTCCTGCGCATGAAAAAAGAATTGGAAAGTGGGCAGCTCAAAAGCATCGGAAGAAGCGAAGCCCGAGTGACGCTGCTACTCGAAGATGGCTCGGAATATTCGGAGCCGAGCAAGCTGGAGTTTGCCGACGTGACCGTCGATCCCACGACCGGCTCGATTGGACTGCGCGCCGTTTTCCCGAATCCGCGCGGCGAATTGCTTCCAGGCATGTTTGTCCGCGCGCGTCTCGAAGAAGGCGTGAATCCTTCCGCGATCCTCGTCCCGCAACTCGCCGTCACCCGTAACCCACAAGGGCAGGGCATCGCCATGGTCGTTGGTGCGGACTCCAAGGTTGAAGCGCGCACGCTCGTTACCGATCGAGCTATTGGTGATCAATGGCTCGTGCAGTCGGGGCTAAAAGCAGGCGATCAAGTGATCGTTAACAATCTCCAGAAAATCCGGCCCGGCGCACCTGTGAAACCGGTGCCGGTCGCGGCTTCCGAACCGGTCGTTTCAACCCCCTCGGCTCACTGAGTTTTCAGTCACAGCGGAAAATCATTTCTCCATGGCTAAATTTTTTATCGACCGGCCGATTTTCGCGTGGGTGCTGGCCATCGTAACGATGCTCGCCGGGATCGCGGCCATCCACTCGCTGCCCATCGCCCAATATCCCAGCATCGCACCTCCCGCGATTTCCATCGGCGCGACCTATCCCGGCGCTTCGGCTAAAACATTGGAAGATTCCGTGACGCAGGTGATCGAGCAGCGCATGAACGGCATCGACAACATGCGGTACATGGCGTCGACCAGCGATTCCGCCGGCAACGTCACCATCACTCTAACCTTCGATGCGGGCACGAATCCCGACATCGCTCAGGTCCAAGTGCAGAATAAACTTCAACTGGCGATGCCGCTGTTGCCCCAGGAAGTGCAACAACAAGGTGTGCGGGTCACGAAGTCCGTCCGGAATTTTCTCATGGTTTTGGGTTTCGTCTCGACCGACGGCAGCATGACCCGCGACGACATTTCCGACTACGTTGCCGCGCACGTGCAGGATTCGATCAGCCGCATCCAAGGCGTCGGCGACATCCAGTTATTCGGCACTCAATACGCCATGCGCATCTGGCTGAATCCTGACAGCCTTGCGAACTACCGCCTCACGGTGAACGACGTCACCACCGCGATTCAGGCGCAGAATGCGCAGGTTTCCTCCGGCCAACTCGGCGGCATGCCCGCCGTGTCGGGCACACGTCTTACGGCGACGATCACCGCACAAACCCGGCTCGAAAACCCGGAACAGTTTTCAAAAATCCTGTTGCGCGTAAATCCAGACGGTTCCCAAGTGCTCCTGGGTGACGTCGCCCGCATCGAACTCGGCGGTGAAAATTATGCGATTCAAACGCGCTACAATGGTCAGCCTGCTTCCGGCATGGCAATCCGACCGGCAACGGGCGCCAACGCACTCGAAACGGCGCGAATGATTCGCGAAAAACTGGACGAGCTCAGCAAATTTTTTCCACCCGGTCTGAAGGTGGAGTACCCACTCGATACCACGCCGTTCGTTCGCATTTCCGTCGAGGAAGTGGTCAAAACGTTGGTTGAGGCCATTGGCCTGGTTTTTCTGGTGATGTATCTTTTTCTCCAGAATTTTCGCGCCACGCTTATTCCCACGATCGCGGTTCCGGTGGTACTACTCGGTACGTTTGCGGTGATGCACGCGTTTGGTTTTTCGATCAACACGCTGACGATGTTTGGCATGGTGCTGGCCATTGGCTTGCTCGTCGATGACGCGATTGTCGTCGTCGAAAACGTCGAGCGCGTGATGGCGGAGGAAGGCCTTTCGCCAAAGGAGGCGACGAAGAAATCGATGGCGCAAATTACCGGTGCGCTGGTGGGCATTGCGCTCGTATTGTCGGCCGTGTTCGTGCCGATGGCATTTTTCGGCGGCTCGGTCGGGGTGATTTACCGGCAGTTTTCAATTACCGTCGTTTCAGCGATGGTGTTGTCGGTGATCGTGGCGATTGTCCTGACCCCGGCGCTCTGTGCGACGATGTTGAAGCCCATTCCGAAAGGGCATCACGTGGAAAAGCGCGGATTCTTCGGCTGGTTCAATCGCGTCTTTGATCGCAGTGCCAATCGCTATTCTGCCGGCGTGAGCGGTTTGCTGAAACGCACGGGACGCTCCCTGTTTGTCTACGCGTTGATCGTCGGCGCGATGGTGTTGGTTTTTCTGCGCCTGCCGACGGGCTTTCTGCCGGACGAAGATCAGGGGATCATGTTCGCCCAAGTGCAACTGCCGGTCGGAGCGACGCAGGAACAGACCTTGGAGGTGATTAAGAAGGTGGAAAAATATTTTCTCACCGACCAAAAATCGGTCGTGGATTCCATCTTCACCGTGGTCGGTTTCAGTTTTGGCGGCCAAGGTCAGAATACCGGTCTCGCTTTCCTGAAGCTGAAAGATTGGAGCGAGCGCCCGCGCAAGGAGGATCGCGTGAAAGCCATCGCCTTGCGGGCAATCATGAAATTTGCGGCGTTCAAGGACGCGATCGCGTTCGCCTTCGCGCCGCCTGCGGTCCTCGAACTCGGCACGGCAAACGGTTTTGATTTTCGGTTGCAGGATGAGGCGGGCTTGGGTCACGAAAAGCTTATGGAAGCCCGGGCTCAACTGCTCGAACTCGCGGCGAAAAATCCAGTGCTCGCCAATGTCCGGCCCTCCGGATTTGCCGATAATCCGCAATACAAGATCGACGTCGACAAAGAGCGGGCGAGCGCCCTCGGCCTTTCGCTTGCCGACATCAACCGCACGCTTTCCGCCGCGTGGGGCTCCTCCTATGTGAATGACTTCATCGATAACGGACGCGTCAAACGCGTGTACATCCAGGCCGACGCGCCCTACCGCATGAAACCGGACGACATCAACCGATGGTACGTGCGCAGTTCCAGTGGCGGGATGGTGCCCTTCAATTCATTTGCGACTGAGCGCTGGACCTTCGGTTCTCCGTTGCTCGAACGGTACAACGGACTTTCATCCATCGCGATTCAAGGTGAACCTGCGCCCGGAAAAAGCACCGGCGACGCGATGGCGGCGATGGAGGAAATTGCCAAAAAACTTCCTCCGGGCTTCGGCCATTCGTGGAGCGGTTTGTCCTATGAAGAACGCCTTTCTGGTGCGCAGGCACCAGCGCTTTACGCGATCTCATTGCTCGTGGTTTTTCTCTGTCTCGCCGCCCTCTACGAAAGCTGGTCAATTCCTTTTGCCGTCATGCTGGTCGTTCCGTTGGGAGTGATTGGCGCGCTCGCCGCCGCTGGTCTGCGCGGATTGCCCAACGACGTTTATTTCCAAGTGGGCCTTTTGACCACGGTCGGTCTCGCCTGCAAAAACGCCATCCTCATCGTCGAGTTTGCCAAGGAAGGGTTCGACCGCGGAATGGGTCTGGTGGAGGCGACCGTCCACGCCGCGCGCCAACGGCTGCGTCCGATTCTCATGACGTCCTTTGCATTCATTCTTGGCGTGCTGCCCTTGGTGCGGGCGAACGGTGCTGGCTCGGGCAGTCAAAACGCCATCGGTACCGGCGTCATGGGCGGCATGATCAGCGCGACGATTCTCGCGATCTTCTTCGTCCCGGTTTTCTTCGTCACCGTTCTTCATTTGTTCCGCGTGAAACCCACCGCACAGATCACGGAACCCACTGCTCAGCCAAAAAAAGATCCGCCGAAGGAAAAAGTCTGATTGCCGAAGTGGGTGTAGATCGAAGCGCTGCACCGGGCTCGCATCAACACTGTGTCGGTTTAGTTGCGTGCGCGACCGCTGCGTGGGCAAAGGTGAAATCCACCATCGCGTGCGCCCGGCGCAATGGATGGTGGGCATGTGTTCTATTTGGGCACAAGCCCTCTCGTCATGACCCTATCGACTCCACCTTGTTTCAGTTTCCCGAGCGAGCTGATGGATTACCGTTTCTTCACGCGAATAATCTATTCAGCCAGCCGGACTTGACGGGGGATTTTTCCGTTTTCGTATTCATTTCCGGAGTGCCGAGTACCGGTGAATAATGCCCCTCACGTTTGTAGAGGATAATAATGTCCTGCATACCCCACGCCTGCTCGAGGTAGGCCCGAAGGATCAAATTCGGGTAGCGCTGCAATGTGCGACCAATCCATTCCGGGGATGTAACCGCAATTCCGTAGTCACCGTTCTTATCTTCAAAATAGGGCTGATAAGCAAAACCGTCGCGGGCAAAATCCGCCAGCAGGGGTTCTTTGTGGATATTTTCCACGATATAACGCTGACCCCGGGCAAGCTGGCTGCCGAAATAGCGGCCTTGCGTCGACATGACGATGACGCCGCAATCACGGGTCCAGTTGGCTAGGCAATCGAGCGTGATCAACCACTTGTCCAACGGCAGATGGGTCAACAAGGAGCCCACCCAGATTAAATCGAACTGGGCCTTGAACGGCAACTGTCGCAGATCGGATTTCGAATAGACGGGCAACGCCCCAAAACGTTGCTGGCAAAAATCAACTCCGCCGGTCTCCAGATCGCAGGCGGTAATGCGCGCGTAGTTATAGTTGGCCCGCAACCAGCGCATCACCCTTCCGTAACCGCAGGGAAGATCCAGAATATCGGGGTAATGCGGTTTGTCGCACAGATCCGCAGAAAATTTGACCAATTCCAACGCGCGATGACCAATATCGTAGTACTGATTTTCCAATCCTTCCGCGAGCATGGTATCTTGCGGCGAGATGATGCGATCCACAGGCAGCGAACTGAAATCGTAGAGGGGTTTCATTAACGAGTCCGGCATCAAGGCGCACTCAGGATAAAGCGTCAACCGTCAGTGCAAAACCGATCAGACTGATGTGACGAGATCGCCGCCATCAGTCCCCAATACCAGTATCAGGCCCACTACGAAGTCCACAAAAAACATTTCCCATCGATAAGAGCAGTCTGCTAAATGTTAGTTGGAGCCTTGTTGAGCAGGGGAGGAACGGGAGGTTCGTTTGGGCTGGCTTCAACTCCGTTCAATCGTCGGGACATTTCCGCCCAGTAGCGGTCCTCCTCGTCGCGGCGCAAGGTGTGTTTGTATTCGAGATCGCCGACCCAGAAAATGAAAAGAAATAGAATACACATGATTTTGAAGCCTAGATAGTAGGCACCCACGGCGAATATCGGCGCCAGAATCCGTCCGATTTTTGCCGCCCAGTACGTGGCGCGAAGATAAGGCAGCTTGATCGCCAGCAACGCTCGTAAAATCCGGCCACCGTCCATCGGAAAAACCGGCAGCAGGTTAAATGTCCCCATCAACAAATTCCCCAACCAGAGTTGCATGAGAAAATTAGCGGAGGAGAATTCGGCGACCTCAGTATTACTCAGCAGAGTTCGCCAGCAAAGCGGAAGCAGGAGAATGACCAGCGCAAAATTGACGGCTGGACCGGCGACCGTAATTAACAATTCCTCCGATGGTTTTTTCGGAATGCGATCAAACTCGGCCATGCCGCCAATGGGCAGCAGCAGAATGCGCGGTACTCGCACGCCGTAGCGCCGGGCAGTCAGCGAATGTCCCAACTCGTGTAGCACAACACACACGAAGAACAGCGTGATCAGGGCGAGGCTCCATAACATCCCAACGGTGCCGCCGTCCTTCCAGCCGTCATAGCCATAATAGGCCAGTAGCAGAAAAAAACTCACGTGAACCGCGAGTTGGATGCCGAACACTTTAAACAAGTTAATTGACCACCGGAGCATGGGAGGTAATTAAAACGAGGTTCGCGCAAAGCGCTAATCATATTCCAATCACTCATGGCCGATACTGCTGCTCCCATTCCGACAATTCTGGTCGTCGACGATGACGCCGAGGTGCGCTATTCGTTGAACCGGGTGCTCTCTTCGCAGCATTACAAGGTGATCGAGGCACCCAGTGGCGAAGAAGGAGTTGCGGCGGTAAAGCGCCAGCCGCCCGACGTGGTTTTGCTCGATAATCGCATGACGGGCATCAGTGGTTTGGAAACACTGCAACACATCCGCGCGGCAAATCCGAAGCAGTTGGTCATTTTGATGACCGCCTACGGCACGGCGCAAACGGCGATCGAAGCGATGAAATTTGGGGCGTTCGATTACGTGGTTAAACCATTCGATCCGCCCAAGTTGATCGCACTGGTCGAAAATGCCTTGCGGACTCAGGCGGACATTCGTTCGGCGGGCGGCGTTCAACCCGTGATCAACTCCGAGGATCACAAGGAAGGCATCGTGGGCAGTTCCGCGCCGATGCAGCAGGTTTTTAAGATCATCGGTCAGGTCACCAGCAGCGATGTAACCGTCATGATTACCGGTGAAAGCGGCACGGGAAAGGAACTCGTTGCGCGGAGTATTCACCGGCACAGTCACCGCAGTTCCAAACCGTTTGTCGCCGTCAATTGTTCGGCGATTCCGGAGAATCTAATCGAGAGCGAACTTTTCGGCCATGAACGCGGCGCGTTTACCGGCGCGACAGCGCAACGTCTCGGGAAATTTGAGGTGTGCGACGGCGGCACCATTTTTCTCGATGAGATCGGCGACATGACACCGACGACTCAGACGAAGATTTTGCGGGTGTTACAGGAAGGGGAAATCCAGCGCGTCGGCAGTTCAGAAACGCTCAAGGTAAACGTTCGCGTCCTCGCCGCGACCAACAAAAATCTTGAAACGCTCGTTCGGGATAAGGAATTCCGCGAAGATCTTTATTATCGACTGAACGTCGTGCGCCTGCGCCTGCCTCCGTTGCGCGAGCGGGTGGAAGATGTGCCGCAGATCGTGGACTATTTCCTGCAAAGCCTCGCCAAGAGCAAGAAAACCAAAGCGCGCAAAGTGTCGCCGGAAGCACTCGCGATTCTCTGCCGCCACAACTGGCCGGGCAATGTGCGCGAATTGGAAAACATGATTTATCGCAGCGCCGTGATCGCGCAGGGCGACGCGATTTTGCCCAAGGACTTGCCGGATGAAGTGCGGCAAATCGGAGAATCGGCCGAAACAGTCGCTTCGGTGGCGGCGGCGCCGGCCGATTTGGAGGCATTGTTCGATCAGCTCTACGAACAACTGAAAGTGACGCATCCTGAAGACATGTTCGCTACGGTAACTGAAGCGCTCACCGCGCGGGGCGCTACGGCGGATTCCTCGACCGCGACCGATAAAAAGCAGAAGAAGCCAGTCGCGAAGAAGCGATAGGCGAAAGTTTGAGGGTAGGGCGCATTATCCCTAATGCGCCGTTCGGTAGGCGCGCGAGCCACGGCAGATTAGCGATAATCCGCCCCACCAATCAATCGTTCAGAATTTATGGCCACAAAAAGTCACGAAAAGATAGAGAGCCAATGAAGATCTCAAGGGTCGCTCTGGAAATGGGCGCTGACAGGGAAAGCCACTTTGGGGGTTTTCGTGGCTGAAAATTCAGCCAATCTCGGTCGGCTACTTGCGATCTTCGTAGCCCTTCGTCCGGGTCTTGTGCCAACGCCAAGCGGTCTCGACGATTGACTCGATGGTTTTGAAC